>JBEOKA010000351.1:0-60158 GCA_040275325.1 Myxococcaceae bacterium | reverse complement strand
AGGTCGACGCGCTCGCCGAGAGCCCCATCGCCGAGCTGAACGTGAAGGGCCTCAAGGCGAAGGCCGGCGACGTGCTGCGGCCCGCGAAGAAGAAGTGAACCGGCCACTGCTGAAAACTTGAGCAGTCACCTGAGCGTCCGTACAGTTACCTGAACGGGAGGTCAGGTGATGCAGACACGTTCGCAGGGTCCGTTCCTCGGGGAGCGGAAGTCGCCGTGGCAGCGGGTTCACGGAGTCGACGCAGTGCTCGAGCAGTGGCGGGGTGACCGTCAGGTGGGCCCGAACCTCGTGCTCGACGAGGTGTTGCCGTCGGCCGAGGCGTCGTCCGCGCCGTTTCCCGAGACGCTGTCGCCGCAGGTCGTGACGGCGTTGAAGGCGCGCGGGTTGTCGTCGCTCTACACGCACCAGGCCGAGGCGTACGAGCTGTCGCAGGCGGGTCGAGACGTCGTCGTCGCCACGCCCACCGCGTCGGGCAAGAGCCTCTGCTACCTGCTGCCGGTGTTGAACGCGCTCGCGCTCGACCGTGAAGCGCGCGCGTTGTTCCTCTTTCCGACGAAGGCGTTGTCGCGAGACCAGGAAGCGGCGCTGCACACGTTTCTGCAGCAGGCGGGGCTCGAGCACGGCGCCGTGACGTTCGACGGAGACACGCCAGCCGACGCGCGTCGCTCGGCGAGAGAACGAAGCGGCGTCATCCTCACCAACCCCGACATGCTGCACACGGGCATTCTCCCGCACCACGCGGGGTGGGCGCGCTTCTTCGCGGGCCTCAAGTACATCGTCGTCGACGAGCTGCACGCGTACCGCGGCGTCTTCGGCAGCCACCTCGCGAACGTGCTGCGGCGCCTCGAGCGCGTCGCGAAGTTCCACGGTTCGAGCCCCAGGTTCCTCTGCGCGTCGGCCACCATCGGCAACCCGAAGGAGCACGCGTCGAAGATGACGGGCCGTGACGTGCAGCTCGTCTCGCAGAGCGGCGCGCCGCGCGGTGAACGCCGTGTGCTCGTCTACAACCCGCCCGTCGTGAACGCCGAGCTCGGCATTCGGCAGTCGTACATCAAGACGTCTGCGCGGCTGACGGCCGACCTCGTGAAGGCGGGTGTGCCGACGCTGCTCTTCGGCCAGTCACGAAACGGCGTCGAGGTGATGCTCAAGTACCTGCGAGACGCGCTCGCGCAGGTGCGCATCGACCCCGACGTCGTGCACGCGTATCGCGGTGGCTACCTGCCGCACGCGCGACGCGAGATTGAGAACCGCCTGCGTCACGGAGAGGTGAAGTGTGTCGTCGCGACGAGCGCGCTCGAGCTCGGCATCGACGTGGGCTCGCTCGATGCCGTCGTCTGCGCAGGCTGGCCCGGAAGTGTCGCGGCGCTCTGGCAACGCTTTGGGCGTGCAGGGCGGCGACAGGGAACGAGCCTGTCGTTGATGGTCGCCTCGAGCGCTCCCGTCGACCAGTACGTGGCGGCGACGGCGAAGAGTCTGCTCTCGGCTCCGGCCGAGCAGGCGCGCATCGACCCGGACAACGTCGAGGTGTTGGTGCAGCACCTCAAATGCGCGGCGTTCGAGCTGCCGTTCGAAGGCGATGAAGGCTTCCGCGAGGTGCCCGCAGGCCAGGTGCGTGATGCGCTCGGCTACCTCACCGAGCACCGCGTGGTGCACGAGGTGACGACGCCCGGCGGAAAAGCGACGTGGCACTGGAGCGCCGACGCGTACCCCGCGAACGACGTCTCACTGCGCGCCATCGGCTGGGACAACTTCGTCATCGTCGACCTCTCGACCGACAAGACGATGGCCGAGATGGACTGGCGCTCGACGCACACGATGCTGCACGAGCAGGCCATCTACCAACACGAGGGCCGCCAGTTTCAGGTCGAGAAGCTCGACTTCGAGAACCACAAGGCGTTCGTCCGGCCCGTCGAGCCCGACTACTACACCGACGCGATGACCTTCACGAAGGTGACGGTCATGAGCCGCGCGCAGGAGGCGAAGGCGCCGACGTACGAGCTCGGCACCGGCGACGTGTCGGTCGTCGAGCGCGTCGTCGGGTACAAGAAGATCAAGTTCCACACGCACGAGAACGTCGGCTACGGCGACGTGCGGCTGCCCGAGATGCAGATGCACACCACGGCCGTGTGGCTGACGGTGCCCGAGCTGGTGGTGCAGCTGCTGAACGCGCCGCGGCCCGACGTGATGGATGCGCTGCGCGGACTGCTGTCGGCGATGCACACGGTGGCGGCGGTGGGGTTGATGGTCGACCCGCGCGACCTCGGCCAGTGCGTCGGCGGGCGTGACGGTGACGGGCGCGGCAGCACGTTGTTCGACCCGACGCTGTATCTGTACGACAGCGTGCCCGGCGGCGTGGGGCTGGCGTCTCGGCTGTTCGACGAGCGCGAGTCGGTGCTGCGGCGCACGAGAGACCTGCTCGATGGCTGCGCGTGTGACGAGGGTTGTCCCGCGTGTGTTGGTCCTGGCGCGGTCGATGCGGTGCACCGGGGGCGAAAGACGCTCGCGCTCGCGGTGTTGTCGGCGCTCGGCATCACGTCGCTGAACTGACGAGCGCTCCATGGACTTCAAGGCGAAGCTCGGGCTGCTCGCGCGGCCGGCAGTGTCAGCTCCCGTCGTCTCCACCCCGCGGCGTGAGAGCCCGTTGTCGGCGCTCATTCCACCGACGCCCACGGCGGCGGGCGTGCTGCATGTCGTGCAGTCGCGCAGTCCGGCGCCGGTGCTCCCGTACGCGGCGACGCTCGGTGTGCTCGGGCTCGATGAGACGTTCTCGGGCATCGACGTGTCGCGCGTGCTCTTCCTCGACACCGAGACCACCGGCTTGAGCGGCGGCGCGGGCACCTTGCCGTTCCTCGTGGGCCTCGCGTTCGTGAATGACGGCGAGCTCGTCGTCGAGCAGCTGCACCTCTCGGGTCCGGGTGCAGAGCGGCCCGTGCTGGCGCGCCTGTCGGAGCGCGTGGAGGCCGCGAGCGCCATCGTCTCGTTCAACGGGCGTTCGTTCGACTGGCCGTTGCTCCGCACGCGCTTCGTGATGAACCGGCTGACGCCGCCGTCGCCGAGGCCACACCTCGATTTGCTCCACGCGAGCCGGCGGGTGTTGCGTCACTGGCAGCGGGAGACGCGGCTGTCGACGGTCGAAGGCGCGGTGCTCGACGTGCATCGCGTGGGTGACCTCGATGGCTCGCAGGTTCCCGCCGCGTGGTTCGACTTCTTGCGCACGGGGCGCGTGGCGACGTTGGCGCGCGTGCTCTCGCACAACCTGCAGGACCTCAGGAGCACGGCCGCGCTGCTCGCCTGGCTCGGCGCTTCGTGGAGCGAGCAGGTGGCGGTGACGTCAGAGGTGTCGCTCGGACTCGGTGAGCTGGCTGAGCGCGCGCACTTTCCACAGAAGGCCGAGCGCTTCTTCGAGCGGGCGACGTCGAGTGAGATGGTGGACGTGCAGGCGAGGGCGCTCATCGCGTTGGGGCGAACGCTGCGTCGGCGTGGCGCGCTCGACCAGGCCGCCGCCACGTGGGAGCGCGCCGTGCCGCTGTGTGAAGACGCCTCGACACTCCATCTGGCCCTCGCACGGCTCTACGAACATCGCTTGCGTGACGCGCGCGCAGCCGAGCGCCATGCCGTGCTCGCGAAGCCCGTCGAGGAGCCGATGGTGCACGCGCGGCGTGTCGCGAGGCTGTCGCGCAAACGTCAGCTCGTGCTGGCCATGGGCCAGGTGCACCTGTCGCGAGCCCGTGACCCTGAGTAGGCTGACCTGCATGAGGATCATCGAGGCAAGGGGCCCAGCCGGTACGGTCGCATTTGCAGTCGTGCCCCTGCCTGCCAACGTCGCCGACAGCATGGGGGTGACCCAGGCGGCGCTCTTCAACGCCAGCCTCTTTGGCTACACCGCTCTCTTCGTCGTCAACCATGACCAGATTCGAGGTTGGGCGGGCACGCGCGCCACTTCGCAGGTCCCGTTGGTTTCGCTGGATACAGCTTCCGTGTTTCGGCCGTATGGCGGAACTGAAGATGTCCTTCGTGAAGCAGGCGAGTCTGTTCTCAGCGGGCTCGTCGAGCGCTGGCTCGCCGACCTGAATGACCACTGGAGGCACCCGGCAGGCAAAGTTCCCGGCGAGGTCGAGCTTCGCAGTGCGGGAGTGCCTGTCGCCTTCACAACGATCGAGCTGCAGTCAGCGGCCTGAATGCGATTTCTGCTTGCCGAGACCCAGTTCGTTCTCGAGCACGCGCTCGGTGAGTCGACCAGTGCTGAACCGCTCCTTGCGGCCGCTGAGACCGGGAAGATACGGCTCGTTCTCCCCGTCTTCTGCCTGTTCGAAGCTGAAACCAAGCTGCGAAGGGAGCGCCCTGATCGTGAGGGCGAAGCAAGTCGGCTCGACAAGTTTGCCCAGGAGCTTGGAAGAAAGCAGGGTGACCGGAAGCGGGTTGAGGTGCTCATGGGGGCAGCTCAGGAGTTGCGCCAGATTCAGGACGACCGAGAGCGAGGCCTGAAGCAAACGACGGAACGGCTCATGAATTGCGCCGAACTCGAACCGCTCCTCGCTGAGGACGTAGCCGTCGCATCGGAGTTCGCTCGCAAGTTGTCTCGTGGCGACCCGTGGGTCGCCGCCGTCATCAAACGATCGTTCGAGCGGCTGCAGGGAGAGCGACTGTTTCTCACCAAGGACAAGAGCTTCTCTGAGGACCTGAAGCGCTCGGTGGTGGGCCTCGAGGTGTGCCTTGCGAGTGCCGGAGTTCTCCAACGATGGAGCCTCACGGCCTGAAGGTGCGAGACACTCCCTTCACGGTCGTCGCCATCTGGTGCTGGTACGACGGGCGCGCGTTTCACGGCTATCAGGCGCAGCAGGGCGTTCGCACGGTTCAGGCAGAAGTCCTCCGCGCGTTCGCCGACGCGCAGCTGCCGAGAAACCCGGTCGTCGCGGGAAGAACCGACCGAGGCGTGAGCGCGCGCATGCAGGTGTTGAGCGCGAAGGTGCTGCGTGACGTCGACCCTGTGTCCGTCGCCGAGCGACTCGCTCCGCATCTTCCGCCAGACATCGGCGTCGTCATGTCCCGTGCTGCGCCGCAGGGCTTTCACGCTGCGTTCAGCGCGTGCTCGAAGACCTACCAGTACGAGCTCGCCCGGGAGCAGGCGGGAGACGTGTCGTTGCTGCGAGAAGCCGCCGCGCTCGTTCCCGGCACGCGTGACTTCTGCGTTTTTCACTTCAAGACGAGCGACAGACGTCCACGTCGGGTCGACGCCGTCGAGGTGCTGGAGCACGCACGTGGCGTCACGCTGCGCTTCGTTGGAGAACAGTTCGCCCGCTACATGGTGCGCATGCTCACCGGCGCGCTCACGGCAGTCGCTCGAGGAGAGCTCAGCCTCGACGTCTTCAACGCCGGCCTCGTCGAGCAGCGCCAGTTCCATTGCCCGACGGCACCACCCGAAGCGCTCACCCTGTGGAGCGTCGGTTACCCGAGCGACGTCGACCCGTTCACCGAAGCAGAGCGCGCGGGCCCGGTGAGCGCCTTCACTTCTTCACTCGAACGAGCACGCCTTTTCGCCACACCCACCTGACCCGCTTCGAGGGCGCGTTGCCGAGGACCTCGCGACTCTCGATGGTCTTCGTCTTTGCGTCTGGCTGGGCATCATCGAGCCGCGACAACATCGGCGAGTACTCGAAGCGTCGCTGAGCGCGCTGCAGCAAGACCACGTCGAGGCGCCGCGACTGCGCCATCGAGAGCGTCGTCCAGATGCGCACGTCGGGCCGCCCGTCGAAGTCGAAGTCCTCGAGCGTGATGTGGGGGGCGCCGCGGTCGTCGAACGACACGCAGGGCGAACCGTCGACCTTCACCGTCGACGTCACTCCGCCGGCCGTCACGGTCACCGCCTCGAAGCAGAGCGGCCCATCGACGGGCTCCCACGAGACCTGCACGGCGCCGTCGAGCGCGACGATGCGCGTCGGTGTCACGGCCGAGACGAACGCGGGGCAGGTGACGTGATGCTCCGCGAGCACGTGCTCGGCGTACGCAGCGCGCTGCCAGTCGACGATGTCCATCACCTCCGCGCGCCACGCCTCGAGGTCTGTGGCCGTCACGCCCGGGCACGTCACCCCTGCATCGAGCTGAGCGACCAGCATCAGCAGCAGCAGCACGCGGTCTCCTCAGCCCGGCTGGCACATGCCGTTGCGGCAGACTTCTCCGACGGCGCAGGTGCTCTGACCCGTTCCCGTGCACGGCCCGCGCGGCACCGTCGTGCTCCACTGGCCGATGTGGTTGCCGCTCGTGATGCTCTGAAACGGCAACCAGAACGAGGGGAAGCTCGGGTCTTGTCCCAGCATCGCCTTCGCGGGGTCGAAGGCCACCATCCACAACTGCGTGCGCTGGTTGTCGGTGAGACGCAAGCCGTAGCCGCGACCGCTCGAGAAGGTGAGCCACATCACCGTGCCGCCCGAGTAGCGGTGCAGCACGGGCGCCCACTTCGGCCACGACGTGCCACCTGGCGCCGACGCGTTGATGAGGTGCACCGGCGCTCCGCCAGTCGACGGCACCGTCCACAACTGCCCATCGGGAACGCCCGCGTCAGTCACCGTCGCGTTGTCCATCGAGTTGCGGTTCGACGGAGAGCGGTTGAACAACACGAAGCGCCCGTCGGGTGAATACGCCGGGTAGTAGTTGTTCTGCCCGCCCGCCGGCACGAGCGTCGTCGGCGGGTCGAAGCCCGTGCCGTTGAAGCGCATCGTCTGCAGCGACGCCGAGTCGACGCCGGGCGCGGGGAAGCCGAGCGAGAAGCCCGGGCGCGCGAGCACCATCGACGCGCCGCTCGGAGACCAGTCGGGCATGGTGCCCTGGCTCGTCACGCTGCGCAGCACACCGGTGCGCAGGTCTCTCCACTGAATCGACGAGCCGTTGCTCTGCAGCAGGTGCTGCTCGTCGGGTGAGAACGAGAAGAAGTTCGCGCTGCCAGTGAGTGCTCCGCCCGTCGAGGTCGCGACCTGCTTCGTCGCCACGCGCAGCGTCGAGTACGCCGAGGGCGCGGGAATGTCCTTGCCGACGGCGATGAGGTTGCCCTGTCGCGAGATGACGTGACAGCCGACGCAGGTGAGCGCGCCGACGTTCGCGCCCGTGAGGTACGTCTGCGCTGGCGCGTTCGGGAAGCCGTAGTCGAACCGCATCACCGTGCCCGCGGTGTTCCAGTAGTAGAGCCCACCGATGATGTCCTGCTCGGTGAACGAGAGGTGCTGCGGCGATGAGACGCCCACCACGCCGGGCGACGCGCCGTTCACCCCCGCGACGTCCCACACCACGGCTGCCGTCCCCCGCGCGTAGGGAATGAGGTCAGCGTACGCGGCGCCTTCGAGCGAGAAGACGCAGCCACCACCGACGGACGTGCACGTCGTAAAGATTTCGACGGTGCGGGTCGGCGCGCGGAACGTGAAGCGAAACAGCGTCTGGCCCGACGAGGGCAGGAAGTGGAACTCGATGCGGTTGGTGTTGGGCGGGAAGATGACGCCGTCGGCCGGGTAGACGACGGTCGGTCCAGTGGCCGTGAGCGGCCCGCCGAAGGAAGTCGTCGATGATGCGTTGGCGCCAGGCCCGAGGTGTTGCGTCGCGCTGTTGCCACCATCGAGCGCGGGGTTCGGCGGAGGCACCTGAATCTGCCAGCCGCCGTCGAAGTCGACGAAGAAGCCGCCCGCCGCTCCACCTGCCGCTGCGATGCCGCCACCGCTCGCGATGCCTCCAGCCGTCACGAACCCGCCTGCGCTCGCCGTACCGCCAGCGGTCACGAAGCCACCAGCAGTCACGAAGCCGCCAGCGGTCACGAAGCCGCCGGCAGTCGCGGAGCCACCAGCAGCCGCGGCGCCACCAGCGCTCACGAACCCTCCCGCCGCCGAGCCGCCCGCCGGGTTCCCACCCGCTGCATTCGCGCTCCCGCCAGCATTCGCTACGCCACCACCCGCGCCACCGCCGCCCGACGGAATGCACATGCCGTTGCGGCAGACCCCCGCGCACTTCGCGGCATCGCACGTGTAGACCTTCTGCGGCTCGCACTGACACGCAGCGACGGCGAGCTGCAGCGCAACGAAGAGGCTCTTGAGGGCGGGCCGGTTCATGGGCGCGCACCGTGTCACGCCGGGCGAACGCGCTTCAACCTTGCACACGCGTCGACGCTCACGGGTCAAAGGCCACATGACCCCCATCGACACCCAGATTGCGCGGCTCGCCCAGGCCATCGGCGCAGAGTGGAACGCCGAAGACGAAGGTGAAGCGCCCGGCGGCCCGTTCAGCCAGCTCAAGCACCGCCTCAGCGCGTTCAGCTCGTACCGGGTGCTCAAGCTGAAGAACCTGCGCAACAGCTGGCTGCACGCGCTGGTCTGCATGGTTCAGGAAGAAGAGATGGAGGGTGCGCTCATTCTCCCCGCGGTGCTGCCTCCCGCTGCGATGCTGGCGCAGGGGTTCACGGGCCCTGACGACCAACGCGCGATTCTCGCCGCGGGGTTCGTCGCCTGCATTCGCCCGCCGAACAACGAGCTGTTGTTGCTCTCTCCGGCGAACGCGCAGGCCGCGGTGTACGAGCTCGGGGCAGCGGGGCTCGTGAAGCTCGCCGACT
Source organism: Myxococcaceae bacterium (assembly GCA_040275325.1). GTDB lineage: Bacteria > Myxococcota > Myxococcia > Myxococcales > Myxococcaceae > Xiheimicrobium. The sequence continues at coordinate 51,574 of JBEOKA010000351.1, read as the reverse complement.
CGGTCGTCGACTTCGTGGCGAAGCAGATCGACCTTGGCCTCGCGCCGCGCGAGCACTGTGACGAGGGCCAGCTCGGAGCGCTCGTCGTCGGGCGCAGGTTCGGTCAGTCGAAGACGTTCGGAGCGGTTCGCGCCGCCCAGGCCACCGCCGCCGAGTGGCGAAAGAAGACGGGGCTGCCGCTCGTCGTGGTGAACCCTGGCCCTTCCGAGGCCGACGAGGAGGACGAAGCGCACGAGACGTTCTACGCAGGCCTGCTCGTGAGCGCGGCCGAAGACGGCATGCCCGCGCAGCGCATCGACCCATCGCGCCTCGAGACGTTGAGCCTCGCCGCGATTCCTCCCGCGTTCTGGAGCGAGCTCGAGGCGAAGCATGGCTTCACGAAGTCGGAAGACGACGAAGAAGGCGCGGGCCCTGGCGAAGGGCTCTTCCTCGTTCCCGCCGGCTGGGCGTGCGCCACCTTGTTGCTTGGCGAAGAGCGGCTGTGCACCACGAGCTCCGAAGACACCTACGTCGGCAAACACCTCGCTGACGACATCGTCGCGAAGTTCAAGTCGGGCGAGCCGGTGTTGCTCGAGGGCGCGTACTGCTGATCAGTCGATCTCGCCACGTCAGGAGCCGTTGCTAGATTCGCGCGGCCCATGAAAGACGAGACGGTGAGCGCAAAGCCCGAGCGGCCGTTTTCACTCACGGCACGGACGAACAGCGTCAGCCTCTCGAGGTTCGGCGAAGACGTCTTTCTCAACACCTTCGGCACCGTGAGTGCCGACGCGCTCCTGGAGCTGCTTCAGGGCATCACGCTCGTTCCCGTCGAGGACTGGCGGTGGCGGGTGGGCAGTGAAGCCGACGCGCGGCGCGTGATGACCCGGCTGGTCGAGAGCTGGCCTGAGGTCTCGCGGCTCGAGGTCTCGTTGGCGCGTGAAGGGTTGCCGGGCGTCTGTCTGTTCTGGTTCGAGCTGAAGGCCGGTGACGAGGTCAGCCTCATGCCCGAGCTCGAGCGGCACCGTGACGAGCAGCGTGCGCGCGTGCCTCAGGCTGAGGTGTGGCTCGAGCAGGTGCTCCAGCGCGCAGTCGACGCGAAGCCGGTGTGGACGTCGGAGTGGCGCATCACGCGAGCCCAGATGAATCAGCTGCTCGCCGGCCCGATGGATCCCTTCTCATGATGACGTTCACGCACCCACCGAAGCACGGGCCGCTCTACTGGCAGGCGCTGCGCTCGCGGAAGCCGACGCTCGTACCCGCAGGCGCGACGGTGCCCAGACTCGAAGCGACGTGGAGCGACGTTCGCGTCGACGCCGAGAACCTGCGGCAGTACCGCGCGCTGTGCGGCTTCGACGACGGTGATGGGCTGCCGTTGCCGTACCCGCACGTGATGGTGAGCGCGCTTCACCTCGCGATGCTCTCGGCGCCCGCGTTTCCCGTTCGGCTGCTCGGCCTCGTTCACTTGAGCAACCGCATCGAGGTCTTCACCGAGCTGCCGAAGATGGGCGGCGGCCAGGTGAACGTGTGGCTTGAAGGACACGACGACGGCGAGCGCATGCAGACGTTCGACCTGCACACCGAGTGGCGAGACGGCGCGACGCTTCGTTGGCGCGAGCTCACCCGCTTCATCGTGAAGAAGCCCTCGCCGCGGCGAGACAAAGCGCCTCCTCCCGAGCCGAGGCCCTCACCAACCAGCACCACCACCCTCGAGGTGCCATCCGGCCTCGGCCGCCGCTACAGCCGCGTCGGCGGAGACATCAACCCGATTCACCTCTTCGACCTCACCGCGAAGGTGTTCGGCTTCGAGCGCGCCATCATTCACGGCATGTGGACGCTCGCGCGCTGCGTCGCCGAGCTGAAGCCCGTCGTGCCGTGCGTCGTCGACGTGCAGTTCAAGCGACCCGTCTTCATTCCGTCGACGGTGACGCTCGAGCGCGCGGCCGTCGCGGGTGGTGAGGACTTCGCCGTCGTGGGTGAGAAGGTGCACCTGCTCGGCACGCTGCGCTCGAGGTGATGCTCAGCCGCGCCCAATCGCCTCGGCGCGCTCCTTCACCTCGGCCAGCCACTCCTCTCGCTGCGCCTGCGTCGTGAGCTTGAGGCGCGCAAGATAGTGGCGGCGCACGGGCCCAAAGCCGCAGTAGCGAAACACCGTGAACAGGTTCGAGAGCCAGCCCGGGTCGAGCCACGCCACCAGCGCCGGGGAGTCGAGCGTGTAGAAGAAGTGCGCCGCGTGCCCGCGCATGAGGCCCTCGGGAAACACAGCCTCCTTCGGGCGATGCTGGAAGGAATAGGTGAGCCCCGAGACGAAGACGCGGTCGATGAAGCCCTTGAGCATCGCGGGGAAGCCGCCCCACCAGACGGGGTAGATGAACACGAGCGTCTTCGCGGCCGCGACGAGCTCACGATGGCGGCGCGTCTCCTCCACCGTGCCGAGGTCTCGCCGTCGCCGCGTCTCGTCGACGATGAGCACCGGGTCGAAGTGCTCGGCGTGCAGGTCGAGCACGTCGAACGCACCGCCCGCGCTCGTCAGCCCAGTGCAGACGGCGTCGAGCACGGCGTGCGTGAAGCTCTTCGGGTTCGGGTGGCAGTACACGACGAGCACACGTCGGTCGGCGGCAGTCATCTGTGAACTCCAGATTGGAAATGGGCCTGACATCGGCGGGTCAGCGGAATCAACGAGTTGAGTTCGATGCACGGGGTTTGGCCACTTTGCATCGAGCAGGGCATGAACACTCCCGTCGAAGGTCTCGAAGCCCAGACGCCCACGACCGAAGACCGCGTTGGCACCGCCGAGCGCATGATGGAGCAGGCCCGCGTGCTCGACGCTGAAGCCGCCGCCGCGCGCGCCGCACGCCCAGCGCAGCAGCCCACCGCCGAGCCGGCCTCGAGCTTCGAGCCAGCTGGTCGCAGCGCCGCGAATGACCCGCGCCTGCGTGGCGCTCCGACGCCTGCCGCGCGCGCCGAGGAGCAGGCCCGCGCCCGCGAGCTCGACCGCCTGAACCAGCCCGGCAACCGGCCCATCACCGAGGGGCTTCGTCAGCGTACCGGCGCGCTGCGTGAGGCGCAGGCGGCGCTGGCCGAGCGGAACAGCCAGCTGCGGGAGGGCCTCGGCCGGCTCGGTCCCTCCGCGAGCGCCGAGGTGCGGCAGCGGTTCACCGACTCGTTTCGCAACGACCCGGCGCACCAGCGCCTCGTGCAGCGCGAGGCCGACGCGGCGCGCGACCTGTCTCAGTACCTGCGCGACAACGCCGACGGCTTTGGGCGCGAGTTCCCCAGCCGCGCCGATGCGCCCGCGCAGTCGGAAGAGCGGGTGATGCGCGCGCACGGGTCGAACGTCGCCTTTCACGCGCTCTCGACGCTCGCGCGTTCGTCGCAGGCCGAGTCCGCCATCGAGCTCGCTGGTCGCTACGGAGAGGCCGGCCTGTTGCCCGACCAACGCCGCGTTCAGGTGCAGATGGCGGCGGCGAACGAGGCGCAGCTGAATCGAATCGCCGGCGGGCAGAGCACCGACGAGGCCCAGCGCGGCATCGTCCAGCAGCTGCGTGGAGCGCTGCCCCCGGGCACGCTCACCCGTGACGTCGAGCGCACCGCCACCTCGTTCCGCGACCTGCTGCAGGGCCTCGCGACCGGCGGCGAGCACCAGACGCCCCAGGGCCTCGCGCGTACCGGCCTCTCGGTGCTGAACACCGTGCACGACGTCGTGAAGGCGTGGGAAGGGGCGAGAGACGGCCGCGCGCTCGAGCCCACGCAAGACTCGCTGCGCGCCATCACCGACGGCGTCGAGGCGCTGCGAGACACCTTGCGGCTCGGAGGGCGCGTGTCGACGCTCGCGAACAACCTCAACGCCTTCCTGGAGTCCGACGCAGGCCGGGTGCTCGGTGGCGCCGCTGGTGGCCTCGGGCTCGTCAACAACCTGCGCGACCTGCTCGAGACGGGTGACTGGCGCTACGGCGCGGCGGCGGTGGGCGAGGCGGCGCAGGGGCTCGCGGCCGTCTACCCCGGCGCGCAGTGGGCGCGACTGGCGGGCGCGGCTGGTTCACTCGCGAGCAACGTGTTTCGCAACGGCGCGCAGGAGGAGGGCGCCGTCGGCCGAATGCTGCCGCACCTCACCGAGGCGTTCCGCGGGCAGACGAGCGACCCCGCGAGGGCGGCGCAGGTGTTCGCACGCAACCCCAGGGCGCTCGAGGTGATGCGGCAGGCCGGCCTGTCGGAGGCTGACATCGTTCGCCGCGCCGGCGACCCGAACGCGCGCTTCATGCTGCACCCGTCTGACGTCGACCAGCTGCGCGACCTGCTGCGCCGCGAGCGCGCCGGCCGTTGATGCGCGCCACGAACCGCTCGTGCATGGTTCGCCGCCATGAATCTTCACCAGCTGCTGGTCACCCTGCTCGAGAAGAAGGCTGAGTCGTTGCATCTCACCACCGGCTCGCCGCCGCAGCTGAAGCTGGGTGACGAGTGGGTGCCGCTGAAGACGCCTCCGCTCACGCCGGTCGAGACGAAGGAGCTGCTGTACTGCGTGATGACCGAGCCGCAGAAGGACGACTTCGAGCGCAGCGGCACGCTCCACTTCTCCTTCGGGGTGAAGGACCTCTCGCGGTTCCTCGTGTTCGGGTTCATGCAGCGCGGCGCTTGTGTGGCGACGTTCTGGCCGGTTCCGTTTCGAATTCCCGAGCCGCCGGCGTGGGTCGCGAACACCGTCTCGATGCTGGCGCCGGGGCCCGGCCTGCTGCTCGTGGCCGGCACGAAGCGACCGATGGTGTCGACGGTGCTGGCCTGGTGGGTCGACCACCTCAACCGCACCCGGCTCGCCCACGTCCTCAGCCTCGAGCAGCCCATCACGCTGCTGCACCCGCACAAGCAGTGCATGGTCGACCAGGTCGAGGTGCCAGCCGATGTGGGCCGCGACCGCCTCTCGCAGCTCACCCTGGCGGGCGCAGACGTGGTGTCGGTCGACGTGGACGAGGGCCTGCCGCTCGCGGTGCGCGCGCTGAATGAAGGTGGCCTGGTGCTGTGTGCCCTGCGCGCGCCGACGCTCGACGCCGCGTCGGGGCTGGTGAAGACGGCCGTGCCAGCCCACCTCACGTCGCTCGTGCGCGGCCTCGTGTTCGTCGACGCCTCCGGAGCCGCGACGGTGCTCGACGGCGCCGCGGTCATTCGCTGAGCGCAGCACGACAGACGTGAACGAGCGCCGTGCAGTAGGGTGCGTCGCTCCACGAGGGGAGGGTGTGGTGACCATCGCGCTGTACCCATCGATGAGCGACGCCGCTCACGTGCGCGTGTGGCTCGGCATCACCGGGCAGTCAGCGGCGCCGACGCCGACGTGGGCGTTCGCTCCGGTGAGCGGGGCTGCGCAGGCGAGCGCTCCAGCCGTCGTGAGGCCGCTTGCTCCCGTACGCGGCGCGATTCCTCCCTCGAGCGGCACCGCGCGCACCTTCAGCGGCCTCTTCGAGTTCCCCGTGCCCGCGGCGAACGGCGTCGACCGGCCTGCGTACCGCGTCACCGTCACCATCGGACAGGAGTCGGCTTCGCTCGTCACGCGCCCGCTCCCGAACGACTTCGAGCCTGGCCCGACCGGCGCCTTCACGCTGCTGCTCGCCAGCTGCTACTGCCGTGACGAAGACGAGGGCGCGCTCGGCCGCACGGCGCGCTTCGTGGCCAGCAAGTTCCGCCCTGACGCGACGCTGCTGATGGGTGATCAGGTCTACCTCGACATTCCGACGCTGCAGAACTTCCCCGAGCAGAACCCTGCGCTGCTCGACCTGCTCGAGGCGAACTACTCGAAGAACTGGCTGCCCGATGGCCGGCGCGAGTTCACCTTCGCCGACCTGCTCAAGGTGGCGCCGACGCTCGCGCTGCCCGACGACCACGAGTACTGGAACAACGCGCCGCACCCGTCGCCCTTCATTCAGAACTCGTGGACGAACGCGGGCCGGCAGCTGTGGGCGCGCAACGCGGCGACGCTGTTCGACGGCTTTCAGAACGTGACGGGTACGCCAGGGCTGCCGTACGCGACGCTCGACGTGGGGCCGCTCTCGCTCTTCGCCGGCAACGGGCGCACCACGCGACAAGAAGACCGCTCGGCCAGCTTCGCGCCCGGCACGCGCGCTGCGCTGAAGGCCTGGGCCGATTCGTTCTCGACGGCGCAGCGGTTCCCCGCGTTCCTCACCGGCCAGTCGATGCTCGACCTGCCGAGCACGAAGCTCTCTGGAGCCGCCGCCGACTACATGCAGTCGAACTACGGCGACTACCCCGAGGTGATGAACCGCCTCGACCTGCTCGCGAAGCAGGCCGTCGACGTGCTGCTGCTCACCGGAGACGTGCACTGGGGCCGCGTCGCCGAGCTGACGCCCACGGCCTCCCTCGGAACGCCGACGCGCCTCTACGAGGTCATCTCGTCGCCTTCGACGCTCGTCACCACCGTCGGCGCCGACGCCATCGCGCGCGCGAAGAACTGGCTGTCGGGCAGCAAGAACCCGTGGCCGCGACACGCCGACACGCCCGAGGTGCCCTCGCTGCTGCGCCTGCCCGGCTCGTCGTACGGCGCGCGCACGCTGTTCCCCCACAAGGGCGACCAGCTCTGTGTCTTGCGCTTCACCCGCGCTCCCAACGCCCTCGACGTGACGGCCCACTACGTCGAGGTCGGCTCGATGCGCGTCGCCAGCGCGCCCACCTTTCGCATGCGAAGGAGAACTCCATGACGATGCAGGCCTCGACCTCGAAGCAGCCGAACCCGAAGGTGACGAAGGTCGCGCGCAAGCCGCGTGAGGACAACCTGAAGTGGTTCGAGCGCACGTGGGGTGACGACGCCGAGCGCACGCGGCTGGTGCTGCTGGGTGGCACGGGGCCCATCGACTTTCGCGTTCGCGCCGCGCAGGCCTTCGTTCGGCACGACTTCACGCCCAGCCACTGGAGCCACGTCGCGCTCGCCGGCCCCCGCGGCAAGGCGATGAAGGACACGAAGCTCGTCGAGATTTCCCTCTCTCCCGCTGGCGGCTTCGGGCACCCACCCGAGACGAACGCGCTGCAGAGCGGAAAGCTCGGGCGCTACGCCGACGACGGGCTGTTCCCCAACGTGGCGGTGTTCTCCATCTCGGTGCCGTGGAGCGACGTCGTCACCGCGCTGCCCCGCATTCAGAAGCAGCGCTCGGCCATCGACCTCGTCGAGCTCACGTTGACCTGGCTCGCTCATGCGTGGGGCGTCGGACCCGCGACGAACCCACTGCAGGAGCAGCAGGGTGTTCCCGCCGCGGCCGCCGCCGAGGCGCTGCTCAACGCGTGTGGGTTCGACCTCTCGCCCGGCCTCACCAGCCGCGCGTCGAGCCCCGAGGCCATCTGGCAGGGCTCGCGCTGGTGGTGGGAGTACCCGGGCCGTGAAGCCGCGACCCGCGATGTGCAGGGGTCGTTCGCCGTCAGTCACGTGCTGGGCCAGGGGCCGAAGCCTTCGAGCGTCGCGTCGGCGCCCAGGTAGTCGAGCTCAGGTCGGCGGCTGCTGCGCGTCGGCCTCGAACAGCTTCTCGAGGTCGGCCCGCGCCTGCTTCGCGCGCTCCTGCAGCGTGCTCACGTCGCCGCGGTGCTGGAAGCTGTCCATCAACAGCTGCTCGTCGTGCGAGCGGAACGTCGCCAGCGTGCGCGCCACCTCCGACGACGGCATACCGAGCAGCGACAACACCTCGCCCGTCATCTCGAGGCTCGACGAGAACGTCTCTCGCATCAGGTGCGTGACGCCGAGCGCGAGCAGCTCGTACGCGTGCTGACGGTTGCGGGCGCGGGCGACGATGGTGACGTGCGGGAAGTGCTTCTGCACGGTGCGCGCGATGTCGACGGACTTGGCGACGTCGTCGATGGCCAGCACGAACAGCCGCGCCTTCGCCGTGCCCGCGGCCTCGAGCAGCTCGAGCCGTGACGCGTCGCCGTAGAAGACCTTGTTGCCGAAGCGCCGCACGAAGTCGACGTGCTCACTCGACGCGTCGAGCGCCACGAAGGAGATGTGTCTGGCCGTCAGCACGCGGCCCACCACCTGGCCCACGCGCCCGAAGCCGGCGATGACGACGGGCGGCTCCGACTCCTGCCCGAGCACATCGAAGGCCTTCTCCTCTTTCTTCGGCGCGAGCCTCGGCGCGATGAGCTTCTCGAACAGCGTGAAGGCCACCGGCGTCACCGCGAGCGAGAGGCCGACGACGAGCACCAGCAGCTCGGACATCTCGGGCGTCAGCGCGGCCGTCGAGGTGGCGAGCCCGAAGACGACGAAGGCGAACTCACCGCCTTGAGAGGTCGAGATGGCGAGGCGCAGGGCTCCCAGCGTGGTGCCGTTGCGGCGCTTGCCGATGAAGAACAACACCGCGCTCTTCACCAGCAGCAGGCCGGCCACCAACGCCACCACCTGCACCGGCTTCGCCGACAGCAGCGACAGGTTCACCGACATGCCGACGGCCATGAAGAAGAGGCCCAGCAAGAGCCCCTTGAACGGCTCGATGTCGGCCTCGAGCTCGTGACGGTATTCGGAGTCGGCCAGCAGCACGCCGGCCGAGAACGCGCCGAGGGTGGCCGAGAGCCCAATCGTCTCCATCAACACGGCGGTGCCGGCGACGACGAGCAGCGCGAACGCGGTGAAGAGCTCCTGGCTGTGCAGCGCGGCGACCTGCTTGAGCACCGGGCGCAGCACGAAGCGGCTCGCCACCACCATGGTGCCGAACGTCGCGAGCACCTTGAGCAACCCCAGCCCCACGCTCTGGTCCTGCGCAGGCGCGGCGTGCGTGCCCAGCAGCGGCAACAGCGCGAGGAAGGGAATCGCCGCGAGGTCCTGGAACAGCAGAATGCCGAACGCCACCCGCCCGTGCTGCGAGGTGAGCTGGTTCTTCTCGGCCAGCACCTGCACCGCGAGGGCAGTCGACGAGAGCGAGAGCGCGAAGCCGGTGACGAGCGCGGCGAGGGGCTCAAGGCCCATGGCGAGACTGGCGAGCGCCAGCAGCCCGGTGGTGAGACCCGTCTGCAGCCCGCCCAGCCCGAAGACGTGCCCGCGCATCTGCCACAGGCGTGACGGCTGCAGCTCGAGCCCGATGATGAAGAGCAGCAGCACCACGCCGAGCTCGGAGAACTTCATCACGCTCTCGACGTCGCTCACGAAGCGGAACGCCGACGGCCCGATGGCGACGCCCGCGACGAGGTAGCCGAGCACGCTGCCGAGGCCCGTGCGCTTGAACAACGAGACGGCGATGACGGCCGCCACCAGGAAGATGACGGCGTCGTGAAGGAAGCCCATGAGCGGTCGTGCCAGCGGTTGCGGGGGAGCGCCGGGGATAATCACCTCTGGCGCCGCTCGCGAGGTCTTTCCCCAGCCGTTCTTCGAGGCCCCGGTCGGAAAGTCGCCGCCCGCGCGCGCTCTGCGTAGAGTGCAGAGCCTCGTGAGTGAAGCGACCTACACCATTCCCAACGCCCTCGGCCTGCACGCCCGCGCCGCCGCGCAGCTGGTGAAGGCCGCCAACAAGTACCCGTGCGAAGTCGACGTCGAGTGCGAGGGCCAGACCGTCAACGGCAAGTCCATCATGGGCGTGCTGATGCTCGCGGCCGCGCAGGGCATGGTGGTGAAGGTGTCGTGCCGCGGAGACGGCGCCGAGGACTGTCAGAGAGAGATTGGCGCGCTCATCAACAACAAGTTCGGCGAGCCGCGCTGAGGCCTACTGCATGAGCTGCACGCGACGGGGCGCGAAGCCGCCTGCGTCGGCCGAGCCCAGCTGGTTGAGGTCGTCGAGCCCCCAGCACCAGACGTCACCGTTCGGGTAGCGCGCGCAGCTGAAGTCGATGCCGAGCGCGAGCTCGTCTGGCGCACCGCCGGGAAGCCCAGCGACTTGTACTTCGGGGTTGGCGCGCAAGCTGCTCGTCGTGCCCGCACACTGGCCCACGTTGTTCTTGCCGCGGCACCAGACGGCGTTGCTGCGCACGAAGCAGAGGTGCTGATCACCAGCGCCAACCGCCGAGACCGAGCCTGCCGAGGTCAGGACAGGTGACGAGGCGGACCCAGCCGAAAGCTGAGTCGCGAGGTTGTCGCCCCAACACCACAGCTCATTGTTCACGAGCCGCGCGCACGAGTAGTCCCTTCCGCACTTCACCTCGAGCGCCGCCGCCGAGAGCGTCACGCGCTGAGGGAGCGAGTACGAAGCGGTCGCGCCCGGCTGCACCTGGTTCAGGTCGTTTCTTCCCCAACAGTCGACGCCGCCGTCAGCGCGCGCGAGGCAGGTGTGGAAGGTACCGGCGCAGGTGGAGCGTGGTGCCGGGTCCAGCACTCCGCCCATGGTGCCAGTGCCGGGGCCGAGCTGGCCCGCCGAGTTGTCGCCAGTGCACGACACGGTGCCGGGCTCGCTGACGCACACGTGAGAGTCTCCCACCGCGAGCCCGTTTGCCTGCGGCGCGGTCAGCGTCATCGCGGTCGGAGTGGGTGACGGAGCCGCAGCGGGCCGGTCTCCCCAGCACTCGATGGGCGAGGTGCTGGTGATTCGCGTGCACGTCATCAGGTCGTTTGCCGCGAGCGTGAGTGCCGGGGTCGTCGTGCCGCTGACCCGTCGAGCGCAGCGCACCTGCTCCGTCGTGAGCGGAGCGCCGGCCTGACCCACGATGTTTGCGCCCCAGCACCAGACGCCGCCGCCAGCGCCGATGACGCAGGCGTGCTGAGCGCCCGCAGCCAGCGCCGTCGCACCGGTGAGAAGCGTCGTCGGAGAGCACACGCCGGTTCCGCCGCCGCTCGAGGTTCCGCCTGCCGTTCCGCCAGCCGTCGCCGCGCCGCCTGCCGTGGCAGATCCTCCCGCGGTCGTGGAGCCGCCTCCCGCCGCCGAGCCACCAGCCATCGCAGTGCCGCCTGCCGTCGTTCCACCCGCCGTTGCAGTGCCGCCTGCCGTCGTTCCTCCCGCTGTTGAGGTTCCGCCCGCCGTCACACTGCCGCCCGCTGTCGCAGCTCCGCCCGCTGTGGAGTTTCCGCCCGCCGTCGCACTGCCACCCGCAGTCGGAGCTCCGCCCGCCGTCGCGGTTCCACCTGCCCGAGCCGTGCCGCCAGCCATCACGCTGCCACCACCAGCCGGCCCGCCCGCGCTCGTTGGAATCACGCACGTCACGGACACGGGCGTGCTCTCGAGCCGCTCGCACCGTTTGTCGTCGTTGCACCGAAAGCCGACGCAGCAGACGCCCTGCGCATCACACGGCCGACCCTCGAGCGTGTCCTCCGGGCACCCGAGCACGAGGCCGACCACCAGAACCATCCACCCGAGGCGCCAACGCATCGGGCGCAGCATACGCAGCCTCGTGCGCTCGCGAGCAACGTAGAACCGGCGCACGGGTGATGCTTGGCTCGCGCCATGGTCTCGGTGCTCCTGCTCGTCAGCCTCTCGACGGTGCCGCGGCCGCTCGTCGTGGTGGGCGAAGACCCCTCGCAGGCGCTCACCCTCACCAACGAGCTGACTGCCGACGGCACCTTCGTCGACCTCGATGAGGTGCTCCGGCTTCCGCGCTCGGTCGATGACGCGGCCCTGAAGGAGCGCTTCTCCACTGTCGCCACCCACCTGCGCTCGCTCTCGTTCATGGAAGCGCGCGCGACCCTGCAGGCCATCGACGCCTCTCTCGCTGGCAGTGACTGGCGGCGCACGAACGACTCGTGGCTCAAGCTGTGGGCGCTGCGTGGCTTCGTCGACCACCTCGAAGACGAGAAGGACCCGCAGCGCGGCGTGCGCGCGGTGATGGACGCGTTCTCCATCGACGCCGACCTCACGCTCGACGTGCCGAAAGCCGAGCGCTTTGCACGGTGGCTCGATGAGCTGCGGCAGAAGGCGAAGCAGGTGGCGCGGGCCAGCCGTCGCATCGAGAGCCCGTCGCCGGCGCTCGTCTGGGTCGATGGCCGGCTGCGTGGCGTGACGCCACTCGAGGTGGAGCTCGCGCCCGGTCCACACCTCATCGTCGCAGCGCAGCCGCGCGCCGAGCTGCTCCAGGTTCGGGTCGACCTCGCCGCCGATGCCGTCATTCGACTGCCCGCTGCGCCGCCGTTGACCGACCCGTCACGCCGGGAGCGCCTGCTCGCCTCGTCACGCGCCGTCGCGCCGCTCCCCGCTGACGCGCTGGTCGATGAGCTCGTCACGGTGCTCGTCTCTTCCGAAGGCGCGCAGGTGACCCGGCAGACCCGCAACAGCGCGAGCGTTGAGTCCTCGCCCGTGACCGCCGAGGCCGTTCGGAGTGTGGTGAGCCGCCCAGCCGTCGCGACCGTCACTCAGCCCGTCTCGAACGTGCCGCGTCTCGTCTCGTTCATCGCAGCGGGTGTGCTCGCCGTCGCGTCCGGCGTCGCGCTCGGCGTGGGCCAATCGACGTTTGGAGCCGCAGCCCAGGTGCCGCAAGTCGATGACATGCGCTACCGCGCGCTGATGCGTGACGGCCGGGGGTGGATGACGGGCTTTGCGGTCACGGGAGCGCTCGCGCTCGTCGCAGCCGGCGTCGGCCTCGTGTTGTCCTTCTGATTCACCGGCGCGTCACGACGCCCGTCACCCCGTCGATGCTCAACACCACCTCTTCGTCTGCCCGCGTGAACTCGAGCTTGAAGGTCGACTTCGCCTTCGAGGGAACCTGAATGCGCAGCACGCCGGAGCTGCTCGCGACGTTCTGAAACGGCGTGTCGATGGGGCCCGTCGCTCCGGGCAGGGTGACGCGACACGGGTCTGCAGTGCACGTCACCTTCAGCCTTCCCGAGAAAGTGGGCGGTCGTCGTTCGGTCTTCGGCTTTGGGTCCGGCATGCGTTCGATTCGGGCGACGCCTGCATCGATCGGCGCAGGCTCCACGGGAGGCGGAGGCGGTTGCTCCACTGGGGGCGGCTCCACGGGCTTCAGCTCAGCAACGGGCGCGCTCACGCCCGCATCCACCACCTGCACCGGCGCCGGCCCACTCCACAGCATCACGCCGACGACTCCGCTCACGAGGAGCAGCGCGCCAGCCACCCAGACGCCCCGCCGCGGCACCACCGTCGTGTCGCCTTCACGCCGTCGGGGCAGCGCCTCTTCGGTTGGTCGCCCCGAGGCGGTGGTCTCATCGTCGGGCCGGGCCGTGTCTCCGAGCGGGTCGACGGGAGCGCGGGCCGGCTCAGGCTTTGCTGGCAGCTTTCGCTGGGGCAGCTCGGTGAGCGAGGTCACGCCAGGCCCCGCGAACGGCTCCAACGCCTCGGCGAAGTCGCGCACCGACTCGAAGCGCTGGTTCCGGTCGGGCGCCATGGCCTTCGCCACCACCGTCGCGAGCGCCTTGCCGGCCTCGGGCACCAGCATGTCGAGCCGCTTCGCTTCACCGCGCAGCACCATCGCCGCGAGGTCCGCGAAGGACTCGGCGTCGAACGGCGCAGTGCCCGAGATGGCCTCGTAGAGAATGACGCCGAGCGAGTAGAGATCGGCCCGCGCGTCGACGTCCTTCGAGGCCCGCATCTGCTCGGGCGACATGTACAGCGGCGTGCCGAGCGCGGTGAACGTGTTCGTCACCTTGGCCCGGCCCGTGAGGCTCGAGTCGAACTTCGAGATGCCGAAGTCGAGCACCTTCACGAAGCTGTGCCCGTCGCGCTTGAGCAGGAAGAGGTTCTCGGGCTTGAGGTCGCGATGCACGATGCCGGCGTCGTTGGCCGCGGCGACCGCGTCGCAGACCTGCAGCATCAGCTGCACCGCCACCGAGGGCTCGAGCCGCCCGTTCCACCGCAGCACCTGGTCGAGCGACTGGCCGTCGAGCAGCTCCATCAACAGGTACGGGCTGCCGTCGTCGAGCGTGCCGGCGTCGAACGTCTCGACGATGTGCGGGTTGCCGATGTGCGCCGCCGCCGACGCTTCACGCTGGAACCGCTCGATGAGCTCGGTGTCGCCCTTCCACTGGGCCTTGAGCACCTTGAGCGCGCGCCGGTGCCGCGTCAGCTGGTGCTCGACCTCGTAGACCTCGCCGATGCCGCCTTCACCCAGCAGGCGCACCACGCGCAACTTGCCTGCCAGAATGGTGTCGACCGGGTACGCCATCGGGTTTCGGCACCTTACTCCGCCGCGCGCTCAGGGCTTCTGCTTCGCGGCCCACCAGCGCTTGACGTCATCGAGGCGTGAGAAGCGCGTCGCCGGCGGCAGGCTCGCCACCAACTGCTTGCCGTAGCGCTTCGTGAGCACGCGCGTGTCTCCGAGCGCGACGATGCCGTGGTCGGTGCGCGTGCGAATGAGCCGGCCGAAGCCCTGCCTCAGCGAGAGCGCGGCCTGCGGCACCTGGTACTCGTCGAAGGGGTTGCCGCCCTCTTTGCGCACGGCCTCGATGCGCGCGGCCTGCAGCGGCTCGTTCGGTGGCGCGAACGGCACCTTGTCCATCACCACCAGCGAGAGCGCGTCACCGGGCACGTCGACGCCCTCCCAGAAGCTGTGCGACGCGAAGAGCACCGAGGGCTTCTCCTTGAACTGCTCGAGCAGCACCGTGCGCGGCGCCTCGCCCTGCTTCAAGACCGGCACCTCGACGTGCGGCGAGACGAGCGCGTGCACCTCGTCGAGGTGTCTGAGGCTGGTGCACAGCACGAAGGCGCGACCGCCCATCAACCGAATGAGCCGCAGCACCTCGCGAGAGAACTGCAGTGTGAAGTCGGGCGCGTTCGGCTCGGGCAGGTGTGACGGCACGTAGAAGGCAGCCTGCGAGGGGAAGTCGAAGGGAGACTCCACCGAGACGGTCGCGGTGGCCTTCGGGTCGAGGCCGAAGCGGCGCGCGACGTAGTCGAACGAGCGCTCCTGGCGGCCGGTCGAGGAGGTGAGGGTGGCCGACGTGAAGATGACGGCGCCGACGTCTTCGTAGAGGAAACGCGCGAGGCTCTCGCCGACGTCGATGGGCGCCGCCCGCAGCGCCAGGGAGCGCCCGCGCGTCTCGGCCCAGTACACCTGCCGCGCGTCGTCGGCCTGCACCACGTGCTCGAGCGCCGACGCCGTCTCGACGGCCCGACGGTTGAGGGCGCCGAGGTCGGGGTCATCGTCTCCGGTGAGCGCGGCGATGGCGGCCAGCACCTCGAGCGTCGCCGCGGCGGGCGGGCGCAGCTGCTCCACCACCTCGGGCGTCAGCGTGAAGTCACCCTGCCGGCGCTGCGTCTCGAGCGGCTCGACGGGGAAGGCGAGTGACAGCTCTCGAAACAGCGCCTCGCTGCGGCTGCGCAGCGTCACCGAGAGCGCGGCGAGGTGGCTCGCGCGGCCGTCAGTCACCGGCAGCACGCCCAGCAGGTCTTGCGCGAGGCTGGTGAGGCGGCCCGAGGAAACAGAGACGCCGAAGTGCTCGGTCGCCACGTCTTCGAGCGCGTGCGCCTCGTCGAACACCACCGCGTCGTACGGCGGCAGAATGCCCAGCTTCTCTTCACCGCCGCGCGAGCGCAGCGAGAGGTCCGAGAAGAAGAGGGCGTGGTTCACCACGATGACGTCGCACTCGGCCGCCGCGCGCCGGCCCTTCGTCACGAAGCACGACTCGTACAGCGGGCACTTGCCGCCGAGGCACGCGTCGCTGGTGGTCGAGACGAGGGGCCAGCCGCTCCAGTTCTCGGGCACGCGCGTCTCGCCGCGGTCGCCCGTCTCGGTCTGCATTGCCCAGCGGCGAAACTCGGGCCAGTACGTCGCGTCTTCGGGCGTGGCGAAGGTGGGCGCCTGGTCGAAGGCCTCGAAGCGGTGCGCGCACAGGTAGTTCGAGCGCCCCTTCAGCAGCGCCGCCTCGAAGGGCAGCCCCACCACGTCGCGCAGCAGGGGAATGTCTTTCGCGAAGACCTGGTCTTGCAGGGTGCGCGTGGCCGTCGAGACGATGACGCGCTTGCCCGAGAGCACCGCCGGCACGAGGTAGCCGAGCGTCTTGCCGGTGCCCGTGCCGGCCTCGGCCAGCAGCGCGGTGCCCGTCTCGAGCGCCACCTCGACGCCCTTCGCCATCTCGAGCTGCGCGGGCCGGTGCTCGTAGCCAGAGAGCACCGCCGACAGCGCGCCGCCCTTGCCCAGCACGCCGTCGACCGTCGCCTGGTGAAGCTCGCGCCGCTTCGAGGTCGTCACGACTTCAGCAACCGGAACATCGCGGCGAAGGCGCTGAGGATGACGACGAGCGCGAGCCCGCCCACCAGCACGCGCACCAGCAGGGGCGCCTGCGCAGCCTCTTTCGGGTCACCGCGCGGCAACATCACCGACGAGGCCAGGGTGACGACGTCGTCGCGGCCTCGCTGGGCGATGGGGTCTTCGGGCATGGCCGCGAGGCGCAGGCGGTAGAGGCGGGCGAGCTCGGGCAGCTGGGCACGCTCGGAGGCGAGCCGGCGTACGGCGGCGTGGCGGGCGTCGTCACCCCACTCGCGCAGCAGCTCCTTCCACATGGCGGCGAGGTCTTCGGGAGGGTGCAACGAGGCGACGTCGGCGCGCTCGAACGCGAGGCCGCAGGTGGGGCAGGCCGCCGAGCCCACGCGCTTCGAGATGCACTTCGGGCAGAAGCCCTCTGGCACCTCGAACGGCTCGGCGTCGGCGAAGGCCCGCGCTGAATCGACCGCCGCGGCCGTCGGTGCTCGCAGCATCACGACGTTGCTGGCCTCGGCTGACGACGCCAGCACCAGCGCTCTCGGCCCGGGCGTCTTCCTCGACGACATCGGCAGCGGCGGGGCGGCCTTCGGCGTCTCGGTGAGCGCGGGCAGCGCCTCGGTGGTGATGGGCAGCGACGACTCGACGCCGCACTTCGGGCAGCCGACGAACGCATCGCCGCCGACGACCTTCACCGCGTTGACGTCGATGAGCCGCTCACAGCTGGGACAGACCGCCTTCATGTGCGGGGCGATAGTAGCCCTTCGCGGCCGAAGGCGGACGTCTTCTGACACCCGGCTTTGTGCGCCCTCGAGCGCGGGGTACGGTTCGGTCGTGTCAGCCACGGTCTCGTTTCAGGGCATCGGCGCCAGCCCCGGAGTGGCGGTCGGCCACGCCTTCGTCATCGACGCACGCAAGGTGCGCACCCCGAAGGTGAAGCTCAAGCCCACCGACGCCGAAGCCGAGGTGATGCGCTTTCGCACGGCCATCACCCTGTCGGACAAGCAGCTCGAAGACCTCAAGACGAAGCTGTCGACGGGCGCCGAGAACGAGCACGCGCTCATTCTCGAAGCGCACCGCATGATGCTGCATGACCCGATGTTCCTCGTCGAGGTCACCCGCCTCATCAAGGAAGAGACCATCAACGCCGAGTGGGCCGTGCGGCGCGTCTGCCGGCGGCTGCGGCACCAGTTCGACAACCTCGAAGACGAGTACTTCCGCGAGCGCAAGAGCGACATCGAGTTCGTCGCCGACCGCCTCGTGCGAAACCTGATGGGCGAGGTCGTCGACCAGGAGCTCGAGGTGCCCGTCGGCGCCGTGGTGGTGGCACACGACATCAGCCCGGCCGACGCGGCGATGCTGGTGAAGACGGGCAAGGTGGGCGCCTTCGTCACCGACCTCGGCGGTCACACCAGCCACACCGCCATCGTCGCCCGCGCGCGAGACGTGCCCGCGGTGCTGGGGCTGGGCAAAGCAGCAGAGGCCATTCGCAACGGCGACGTGGTGGCCGTCGACGGCCGCCGCGGGCTGGTGCTCGTCAACCCCACCGAAGAGCAGCTGGCCCTCTTCCGCGAGACGATGCGCCGGCAGCTGGCGACCGAGGCGCTGGCGCTGAAGACGGCCGAGCTGCCATCAGTCACCATCGACGGCGCGCGCGTGCGGCTCAACGGCAACATCGAGTTCGCCGACGAGATTCCATCGCTGCTCGCGCACGGCGCCGAGGGCATCGGGCTGTACCGCACCGAGTTCCTCTTCCTCGACCGGCCCGCGCCGCCCACCGAAGAGGAGCACTACCAGGCCTACAAGGCAGTGCTCGAGGCGATGGGCGACCGGCCCGTGACGATTCGCACGCTCGACCTCGGCGGCGACAAGGTGCCCAGCAACAAGAAGTGGGAGAAAGAGACGAACCCCGCGCTGGGGCTGCGCGCCATTCGCTACTGCCTGCAGCACCGCGAGCTGTTCCGGGCGCAGCTGCGGGCGCTGTTGCGCGCGAGCGTGCACGGGAACCTGAAGGTGATGTTCCCGATGGTGTCGGGCATCAGCGAGCTGCGGGAGGCGCGCAGCGAGCTCGAGGCCTGCCGCTCCGAGCTGTCACGTCAGGGCGTGCCGCTGGGCCGCCGCGTGCCGGTGGGCATCATGGTCGAGACACCCAGCGCCGCGTGGATCGCCGACCGCCTCGCGCAGGAGGCCGAGTTCTTCAGCATCGGCACCAACGACCTCATTCAGTACTCGCTGGCCATCGACCGGCAGAACCGCGACGTCGCGTACCTCTATCGCCCGATGCACCTGTCGATTCTGCGCATGGTGCAGCACATCACCGACGCCGCGAAGAAGGCCGGCATTCCCGTGTCGATGTGCGGCGAGATGGCGGGTGACTCGTCGCTGACCGTCGTGTTGCTCGCGCTCGGGCTCGACGAGTTCTCGATGACGAGCGGCCAGATTCCCGTCGTGAAGCGCATCATTCGGAGCGTGTCGATGACCGAGGCGAAGGAGCTGCTCACGAAGGCGATGCAGTTCTCGACGGCAGAAGAGATCGAGCGCTTCGTGAAGAGCGAGATGGACAAGCGCTTCGCCAATGAAGCCTGATGAAGCTCACCAGGTGAGGACTGCGCCCGTTCCCAGGCCGAGCGCCACGACACCTGAAGCGATGGCGGCACCCGTGAGCGCGTTTGCGGTCGACGCGGCGCTCTGGGCCTGAGCGGCCGTCAGCGGCGACAACCTGAGCCCATCAGGCCCCGTCATCACCTGATTGAGCGGCGCAGCGGTGGCGGCGCTCCCGACGGCGAGGCCGATGGCGGCGGCTGCTGCGACGCCGGCGCCGATGAGCAGCACCTTCGGCAACGGCTTCGAGGGCGGGGGCTCGCTCACCACCACCAGCGGCGGTGGAGGGGGCGGCTGCGGGTCGAGCTTCGCCACCACCGGCGCGTCCTTCTGCGAGGGCTTCACCAGCGGCGCGAGGCGGTCGGCGAAGCGCACCACCGGCACCGAGACGTCGGCGTTGGTCTCGTCGAGCCAGTCTTCGCGCGCGAGCAGGGAGCCGTTCGAAACGTCGAAGGCCGCGAGCGCCCACGCGCGATCGCGCCCCACCTTCGACACCGACAACAGCACCACGTACCGCGCCTGCAGCATCTTCGAGAGCTCGAGCAGACAGGCCTGCTTGCCTCCGCACGTCGAGGCGTCGCCCAGACCCGCAGCCTTGAGCCGCTTCTGCGTGTCTTCGAGCGACCACGCCTCGGCCACGCGCGACAGCTCGGAGTCGATGACGGTCGTCGCTTTCTTGAACTCCTCGACCGAGAGCCCGGTGCGCGCCTGCACGACGATGGCGGTTGGCTCAGCCGAGAGAACTGCGACCAACGTCACGAAGGTCACCATGCATGGGTGACCATGCCACGCACCGAGGGATCAGCGCATCGACTTCTCGAACTCGTCGAGCTCGCGGCTCAGCTTCAGCCGATCGGCGTCGGTGTTGGCCTCGACCAGCCGACGTCGGTACTTGGGGATGTGGAGCTTGTGCGCGGGGTTGTCCTGCTTGTTGGCGCGAGCCTCGAGCAGCCCGATTCGCCGCTCGAGCTCGGCCACGGTCGGCATGCGCACGGTGGGCTTTTTCACTTCGGGCTTCACCGCCGGGTCGGCCTTCGTCGCCACGACAGGCTTCGGGTCGACTGCGACGGGCTTCTGGTCGACTGCGACGGGCTTCTGGTCGACTGCGACGGGCTTCGGGTCGACAGGCTTCGGGTCGACTGCGACGGGTTTCGGGTCGACTGCGACGGGCTTTGGATCCGCGACATCGGGCTTCGGGTCCGCCACGACAGGCTTCGGGTCGACCGCGACCGGCTCAGGCTTCGCGTCGGGTCCCTCTGGAGTCACGGTGCGATTGCCTCCGAAGATGACCACCCCAAGGCTGATGACGATGATGGCGACGAGCACGCCGCCGATGATGAACGGAGTCTTCGAGCGAGCCGATGCGGGTGAAGGCGCTGCGTCTTCGGTTGGGCGTGCCTCGAGCGCTCCTTCGGGGACTGGGCCTCTGGGCTCGCGTCGGCGGGCCGATGGCCGCGGCTCGACCACCTGCTGCAGCGACATCGCCGTGTCGGCGGTGCCCTCATCGGGTGGGGGTGAGGGCTCGGAGGGAATCTCGGCGATGACGGTGCGGTCGGCGCGCGCCACGGTGGGCTCGAGCACGCCGTGGGTGCTCACGCGTGGTGGCAGCGCCTCGAGGTGCACGGGCGTCGCGCGGCTCATCGGAGGCATCGGCGAGGTCGGAAAGCCGTGCGGGTGTTTCGCGAGCAGCTGCTTGAAGAGCGCGCGCACGGGCTCGAGCGTGGCGGGGCGGTTCGCCGGCTCCTTCGCCATCATCTGCTCGACGAGCTGCGAGAGTTCGAGGGGAATCGCCCCGTCGGCATCGATGAGCTTCGGCACCGGCGCCGTCAGGTGTTTCATCACCAGGTCGACCGCCGAGGCCGCCGTGAACGGCAACTGGCCCGCCAGCAGCTCGTAGGCCATCACCCCGAGCGCGTAGATGTCGGTGCGCTGATCAGTCGGCTGCGCACGGGCCTGCTCGGGCGCCATGTAGTCGGGCGTGCCGACGATGAGCGACGCCGACGTCATCGTCGACGACGACACGCCGGGCGCCGAGCGCTTGGCCAGGCCGAAGTCGAGCAGCTTCAAGAACTTCTCGCCGTCGTCGTCGACGCAGACGAACAGGTTCGACGGCTTCAGATCGCGGTGAACGATGCCGGCCTTGTGCGCGGCGTAGAGCGGGCCGGTCGCCTCGAGCAGCAGCTTGAGCGCGTCGAGCTGCGAGAGCCGGCCCTCGCGGCGGAGCAGGTCGTAGACGGTCTCGCCTTCCAGCAGCTCCATGACGAGGTACGGGCGGCCATCGGGCGTGAGGCCGTGCGCGTGAATGTCGACGATGCCGCGGTGCCGAACGGCGTTGACGGCCTGGGCCTCGGCGAGCACGCGGCGCACGAGGATCTGATCAGCCGCGTACTCGGGCTTGATCACCTTGATGGCGACCCGCTTGTTGATGACGGTGTGCAGGCCCTCGTACACCACGCCCATGCCGCCTTCGCCGAGCGGGCCGACGACCTGGTAGTCGCCCAGCTTCGTGCTGAGGAGCGGGTCGCGCACCGAGGTCGCGTCGTCTTTCGCTGGCGAACCGGCCATGGAGTTCCTCGACGCTAGACCGAGTGCAGACCCTTCGCGAGACGCCTGTCAGCTGACGGCGGTTCCCCACCCGTTGGCGCGCTGGCCCGCGGCCCGCAGAAATGCATTGCAGCGCGCGCCTCGTCGCCACTAGTCGGCGATCACCATGAGCCGCATCTACCGTCAGCTTCCCACCGCAGGAACCCGCATCGGCCTCGCCTTCTCGGGCGGCCTCGACACCCGCGCCGCCGTCGCGTGGATGACGAAGAAGGGCCTCGACGTCTACGCGTACACGGCCGATCTGGCGCAGCCCGACGAGAAGAACGCGTCTGACATTCCGCCCATCGCGACGAAGCACGGCGCGAAGGCCGCGCGGCTCATCGACTGCCGGGCGCAGCTGGCGCACGAAGGGCTCACGGCGATTCAGTGTGGCGCGTTTCACCTGAGCGTCGGCGGCCGCAAGTACTTCAACACCACGCCGCTGGGCCGCGCCGTCACCGCGACGGCCATCGTGCGCGCGATGAAGCACGACGGCGTGCACGTGTTCGGAGACGGCTCCACGCACCGCGGCAACGACATTCAGCGCTTCTACCGCTACGGCATTCTCGTCGACCCCGACCTGCGCATCTACAAGCCGTGGCTCGACCAGCAGTTCGTCAACGAGCTGGGCGGCCGCACCGAGATGTCGAAGTTCCTCGAGTCGGTCGGCCTGCCGTACTCGATGAGCACCGAGAAGGCGTACTCCACCGACTCGAACATGCTGGGCGCGACCCACGAGGCGAAGGCGCTCGAGCACCTCGACAGCTCGATGCACCTGGTGGCCCCCATCATGGGCGTCGCGCACTGGAAGCCAGAGACCCGCGTCGACGCCGAGACCATCACGGTGACGTGGGAGGCCGGCGTTCCCGTCGCGCTCAACGGCAAGCGCCAGCCCGACCTCGTGCAGCTCTTCCTCGAGGCCAACGCCATCGGCGGCCGCCACGGCCTGGGCATGTCTGATCAGATCGAGAACCGCGTCATCGACGCCAAGAGCCGCGGCATCTACGAGGCGCCGGGCATGGCGCTGCTGCACCTGACGTACGAGCGCCTGCTGTCGGCGGTGCACAACGAGAACACGACCGACCTCTACATGACGCTCGGCCGCCGCCTCGGCCGCCTGCTGTACGAGGGCAAGTGGTTCGACCCCGAGGCGATGCTGCTCAAGGAGTCGCTCTCTCGCTGGGTCGGCACGGCCGTGACGGGCGAGGTCAAGCTCGAGCTGCGCCGTGGTGACGACTACACCATTCTCTCCACCAACGCGGCGCAGTCGGCCTACGCGCCCGAGAAGCTGTCGATGGAGAAGACCGTCGGCGCCTTCTCTCCGGAAGACCGCATCGGCGCGCTCGAGCTGCAGAACCTGTCGGTGGGCGACAACCGCGCGCTGCTGCTGCACTACGCGCAGACGCTCGCGCTGCCCACGGGCTCGACGAACGAGCTCAAGGAGCTGGTCGGCGGCGACGACTGATTCACCGCGGGGGGAATGCCGCATGAAGGCTGGTGAGGTCGTCGCGCTGCAGTTCGGCTCGCTGTGGCGTGAGGTCAGCGCGCCGTTGCGAAAGAAGTACGGCGTCGCCTGGTGCGTGGGTGCGGCGGGAGCGAACGCCGCAGGAGCTCCGCTCATCCGTGTGGCAGTGGCCGACGTGGTGTTCGACACCGCTCCGACGCTCGCGCAGGTGAACCAGCTCGAGCTGAAGGTGAAGCCCTTTCGTTCGAACGAGCCCGGCATCTTCCTGCTCCACGACACGGCCTTCCCGCGTGGGGTGACCCTGCTGGGCGCGCTGGCGAAGCGGCCGAAGCTCACGCGTCGGGAGTCGACCTGGGTCACGTACGCCGGCTGGTCGAACTTCGTCATCGCGTGGGACGCGGCGTGGCGACGGGAGCAGGGCGCTGCGGAGGAGGAAGCAACCCGCGCGCGTGAGGCCGCGAAGGCAGCGGCCGCGACGCAGAAGCGCCGCTCGCGCGGGCTGAAGGGCGTGCCGCTCGCTCCCGCGCTCTCGAAGCTGGTGTCGAAGCGGCGCGCCGAGGCCGTGCGCTCGATGCTGGTCGAGGCCGTTCGTTCGTTGGCGGCGCGCTCGAGAGCGGCTCGGCTCGCGGCGCTCGAGGCACTCGTGGTGCAGCTCAACGAGTACGACGAAGCGCAGCGTGGCTTCATCGACACGGCCGAGCGCGAAGCGTTGCTCGAGTGTCTCGAAGACCTCGCCGCGGTCAGTGGGCTTGGCGACGTGTCGGCGAAGCTCGACGCGTGGCGGGAGTGGTGAGCACGCTGGACGTGGCCGCTGCCCTGGTGCCTGATGCGCCCCATGGCTCAGCATCAGGTCGCGACCCCGCATGACGTCGACACCTTCCTCTCGAAGCACCCTGCGTGGAGGGTCGACGGCGGCATGCTGGTGCGCACCTACGAGGCGCCGTCGTTTCTCGAGGGCATCGTCTTCGTCGACCACGTGGCGAAGCTGGCCGAGGCGGCTGACCACCACCCCGACATCGACATTCGCTGGCGCAAGGTGACGCTGCGCTTCATCACCCACGATGCGGGCAACGCCATCACCACGCTCGACACGCGCCTCGCTGGAGAGTGCGACGCGCTCTTCTCGGCGCACCTGAAGCTGGGCTGAGCCGATGCGGGCCTGGGTGCTGGGGCTGCTGCTGCTCGCCGGTTGCACCTGCAAAGACTCCCAGCGGCCCGACGCGGGCGCGCGCTTTCGCAAGGTCGACGTGCACGTGCACGCAGGGCCAGATGCCGTGCCGCACCTGCTGTCGTTGATGAACGCCCACGGCGTCGACGTCGCGTGGAACCTGTCGGGTGGCTGGCCGGGCGCGGGGCTCGAGGCGTCGCTCGCCGCAGCGAAGGCGACGAACGGGCGGGTGCTGGTGTTCGCGAACCCTCCACTCGGCGCGCTGCGAGAGGGCGCTGACGTGCAGGTGATGGCCGAGCAGCTTCGGCTCGCCCACGACCTCGGTGCGCGCGGCGTGAAGTTCTTCAAGTCGCTCGGGCTGGGAGCACGGTGGCCCGATGGCAGCCTCGTCGCGGTCGATGACCCCAGGCTCGACCCGCTGTTCGATGCGGCCGGCGCGCTCGGCATGCCAGTCGCCATTCACACGGGCGACCCGAAGGCGTTCTGGCTGCCCGCGACGGAAGAGAACGAGCGCTTCGATGAGCTCTCGGTTCACCCCGGCTGGAGCTACGCGGGCCGGCCCGTGCCGAGTTGGAGCGCGCTGTACGAGGCCTTTCTTCGTCGCGTCGCTCGACATCCGCACACGATCTTCATCGGCGTGCACTTCGGCAACGACCCGGAGGATCCCGCCGCGGTCTCCTCCGCGCTCGACCAGCACCCGAACTTGTACGTCGACACGGCGGCGCGGGTGCCCGAGCTGGGACGACGGCCTGAAGCGGTGCGCGCGCTGTTCGCGAAACACCCGACCCGTGTGCTCTTCGGCACCGACCTCGGCGTGGGCGTCGGTGAGTTCGACCTCATGCTGGGCTCCGCGGGAGCGACCCCGCCTGGGCCCTCCGACGTCGAGCACTTCTTCTCGTCGACGTGGCGCTCCTTCGAGACGAACGCTCGCGACTTCGAGCACCCGACGCCGATTCAAGGGCGCTGGCGAATCTCGGGCCTGGGCCTGTCGCGGGAGACGCTCGAGCGGCTCTACGCCGGGAACGCCGAGCGGCTGATCAGCTCGGCGCGCTGACTCAGGGGTCCATCGACGAACTCGCCGCGAATTCGAAACGCGGTGAGGTCGTCCGTCGCTGGGAGTCCGCTCATCGCAGCCGCGCGGGAGCCCCACACGCGTCATCAGGCAGCTCTGCGATGTCTGGACCGCCCGCGACGAGCGCCGCTGCGTTCACCTGCCCGGCCTCGAGCAGCACGGCGGTGAGCAGCCGTCGCGAGGCTCCGAGCCCTTCAGGCCAGTCGCGCCAGTCCATCTCGAGCGAGGCCTCGAGCATCGCGCGCGCCTCGAGGCGCCGGCTCTGCAGCACGCGCACCCGCCCGAGCGCAAACCACGCAGGGCCATCGGACGGGGAGGTGCGAACGAGCCACTCCAGCGTCGCGCCCGCGAGCTCGAGCTCGTTCAGGCGCAGGCTGGCCTCGGCGCTCTCGAGGGCGATGCGCGCATCCAACGGGGCCAGGCGCCGCGCCCGCTCGAAGGCCTCGTGCGTCGCCGCGGCGTCACCCTGCTTGCTCGACACGCGCCCGACGTTGGCGAACGACACGGCCATGGTGGGAACGCGGGCGAGCGCCTGTTCGTACGCCGTGCGCGCTTCGTCGAGCTGACCGCGCTCCTCGAGTGAAGCGCCGAGCAGGGCCGGCCACGTCGGGCTCCACGGCTCGAGGCGCGCCGCGGTCGCGAGGCCGTCATCGGAGCGCGCGCTCACCGACGCTCCCAGCATCGCCAGCGCGACGGCCAGCACCGGAACGGCCGCCCACCGCCACCAGGAAGGCAGGGGCCGTGCGTCGTCGTCGTCGAGGGAGCGCACGAGGGCCATCAACGCCAGCGCCGAGAGCAGCACGCCGAGGAACGTCACCTGCGCCGCTGCACCAAGCCCCGCCAGCACCGCGACCTCTGCAGGCGCGACCCGGTGGGCAGCCCTGCTTCGCCAGGCCCAGAGCACCACCACGAGCGCCGCGACGAGGAGCAGCGCGCCCACGAGCCCCTGTGTCGCCAGCACCTGCGCGGGAAACGAGTGCGCGTGCGCTGCCGTCACGCCCCACTCGTACTTCCACGCCTCGGGCTGACGCAGTTGCTGGTCGACGAGCAGGAAGGTGTCGAAGCCCCAGCCCAGCACCGGGTGCTCGCGAAGCGCGGCGAGCGACGTTCTCCACAGCGCGAGGCGCGTCGGCGCGACGAGCACGTTGGTGACGCGCTCCACGATGGCGTCGACACCCACGAGGCCGACGACGAAGGCGCCCGCGACGGCCAGCACCACGCTCCCGCCCACCACCTGCCGCGCCGTGACGGCCTGACGCGCCGCCACCAGCATCGCGTACGCCACCGCGCCCACCAGCAGCGCGAGCCAGCCCGCACGAGACAACGTCGCGACGCAGACGACGGCCGTGAGCCCCGCGATGACGAAGAAGCCCCGCGAGCGCCGGCGGCCGAGGTCGAGCGCGAACACCGTCATCGCCGCCATCCACACGCCCAGCTGCGTCGGGTGCCCCAGCGTCGCGAACGGCCGCACGCCACCGCACCAGCGCGCGACGTCGGCCCACTCGAAGAGGTCATGCCCCGTCGCCTGCACCAGCGCCCACACCGCGACGGGCACTGCTGCGACGACCAGCAGCCGCGGCTCGACGGCCGACGCCACCGACGCGAAGAGCAGCACTCCGCACAACGTCACGAAGCCGGGCACGCCCAGCGCGAGGGAGGTCGACGTGAAGAGCGACACCACGGCGCCAGCGAAGACGAGGAGCAGCGTGAGCCTGGCAGCGCCCGAGAGCCTGGCCTGTGCGGTGAGCAGCACGCCCAGCAGCAACAGCACGAGGTGTGGCAGCTCGAATGCGTCTCGGGCAAACGGGAAGAACGAGGCGCTCGCGAGGGCGAACGCGAGGCCTGCGCGGCTCACTGCACGACGATGGTGGCGAGGCCGTACTGCGAGCCGGGCGTGCTGGCCTGCACCAGGTACACCCCGGCCGACGAGGGCGCCGTGTACGTGCCCGTCGAGTTGATGGAGCCGCCGTTCGCGGACACCACCCGCCACGTCACCGGGTCACCAGACGACACCATGGCCGTCAGCTGCACGACGCCGCCGCGCGTGACGGTGGTGACCGCGGGGCTGATGGCGACGGCGCTGGTGTTGGTCGCCATCACCGAGACGTCGGCGCTGCTCCACAGGTTCGTCGAGGGCTCGCGGGCGTAGACGCGCTCATCGGTCGTCGCGGCCGTCAGCGTGCCCGTGCCGTCGATGGTGCCAGAGGGCCACACGAACCACTGCAAGCCGGCCACGCCGCGCACGCTCGAGCTGGGGCTGGTCGGGCTCGGCACGCTGATGATGCGCATGGCCGAGAACGTCTGCTTCGAGCCGGGCGGCAGGGGCAGCGCGTTGGTCGACGCAGACGTGGGCAATACCGAGAAGGACTCGAGCGTCTGGCTGATGTTGAGGTCGATGAAGCGGCTCACCGACGAGTTCTGCACCGAGGTCGCGAGGATTCGCACCGTCGCGTTGCCAGAGGCCGCGAAGAAGGTGGCGGTCGAGGCGCTGGTGCGCGAGAGGCTGCCGCCGCCCTGCGCGAGGGAGAAGGCGACGCCGTTGTCGACGCCGCCCACCACGCGGCCCGAGAGCGTGAGGGAGTCACCGCTCACCACCGTCGCCGTGGCCGGCATGACCTCGACCTGCGGCCCCGCCGTGCCGCCGCCCATTCCACCAAAGCCGCCGCCAGCGCCGTTTCCTGCGCCGGTGTTCGCCCCGATGCACTGGCCCTGTGAGCACGTCTGCGTCACCGAGCACACCGAGCACGAGGCGCCGCCGATGCCGCACGCCGCCGAGAAGCTGCCGCTCTGGCACTTGCCCGACGAGTCACAGCAGCCGACCGGGCACGTCGCCGACGAGCACCGCATCTGACCGCCACAGCCAGAGGCCACGGCCATCACGACGAGCGAGAGCACCGCCAGAAGAGTCACGCGCATGGCCGCGGCTTCTGACACACCCGCCCGCCGTCGTCACCGCACGGTGGCGCGTTCGAGGTGCAGCGTCAGCGTGATGGTGGACGGCTGCTTCAGGGGTGGAAGCCTGAGCTCCGCACGGAGCTCACCGCGCCGGCTGCAGTCACTGCGAGTGTCGCGTTCACGTCGCCGGTGTGGAAGACGCATGGCTCGACGCCGATGCGGGTTCCGAGGTGGCGGCGCACGTCGCGCTCGATGGCCTCCCGTGACTGCGGGCCCGAGACCTTCACGTCGATGATTCGCGGCGCAGGCCTCACCAGCTCCCGGCCTCCCGTGCCCAGCCCACCAAAGCCAAAGCCGGGTGGCGTGACTGGAGCACCGAACGACTTCGAGCCCGCCATCGCCTCGCGCTCGGGCGTCGTGCCGAGCACCTGCAGCAGCGTCGGGCGGCCAGCGTCGGTGCCTGCATCTGGTGGAGCGGCCCGCACCGAGAACGCGAGCGTCGCCGCGATGACGAAGCCAGCGAAGGACAGCACCGTGAGCAGCCGGAGGAGCTGACGCACTCAGGGCCCCAGGTTGACGTTGTCGATGGCGAACGTCGCGCGGTCACCGCCGGGCTGCGCGGGGAACGAGGCCTGCGCTCGCAGCACCATCGAGTCGAGCGCCTCCGAGTGCGCCACCGTTTGAACCGTGGTGAAGCTCGTCGTCGTCGCGGTGCGGAAGCGCACCTGCCCCGAGGCCTCTTCGATGCGCAGCCACCGTGGCCAGGTGGAGGGCGCGGCTGACGAGACGACCTGTGCGCCAACGCCTCCGTCCGAGAGCGACCAGGCGGCGACGAGGCCGCGACTGTCCATCTCCCAGCGGAAGGAGGGCAGGGTGCCCGAGGCGCGGAACAGACCGACGTGGCCGCTGAAGTTGTTGGCGGTGTCGGGCCTGGTGGTGAGCTCGAACGTGACGCCGCACCCGCGAAGGGGCAGCGGCGTGGTGACCTGCGCGGTCGACGTCTCTGGCATCGTGTTGCGGCTCATCACGCTCAGCACCAGGTCGCCGGCGGTCACGGTCGACTGGGTCAGCATCCACTGTGCGGCGCCGTTCGCGAAGCTGTCGGTGAACGCAGACCAGCAGCGCACGCACGCGTTGTTGAGGCAGGTCGCGCCCTGCGCACAGCCGCCCGGGTTGCAGGTCGTCGGGCACGTCGGGTTCATGCCGTCGCAGAGGAACAGGCCGCACGCCGAGCTCGAGGAGGAAGGAACACAGCGCCCAGGCTGTGGGCCGTTGCACCGCTCGCACGCCGCCGAGCACCCGCGCTCGCAGCACACCTGGTCGACGCAGGTGAGGCCTCCAGCGCACGTGGCGGTCGACTGGCAGCTTCCTCCGAGCGTGGTGCCTCCATCGGCGCTGCCTCCCGCCGTCGCGGAGCCGCCCGCCGTCGCGGAGCCGCCCGCCGTCGCGGAACCTCCCGCCCGTGCTCCTCCTGCCGAGCCGCCCGCTGTGGCCGTTCCGCCTGCGCCTGGTGTTCCGCCTGCGGTTGCTGTGCCGCCTGCTGTCGCTGCGCCGCCTGCTGTCGCTGCGCCCCCGCCCGCGCTCTGCTGACACGCACCGCGCTCGCACGTCCACCCGTCGGCACACTCACCGGAGGTGGCGCACGCGAAGGTCTCGTTGCGGAACGTCGGCGTGCGCTGGCACCCGAGGATCATCAGGCTGATCAGAAGCGCGCGACTCAACGGAGTGCTCCCACGGCGAAGTGCGCATCGAACGGGACGAGGAGTGACGCCTGGGACGGCGAGGCTGATACCCGCAGCGGCCCAATCAGGAAGAGCGTGAGGCCAGTCGCCAGGGCCACGCCTCCGGTGACGAGCAGCACGCCGGCTGCCTGCCACGCCGTGTTCGCGCGGGTGTCGAGCAGAAAGGCCTCGCGCTGCGTGAGCGAGGTGATGCGCCCGTCTGCATCGCGCGTCGAGGCCGCCAGCGCAGCGCGCGGCTGGTCCGCCTGGGTCAACGCGAAGACGCCGCCACCGAGCGCCGCGACGCCGACACCGGCCGCGATGATGGCGGCGACCGCGACTCCCGAGAGACGAGAAGGCGCAGGTGCGGTCGCCGGCGCGGGCATCGCAGGGCCCAGGTGTCGTGGCGCCGCCGCCGTGCCCCACTCCAGCAGCACCGAGTCGCCCGGCCCCAACAACGTGAGCCAGACGTCGACGGGCTCGCCAGCGCTCCACGGCGCGTCGATTCGGTTCGCCACAGGCACCTTCACCGACTTCGTTCCGGTCGCCCCGCGCCACGACATCGCGACCGACTGTGCGAGCCCGAACGCGTCGCCGCTGATCACGACGGCGCCTGACTCGACCGAGAGCGTCAGCGGCCCACCACGAACCACCGCGTCCTTCGCTTCGAGCACCAGCGTGCGCACCCGCGGCCCGAACTGATCAGGCAGCTTCCAGCCGGGCTCGAGCGCCAACAGCTGCCGAAACGCCACACGCGCTTCGTCGTCGCGCTTCACCGACGCCAGACACAGCGCCCGCAGCGTGAGCGCGTGCACGACCTCTTCACGGCTCAGCGCGGCCCAGCCTGCAGGCGCAGGCGTCAACGTCAGGGCACGCTCGAACTGCAGCTCGTCGAACGCGCGTTGTGCCTCAGCGAGAGGGTCGAGTGACTTTGCGAGGAGCAGGAGCGAGACGAGAGTCGACACGCGAGCACCAGCTTAGCCTCTGTGCGGGCCCAACACTTGACGCGTTCGTGGGGCGTGCCGAAGCTGCGTCGGCTTGTCCTTCACACCGTGGCACTCCCAGGACCGCGTCGGTGCCTACACGCTGGTGCGAATGGTGGCGTCGGGCGGTATGGCCGAGGTCTGGGAGGCGAGGCTCGACGGACCCCTGGGCTTCGCCAAGCGCGTGGCCGTCAAGCGGCTCATGCCCTCGTTGTCGGACGACTCGCAGTTCGTCGCGCTGTTCCTCGACGAGGCGAGGTTGATGGCGAGCCTCACCCACCCGCACATCTGCCAGGTGCTCGAGCTGGGCGAGAAAGACGGCTGCTACTGGGTCGCGATGGAGTTCCTCGCCGGCCACACCGCGTACCAGCTCATTCGCGAGACGCTGAAGCGCGGCTGGCGGCTGCCCATCGAGCTCGGCGTGCTCATCGCGCGCGACACGGCCGAGGCGCTCGCCTACGCGCACGCGAAGACCGACGAGTCGGGCGCCTCGCTCGGCATCATTCACCGCGACGTCTCGCCGCAGAACGTGATGGTCACGTACGAGGGCGTGGTGAAGCTGGTCGACTTCGGCATCGCCAAGGCCGCGACCCGCACCGTCATCACCGAGACCGGTCAGCTGCGCGGGAAGATGGCGTACATGCCGCCCGAGCAGGCGCGCGGCGAGCCGCTCGATGGCCGGGCTGATCAGTTCTCACTCGGCGCCACGTTGTTCGAGCTCGTCACCCACACGCGGCTCTACGGCACGCTGAAGGAGATGGACCTGTTCCGCGAGGTGGCCGCGAAGGACGAGCCGCTGCCTCGAGGCCGTTCCCGCGCGCCCGAGTTGCCCGAGGTGCTCGATGAGGTGCTCGCGCGCATGCTCGAGCGCGACCGCGAGAAGCGCTACGGCTCGATGATCGAGGTGCGCGACGCGCTGTCGGCCTTCCTCAACGAGAACTCGCACTCGCTGCCCACGACCGAGTCGCTCGCGCGCTACATGGCGAGCTGCTTTCCGCCCGAGTCGAGGCCCGCGTTCACGACTCAGCCCGGGAGTCGCCCGACCGCGGTGAAGGCCGAGCCTCGTCGTGGTCGCGGCGTCTTCGTCGCAGTCGGAGCTGCAGTGCTCGTCGGCGGGCTCCTCTGGGGCCTGTCATCGCGTGCGCCCATCGAGGCGCCAGCCGCTCGAGTCGAGGCACCGAAATCACCCGAGCCTCCTGCACCTCCGCCAGGCGTTGCGGTCGCACCACCCGTCATCGAGGCGCCAGTCGAGCCAGACCTCGACGCCGGGCTCGCGCTCGAGCTGGCGCCCATCGTGGCGGGCGACCCGAAGCCGAGGCCGGGCACGAAGCGCATCGTCGCGAAGCCCGGCTTTCTCTCGCTCCAGACCACCCCGTGGACGCTCGTCTTCTTCGGCAAGAAGAACCTCGGAGAGACGCCGTTGGCGAACGTGTCGCTGCCGCCGGGCGTGCACCGCCTCAAGCTGGTGAACGACGAGAAGAAGCTGTCGACGACCATCGAGGTCGAGATCAAGTCCGGTCAGACGACGACGAAGCGCCTCAGCTTCTGAGCGCTCACGGCGTCACCGCGCGCAGCGGGAACTGAAGCGTCACCGACTCTTCTGACGCCACCGCCACGCGCTCGGTGATCGACTCGAAGCCCTCGGCCCAGACCATCACCAGGTGCGTCGACACGCCGACGTTGGAGAGGTCGAGCGGCGTGTAGCCGACCGGCAGCCCATCGACGAACACCTGGGCGCGCACCGAGGCCGTGATGTGCAGGGTCGAGCTGCCGGCGTGATGGTGCCGCTGCACGGCGACGGGGTTGTGTGGCTTCGCGACGGGCGGAGGCTCGAAGAGCTCGGGCGGGGGCGTCGACGAGACGGGCGTGGCGACCGGCTCCACGGGTGTCGGCTCCGTCGCCGTCGTCGTCGAGGTCGTCACCGGGCCTTCAGGCACGCGGGAGCGGCGCGACGACACCCGGGTGACGCCCGCGTCGACTTCGACGACTGCGACGACTGGCGCTCCCGCGTCGACCTCGGCGGCGGCGCGCGCGGCCCGGGCTCTGGCGGCTTCGACCTCTCGCAGCTCCTTCGCCAGCGCCACGGCCCGTTCGTCGTTCGCCTCGAGGCTCATCACCGTCTGCAGCAGCGTGCTCGCGGCCTCGAGGTCGCCTGCGGCGATGGCGGCGCGCGCGGCCGCGACGGAACGTGACAGCCGCAGGTCTGACTCGAGCCTCGACAGCCGCAGCTCGTCTGCCTGGGTCGGCTCGGGCATGGCCGAGACGCGGCGCACGAGCTCTTCGGTGCGGCCAAAGTGGCCCTGCGCCAGCTCACGCTCGGCCTCGTCGAGGAACGCGCTGCGCTCGGTCTGCCGTCGCCGCTCCTCGACGACCTGCGACCAGCCCAGCCCCGCGGCCCCCAGCCCGAGCAGCACCGCGAAGGCGAAGGCGAAGACGCCCCACCGCTTGTTGGAGCGCGTCGTCATCGTCGTCAGCCCCGAGACGACGATCTCGACGTCAGAGACCGCGAGCTCTGCCTCGACGAGCGGCAGCTGTGACGTCACCAGCTGCAGTGACGACGCCTTCGATCCGAGCGCGTCGGCAGGCGGTGGTGGCGGAGCCTCGCTCGGCGCTGCGCTCAACGCCTTCACCCACGGCCCCAGCTCGGCGTCGGTGCTGCCCGGCGTCTGGGTGAGCCACTCCCGCAACGCGTCGGCGGCCGCGAGCGCGGAAGGACAACGTCGCTGGGGCTCGTGCTCGAGCAGCCACATCACGACGCGCTCGAGGCCCTTCGGGTAGTCGGGCACCAGCTCGGAGGGCGGGCGATAGACACCGAGGTTGATGGCCTCCATCACCTTCAAGTCGGTCGACCCGCTGAACGGCGTCTGGCCCGTCGTCGCCACGTACAGACACACGCCGAGGCTGAAGACGTCGGTGCGCGGGTCGACGCAGTGGTCGGGGTCGACGAGCAGCTCGGGCGCAGTGAAGCGCACCTTGCCTTTGACGATGCCCGACTTCGTGTGGGTGAGCCGGCCTTCGGCCTTGGCGACGCCGAAGTCGGCCACCTTCGCGACGCCGTCGAGCGTGACGAGGATGTTCTGCGGGCTGATGTCGCGGTGAATGATGTGCAGCGGCCGGCCCTCGGTGTCGGTCGCGTGGTGGGCGTGGTGCAGCCCTCGCGCGGCGCCCTCGATGAGCCGGGCCATGTGCCGGTGGTCGAGCCGGCTCGCCGTCTGCGCCGCGCGAATCAGCTGGGCCATCGACGGGCCCGAGACGTACTCCATGACGATGTAGGGCACGCCCTGCGCGTCGGCCGTCAGCTCGAACGTCTGCACGATGTTCTGGTGCGAGAGGTTCGCGGCGATGCGCGCCTCATCGAGGAACATCTCGACGAAGGCCTGCTCGCTGAGCAGGTGCGGCAGAATGCGCTTGAGCACGACGAGCTTCTCGAACCCGCCCAGCCCCGTCTGCTTGCACTTGAACACCTCGGCCATGCCTCCGGCGCCGAGACGCTGCAGCACGGTGAAGCGGTCGAGCGGGGAGGACATGGCTTCGCCTGAAGCCCAGCGGTGCAACGCATGTGCGCGCTCGTCAGAACGACCGCACAGGGCTGGCGCTCGAGGGCGGCGAGGCCCAGCGCACAAGTTGCGTTGCCTGGTGAGGAAGGCTCCGTCGGTGCGCGGTGTCAGGTCGGCCTGACAGGGTGATCAGCTGATCAACGCGCCCGCTTCAACCCGGCGGCGCCCAGCGTTTGCCTGTCTCACAATCGACGTGCTGCAGCGACACCCCAGCCGCGGTGATGCGCATGACGCCGTACAGAATCGGCAGCGTGAAGCGGCGCGGCCCGATGGAGCCCGGGTTGAACACCGTCAGCCCGCGGTCCTGGCCGAAGAAGGGCACGTGCGAGTGCCCACACAGAATCAGCGACGCCTTCTCGGCTCTCGCCAGCCGCGCGGCGTCGGCGCGCACCTTCGGCCCTGCGACTGCGATGTGCGTGAGCAACACCGTCAGCTGCGTGCGCTGTTCGTGCTCCAGCTCGAGCACCAGCGCGTCGGGCAGGTCGTGCAGCCGCACGTCGATGTTTCCTCGCACCGCGTGCACCGGCGCGATGGCCGAGAACGTGTCGAGCACCGAGAGGTCGCCGATGTCTCCACCGTGCACGATGGCGTCGGGCTTCAGGGCGGCGAGCTGCTCGACGGCGCGCGGGTCGGGCTTCGAGTGCGTGTCGGCCACGAGCCCCAACGTCAACGTTCCATCAGCGCGAAGGCTGCGCCGGGCGCGCGCCACCACGAAGGGCGGTCCACGGCGGGGCTTGGCGCTGGCCTTCACGGGTGAACGACTCCAGACATGAAGAAGCCGCCGCAAGTCCGAAGACCCACGACGGCTTCACGAGAACCACTGCGACGAAGTCTTAGACTTCGCCAGCGCGCTCGAGCTCGGCGTACACCGCCTCGATGCCGCGCTTGTTGATGATGCGCAGGGCGTGCGCCGAGACGCGCAGGGTCACCCACTTCTTCTTGTTGGCCAGCCAGAACCGGTGCTTCTGCAGGTTCGGCAGCGAGCGGGTCTTCGACTTGTTGTTGGCGTGGCTGACGTTGTTGCCAACCATCGGGCGCTTGCCCGTCACCTGACATACGCGGGACATGGGGTTTCCTTTGGTGCTTCGAAAAGAGGGTTACCAGCTCGCCTTGACGACGCCGGTGAGCTCGCCCGCCAGCGCCTTCTCACGGAACTGAATGCGCGAGAGGCCGAACTTGCGAAGGTTGCCACGGGGACGGCCCGTGACGAGGCAGCGCGCGACGACGCGAATGCCGCTCGCGTCACGGGGCTGCTTCTGCAGCTTCACGATGGCCGCCGCGCGGTCCTCGGCAGAGGTCGCGGGGTTCTTGATGGTCGCCTTCAGCTCGAGGCGCTTCGCGCGGAACTTCTGCGACAGCGCACGGCGACGGTTGTTCTTGATGATGGATGAGGTCTTGGCCATGGAAGAGGTGCTGCCCTTGCGGAAAAGATGGTGAACCGAACAGAAGGCGAGCCCCTTACACACAAACGCCTGCTGCGATCAAGTTCGATGGCTGTCGCGGGTTGCATTCCCCTCGCACGTGGGGCAAGAGGGCCGCCCTTTCCCGATCAGACCGTCATTGGTCCGTCACTTCCAGGAGCACGAGTTCGCATGGGCACGCTGAAGAGCTTCCTCGAGTCGAAGAAGATCACCACGAAGCAGGTTCAAAACACCTCGAAGCGCATCGAGTCGTCTGATGCCGCCGCCCGCGTTCTGCTCGTCAAGCGCGTCGCCAAGCGCGCGAACAAAGAGCTCGCGGCCAAGAAGTACGCCGAGCTCGACCTCGCCAAGCCGACGTCGATGGGCCGTGGCGTGACCGTGAAGCAGGTCGAGGCGGCCTCGGCCGAGGTCGCCGTCTCCCGCAAGGTGCGCGCGAAGATCCTCCGCGCCGTGAATACGATTCTCACCTCGAAGAAGGAAGCCGCCGTCGACATGAAGGCGCTCTTCGAAGGCACCAAGGCGAAGCCGGGCAAGAAGCCGAAGGAAGAGGCGAAGAAGTAATCGCCGCTTCACGCTGAGCCGAAGAAAGGGCCCGCCAGCTCCACCCGGAGCGGCGGGCCTTCTCATGTCCGGCGTTTTCTCTTCCCATCGGCGCGCAGCCACGCAGACTCCGCCGGCCGTTCAACCAGAGAACCTCAAGGGGAACCTCCATGAAGAAGATGCTCTTCGTCGCCGTCGTGTCCGCAGCGCTCGGTGGTCTGGCCACGCAGGCGTTTGCCGAGCCCCAGCCGAACATGAAGAAGGCGCTCGCCTCGCTGGAAGACGCGAAGAACCACCTCGAGAAGGCCACGGCCGACAAGGGCGGTCACCGGGTGAAGGCCATGGCGCTCATCAGCGACGCCATCGCCGAGGTGAAGGCGGGCATCGAGTTCGACAACAAGCGCTGATGCTTCGTGTCTCTGCCATCGCTGTCAGCCTGTTCTTCGCGGCCTGCCAGTGCGGGCCGCGGTGTGACGTGACGAACTGTGCCGGTTGCTGCACGTCGTCGGCTGAGTGCCTGCCGGCCACTCACACGCTGGCGTGCGGCGTCGATGGCCAGCGGTGCGTCACGTGTCGCTCCGATGAGCAGGCGTGCTCGATGGGCGGGTGTGTGCCGGCCCCGCCCTCAGGGCTGGGTCCCGGCTTCGGCGCGGGTGGCGGAAGCGCCGGCGGCTCGGCAGCGGGTGGCGCTGCGCTTCAGCCCTTCGGCAACCTGCTCACCACCATCGGTCAGCCCTGCACCGCCTTCGCCGATACGCCGGGTGGTGAGTGCAGCGCCGAGCTCACCTGCCTGCCCGTTCCAGGGACGTCGCGTTTCGCCTGCCAATACGCCTGCGCGAACGGCGGGTGTGGTGGCACCGGGCGCTGTCAGCTCACTGTCGAGGCGAGCCGGTCATGCACCGACTGTCTGCGGCCCTGCACCTCGTGTCTGACCGACGAGATCTGTGCGCAGCGCGTCGGCGGCAACGTCTGCATGCCCAACTGCAACCTCGTCGGCGCGCAGTGCCCCTCGCCCCAGCAGTGTCTGCCGAACGGCTTGTGCTCGCAGGGTGGCCTCGTCTCGTATTGCCTGCGCTTCTGAAGCCTGTGCCGAGCGCGCTCCAGGGCTTGAGACTTCGCCTCGGCGTCGAGGGCACGCGCAGGGCCGTGGAGTCGTTCGCGCTGCCGTCGTTGCGCCGCGCGCTGCTCGTGTTCGCGCACATGGACGATGAGATCAACGCGGTCGGCCTGGTGAGCCGGCTGCGGGCGCAGGGCGTCGAGCTCGACCTCATCGTGCTGACCGACGGTGCGGCCAACCCGTGGACCGACGCGCGCGTCGTCGGTGCCCGGTCGCACTTCGAGTGCCGCCGCGACGAGCTGCTCGAAGCCACGAGGCTGCTCGGCATCAACCAGCCCACGCTCCCCGCGTTGCCCGACTCGAAGCTCGCCCAGCAACTCGACGAAGCCACGTCCACGGTGCAGCGCGTGCTCGAGCAGCGGCGGCCCGGCCTCATCATCACCTTCGACCCGAAAGGCGTGAACGCGCACCCCGACCACATGGCCGCGCACGAGGCGACGAGGCGCGCGCTGGCCTCATCGAACCACCACGCGGCGCTGGCGATGCTCTTGCCACCGCCACCGTTCTCGTTCGCGCTGGGAGCAGGGTTTCGCTCCGAGACTGCACCCGACGTGGCGACGCTTCGCATCACCGACGCCGAGCTCGAGCTGAAGGCCCGCGTCTTCGACGGCTATCGCTCGCAGCAGAAGACGCTCAAGCTGCTCACCGCCGGGCTCTCGCCGCGCACCTTCTTCGGGCTGTTCCGCGCCGAGTGGTACCTGTGGCTGGCCGCCGAGCAGGCTCGCGCCTGGGTTCGCGCCGCCTGATCGATTCACCGCGACGGTGAAGTCGCAGTTCGAAGGAGCTGCGAACCACGGCTCCGCTTTTGCGTGGCCTCTCGTGGTCGAAGGGTAAGGTGCCGCCCCTTCTCGATGAAATCCTCTGCGCTCGTCAGCTGCCTCGTCGCCAGCCTCGCCTTCGCGCAGGAGGCCGCCCCGCACGAGGAGCGTCGCGGCATCGCCCTGTCAGACCGCCTCGTGCTCGACGCCGACTCCATGTCGCGCCTGCCGGGAGAGTCGTCGACCAGCAACGTCATCTCGCGCGTCTTCCTGCCGGCGCTGTTCGCCCTCGAAGAGAGCATGGGCTTCTCCGACATCGAGCACGAGCGCTTCTCCATCGCTGGCAACTCCGCGCTGTGGAGCGAGTTTCGCCTCGAGGACTTCAACGTCACCGACCCGTTCTTCGACGGCGCGTCGGCCTTCAAGGTGCCCGCGGCGTTCCTCTCGCAGCTCGAGCTCGTGACGGCCGAGTCTTCGTTCAACCGCTTCGGCGGCGGCATCAGGTACGGCGTCACGCCACGGCCGGGCGCTCCCTCGAGGCGCGCGCGCGTCTCGTTCGGCGTCGGCGGCGTGGGCGGCACCATGCCCGGCGCCGAGCCCATCTCTGACTTCATCACCAGCAAGCACACCCGAAATCGCGGCACGCCTCCCGAAGAAGACCGGCGCCGCTTTCTGGGCCGCCTGCAGGCGAGCCTGCTCGACACCGAGACGGTTGGAGCCCTCACGCTGCGCTCGGCCCTCGAGGTCGACGGCAACGTTCGCCGGCACCAGTCGTTCCCGACGGCCGTTCGTGAGCAGGCCGGTGTGCCCTTCGAGGAGCGCGCGCTGCGGGTGTCAGGCATCGCCGAGCTGACCCCGGCGGACCGTGCGTGGCGCGCGTACCTGCTCTCGGAGTTTCGCCAACGCGACAACCTCTTCACCGAGCGGCGCTACGCCCGTGACGAGACGCTCGGCCTGCGCAGCGGCGGGCTGATGCTGGGCTTCACCTCGGGCGGGTTTCGCGCGGGCCTCACCTGGAAACACGATCGCCTCTCGGCCAACGCGTGGAACTTCTCGCGAGAGGTGCTCGACGTCGACGGCGAGGGCTTCTTCCCGTTCCACCCGACAGGCGCGATGAACTCGGTGCGCGTCGACCTGGGCTACGCGGTGCACGACGCCTACGTGTCGAGTGACACGCGCGTGCTGGGGTGGACTGGCGGCAGCACGCAGACGCACGCGCTCACGCTCGATGGCGCTCCGATGGGCAGCGTCACCGTCGGCTCGAGGGCGACCACCACCGTCATCGGCTCGCACCGCCTCGGCTACTCGCGCGCGTTTCGGTGGAGCCGCTTCGAGCTCGCGGTCGATGGCTACGCCGTGGTCAACCACGCGAACGCGGCGGGCACGTCGGGGCTGTTCCTGCCCGACGTGGGCGTCGAGGTGATGGCCATCGGCCACGTCGTGCGCTGGTTCGAGCCATTCCTCTCGGTGGGCCGAACGCCTCTCTCCATCACCTCGCAGAACGCGCTCGCCCTCACGCCCGGCCACTTCACCGCCACGCAGCGCCGCGCCGATGGCCGCCTCGTGCAGACGCTGGGCGGTGACGTCACCACCATCGGCCAGCTGCAGGGCCCGAGCATTCTCTCGGCGACGTTCGGCATCACCAGCCAGCTCGGCGCGAAGTGGAAGGTCAGCGGGCAGGCGATGGCGAAGGCGTGGCACGGGCTCTCACGGCTCACCTTCGATGGCGCCTCCGAGCAGTTCGGCCACTTCAGCGGCGGCATCTTCTTCTTCGACGGCGCGCCGACGCGCTACCGCCTCGTGAACGACCCGCTCAACGAGACGCCCTATGGCGGGCAGGTGCAGCTCGAGGTCTCGCGGGTGCGCGACGAGAACGGCTTCTTCTCGGCGGGCTTCTCGGCGGCGAACTTCTTCGGGCACCCGCCCTTCGGCAACGGCGCCTTCGGCAACGACATCGGCCTCATCGACTGGCTGGGCGCGAACCCCAATGCCCGCTACCGGAGCCTGTCGAACACGGACGCCGACCGCGCCTTCATCTTGAAGGTGGTTGGCGGGGTGCGGCTGTGGCGCGCGCTGTGGGGTTCGTTCGCCGTCTTCTACAAGGATGGGCAGCCCTTCGGCTTCTTCGACACCTTCGTCGAGGACGGGCAGGTGGCGACGCGCCTGCGCTCGAACCGCGGCTCGGCCATGCAGATCTCGTCTCCCCTCGTCGGGTGGCGCGAGGACTACCAGGTCGAGGTCGACTTGCGGCTCGGGTACGACTTCGAGCTCGGGCGTGGCTGGCGGTTGCGCGCTGGCGCGGTGGTGGCCAACGTCTTCGACCTCGGCAACGAAGTCAGTGAGCGCCACTGGGCGCCGTACGACCGCTCGGCCCTCGAGCTGCAACTGCCGCGGAGCGTGAACCTCAGCCTCGAACTGCTCGAGTCGGCTCCAACGCCTTGAAATGAGGGTCTGAATAGGCCCGAAGCGCTGACGTCGATGTCATGCCGGCGCGACACGCTTGCCGGTCTGGAGGTCGAACTCAGATGCAGCGGCTCATGCTGGCGGTCGCAGTGCTCGTCACCACCTCGGCGTTCGCGTTGACGCAGCCCGTGCCTTTCGGGCCCGGCGAGCAGGCGACGTACGAGGTCAGCTTTCTCGGGGTGCCCAGCGGCATCGCGCAGATCACCGTCGGCCTTCGCACCGACCAGTACGGCGCGCGGGTGCTGCCGCTCGTCTGCGTCGGCCAGACGACCTCGCTCGCGAACGTCTTCCCCATCAAGGACCGCTTCGTCAGCTACTTCGACCCGGCGCAGAAGAAGTCCGTCGGTGTCGACTACTTCATCGACGAGAACCGCCTGCGCCGCAAAGAGCAGTTCCGCTTCAACCAGGAGCCTCAGAAGGTCTTCGCCCACAAGAAGAAGGAGGGGCAGGGCCCGTACGACGTCACCTACGACGTGCCCGACGGCACCATGGACCTCGCGTCTGCGTCGTTCTGGCTGCGCTCGCGCGACATCGTCGTCGGCGCGGTGCACGAGCTGCCCATCTTCACCGGCGCGAAGTGGTACCAGATGAGGGCGACGGTCGAAGCGAAAGAGACCATCACCACGAAGCTCGGCGAGACGAGCGCGTACCGGGTCAGCATCACCACCGACTTTCAGGGCGACGCGGCGACGAAGAGCAACATTCTCGTCTGGTACACCGCCGACGAGAAGAAGCTGGTCGTTCGCGCGCGCGCCGAGTTCGTGGTGGGCAACGTGACCGCCGACATCGTGCAGTACCTGCCCGGCAGCTCGATGCTCTGAGCTTCCTGCCCGCGGCGAGTGGCTTGCACTGATCAGTCGGCATGACGGCTTCGGTCACCAGCGGCCTGACGCAGGTCGAGGCTTCCGCGAGGTTGGCGGCGGCCGGCCCGAACGCGCTGACGCAAAAGCCAGGCGCGCCGTGGTGGAGGTTGCTGCTCAGCCAGTTCACCTCACCGCTGATCTGGCTCCTCCTCGTGGCCGCCGTCGTCTCTGGAGCCTTGAGAGAGGTCGTCGAAGCCGTCGCCATCGTCGCCATCGTCTTGCTGAACGCGCTGGTGGGCTTCGTGCAGGAGTTTCGTGCCCAGGCCTCGGTGCTGGCGTTGCGTGCGCTGACGGCTCCCAGAGCCCGGGTGCTTCGAGACGCCGCGGTGGTGCAGCTGAACGCGGCCGAGGTGGTGCTCGGAGACGTGCTCGTGCTCGAGGCGGGCGACGTCGTCGCAGCTGACGCCGAGCTGCTCGAGGCGCATCGGCTCTCGACGATGGAGTCGATGCTCACCGGCGAGAGCCTGCCCAGCGAGAAGTCGACCCGCCCCGTGGCCGACTCGGCGCCGCTGGCCGAGCGCTCGAACCGCGTCTTCATGGGCACCGCCGTCGCGACCGGCACCGCGCGCGCCGTGGTGACCGCGACGGGCCAGCGCACCGAGCTCGGGAAGATCGCCAGCCTGCTCGAGACCGCCACTGACCTGAAGACGCCGCTCCAGCTGCAGCTCGAGAAGCTCAGCCGCACATTGCTGGTGGTGTGTCTCGGCGTCGTCGGGCTCGTCGCCGCGATGGGGGCGCTGCGAAGCCTGCCCTGGCTCGACGTCTTCATCTCGTCGGTCTCGCTCGCGGTCGCCGTGGTGCCCGAGGGCCTGCCTGCGGTCGTCACCATCGCGCTCGCCATCGGCGTGCGACGCATGGCCGCCCGGCACGTGCTGGTGCGCCGCCTGAGCTCGGTCGAGACGCTGGGCAGCGCGACCGTCATCGTCACCGACAAGACCGGCACGCTCACCACCGGGCAGATGGAGCTGCGCGAAGTGTGGGGCGACGCGCAGCAGGTGCTCGCGAGCGTGGTGGTGAACGTCGAGGCGTCACTCGACGCCAGCGGCACGTGGGGGGTGGGAGACCCGACCGAGCTGGCGCTGCTGGTCGCCGCGAAGAAGCGCGGGCTGTCGCTCGAGCCCGACCCGAAGAACCCGCGCGTGCACGTGAACCCCTTCGACGCCGAGCGAAAGCGCATGAGCGTGCTGCTCGCCGACGGCGTGTTGCACGTGAAGGGCGCTCCGCTGACGGTGCTGCCGTTGTGCGTCGCAGGCACCGACGGCGCGGCCGAGGCGGTGAGGGCGCTCGGCTCGAAGGGCCTGCGCGTGCTCGCCGTCGCGAGGGGCAGGGGCCCGAGAGAAGAGGCGCTCACGCTGCTCGGCCTCGTCGGCATCGCAGACCCGCCACGGCCCGAGGCGACGGTGGCGGTCGCAGCGGCGCGACGGGCCGGCGTGCGCACCGTGATGGCGACGGGCGACGCGCGTGAGACGGCCGAGGCCATCGCGAAGGAGCTGGGCCTGCTGCTGCCGGGGGACGAGCCCAACGCCCTGGTGCACGCGCGGGTGACGCCCGAAGACAAGCTGCTGCTGGTGCGAACGTTGACCGCGAAGGGCGACGTCGTCGCCATGGTGGGCGACGGCACCAACGACGCGCCCGCGCTCAAAGAGGCGCACATCGGCATCGCCATGGGCGTCGGCGGCAGTGAGGTGACGCGCGAAGCCGCCGACCTCGTGCTGGCCGATGACAACTTCGCGAGCATCGTGGCCGCGCTCAAAGAGGGCCGCGGCATCGCCGACAACATTCAGAAGACGCTCAGCTACCTGCTGGCGGGGAACGCTGGAGAGCTGCTCACCCTCTTCGTCGCCGCCGCGCTCGGGTGGCCGTTGCCGCTGCTGCCCCTGCAGTTGTTGTGGGTGAACCTCGTGACCGACGGCTTCCCGGCGCTCGCCCTGGTGATGGACCCCGCCGGCGACGAGGTGCTGTCGCGGCCGCCGAAGGCGCAGTCGAAGCCGATGCTGGGCAGCCGGGAGTGGCTCGCCATCGCTTCGGTCGGTGCGCTCGTCGGCACCGTCAGCCTGAGCGCCTTCCGGCTGCAGCTGTCGAGCGACACCCTCGAGCACGCCCGCGCGGTCGCCTTCTCGTCGCTCGTCTTCGCGCAGGTCTTCAACGCGTTCGGCGCGCGCAGCTTCACCCGCACCTTCGTCGAGGTGGGCTCATTCACGAACCTGCGCCTCATCGGCGTGGTGCTGGGCACGGCGCTGTTGCAGGTCGCGCTGCTGGCAATGCCGTTGACGCAGCGGTTGTTCGGCCTCGGCCCCTTCAGCTGGCGGGTGCTGCTGCTCAGCGTCGGCGTCGGGCTGGTGCCCATCACCCTCGTCGAGCTGGGAAAGCTCGTACGCCGGCTGGGGACGGCTTCGCGACCGACGTCATGAATGGCTGCGAGACGCGAACACGGGAGAAGGCGCGGTGACTACTTCTTGCCCGGCGCCGCCGGCGCGTCGTCGACCTCGTGGAGCAGCCCCTTCTCTTTGAGGAACTGCCGGAAGAAGTCCTTGTCGACGGCCTTGTCGAGCGCGTCGTGGTGGTCGACCAGGTCGTCCTCGACGAAGCCCTTGAGCGTCTCGTCCATGGCGATCATCCCGTCCTTCTTCCCCTGGGCGATGGCGCCGTTCACCTGGTGCGTCTTGCCTTCACGAATCATCGAGCTGACGGCGAAGTTCGAGAACATCACCTCGACGGCTGCGATGCGCCCGCCCACCTTCTTGCGCAGCAGCTGCTGCGCGAGCACGCCACGCAAGACGTTCGAGAGGGTGTTGCGCACGCCGGGCTGGCGCTCCGAGGGGAAGGCGCTGATGAGGCGGTCGATGGTCTTCGCGGCCGAGTTGGTGTGCAGGGTGCCGAACACGAGCGTGCCCGTCTCGGCAGCCGACAGCGCCGCGTCGATGGTCTCGAGGTCTCGCATCTCGCCGACGAGCACCACGTCTGGGTTCTCGCGCATGGCGGCCTTCAGCGCCGGCGCGAAGCCTTCGGTGTGCGTGCCCACCTCGCGTTGAGACACCATCGACTTCTTGTTCTCGTGCACGAACTCGATGGGGTCTTCGATGGTGATGAAGTGCAGCGGCCGCTTCGTGTTCATCTCGTTGATGATGGCGGCGAGCGTCGTCGACTTGCCCGAGCCCGTGGGGCCGGTGACGAGCACGAGGCCCGAGCGCATCTCGACGAAGCGGTGCACCTGCTCGGG
Organism: Myxococcaceae bacterium; assembly: GCA_040275325.1. Classification (GTDB taxonomy): domain Bacteria; phylum Myxococcota; class Myxococcia; order Myxococcales; family Myxococcaceae; genus Xiheimicrobium. The sequence continues at coordinate 7,124 of JBEOKA010000351.1, read as the reverse complement.
CAGGTTCAGGCGGTCGATGCTCACGAGCGTCGAAGACAGGTTGCGGAAGACGGCCGCCATGCCGCGCTGCTGGCGAAACAGGTTCACGCGGTAGCGCGAGACGCCGGGCAGGTCGTACGCGAAGTCGACGTCGCCGGTGCGCTCGTACTGGTTCCACAGGTGGGGCGGCGTGATGGGCTCGATGAGGGTGCGGAAGTCGCCGTCGGTGAGGCTGCGGTAGCGCACCTCGCTGATGACGCCGTCGACGCGGAACAGCGGCGGGCGCCCGACCGAGAGGTGCAGGTCGCTCGCGCCCCAGTCCTTCATCAGCTTGAGGAAGCGGCCGATGCGGTCGTTCACGCGCACCAGGCGCTCGCCGGGCGTCTGCCTCGCGAGGTTCTGCCCCGGCGCGTTGCTCATGACGGCCTCCGCACACCCGCCGGCGCAGGCTGGGCGGGCTTCTGGGCCGCTACTGCTGGAGCCGGCGCCGCGCCCAGCTTGCCCACGGTGATGTTCGCCAGCTTCGAGAAGTTCTCTTTGCTCTGCGCGTACTGCATGGCGGTCTCGAAGGTGATGTCGCCCGCGCGGTAGCGCTCCTCGAGCGAGCCGTCGATGGTCTGCATGCCGACGCCGCGGCCGATGATCATGGCGCTGGCCAGCTGCAGCGTTCTTCCGTCACGAATGAGCGCGCGCACCGACGAGGTGCTGGTGAGCAGCTCGAAGATGCCGATGCGGGCGGCGCCGTTGGCGTGGGGCACCAGCACCTGCGACACGATGAGCTTGAGCGACTCCGAGAGGCCGGTGCGCACCTGCTGCTGCTCCTCGGCGGGGAACGACTCGACCAGCTTGTCGATGGTGGCGGCGGCGCCCGTCGTCTGCATGGTGGCGACGACGAGGTGGCCCGTCTCCGAGGCGAGCAGCGCGAGGCGAATCGTCTCGGGGTCGCGCATGTCTCCGACGACGATGATGTCGGGGTCTTCTCGCAGCGCGCCGCGCATCGCCGATGCGTAGCTGGCCGAGTCCTTGCCAATCTCGCGCTGGTTGATGAGCGCCTTCTTCGAGACGTGCACGAACTCGACCGGGTCTTCGAAGGTGAGCACGTGCGCGTGGCGCGACTCGTTGATGAGGTCGATGAGCGAGGTGAGCGTCGTCGTCTTGCCGCAGCCGGCCGGGCCGGTGACGAGCACGATGCCCTGGTGCAGGGTGCCGAGGTCGGCGAGGCGTTTGGGCAGCCCGAGCTGGTTGAGCGTGGGCGCGACGTTGGGAATGCAGCGAAACGCGCCGGCGTAGCCGCGCTTCATCTTGAAGACGTTGGCGCGGTACCGGCCCACGCCGGGAATCGGGTAGCAGAAGTCGACCGCGCCGTGCTTCTCGAGCATCGGCGCGCGCACGGGGTCGAGCAGGTCGACGAGCATCACGCGCACCTGCTCGTTGTCGAGCTTGGGCGACTCGAGCCGCACGAGGGCGCCGTTGATGCGCATGAGCGGCGGCTCTCCCGGCGTCAGGTGCAGGTCGCTGGCGCCCTTCTCGCGCGCGAAGGCGAGCAGCCGCTCGATGGGCTTGGTGAGGTCCTTCGAGGCGACGACGGCGCCAGAGCCTGGCCCGGCGCCTTTGAGCGCACGCAGCACCTCGACCGATTTGAGTTTCACGTCGACCGAGCCGTCGGTCTTCGCGACCTCGATGAGGGCGGGCTCGACGCGCGGGTCCTTCACGCGGCCCAGCGCCGTCACCGTCGCGCTGCGCACCTCGGGCATCGGGTCTTTGAGGAGCGGAATGAGTGACGCGGCCGCGTCGGCACCGCCGATGGTGGCGACCGCGTCGATGGCGGCCCAGCGCGCGTCGGCATCGGACAACATGCGCTGCAGCGCGGGCACCGTCTTCGGCTCCTTCAGCCGGCCCATCGTCTCGCAGGCGACGATGCGCACCCACCAGTCGGGGTCGTTCAACATCTGCAGCATCGGGCCGATGGTGGCGGGGTCTTCGTAGGCCTCGAGCAGGTAGACGGCCTGCACGCGCAGGTCGGCGTCGGAGTTGCTCAAGAGCTGCACCGCGAGGGGAATGAGCGACTTGCCGACCGTCTGCAGCGACTCCATGACGGTGCGGTGCTGCTGGCCCGTGAGTGTCTTGCAGAACGCGAGCACGCCGAAGAGCAGGTCGGCCGGGTTGCCCTGCGAGAACATGCTCTTCACCAGCGTGGTGCGCTGCTCGGGCGTGCCTGCGAGCAGCAGCTTGCCCAGCACGCGGGGCCGCACGTCGGGCGGCGCCTTCGAGATGTAGCGCTGCAGCCACGCGCCGGCGATGTCGCGCAGCTCTCTGCTGTCGTCGGCGCCGAGGCGCTCGAGCATGGCCGAGAAGACGTCGTCGCCTTCGAGCGTCGACAGGTGCGTCATCGCCTCTTTGCGAACCGAGACCTCGCGGTTCTCGGCCGCCTCGAGGAGCAGTGGCTTGAGCGCCGGCACACCCTTCGTCTTGATCATTCGCCGAATGGCGATGACGCGCTGCGGGCCTGGAGCCTCTTTCACGGCGCGCTCGAGCAGTGGGTCGCTCACGCCGGGCTGCAGGTCGAGCGCGAGCTCCCACAGCTTGCGGGTGAGATCGGCGCGTGGGCGCGCCATGGCGTTCGCGAGCGTCGCCGTCACCATGTCGTCGCGGCACTTCTGGAAGACCTTCGAGACGATGCCGATGGCGTTCTTGCCGAGCCCCTCGTCGAGCAGCGTGCCCATGGCCGAGGGCGTCGCCCTGGTGACGAAGATCTGCGCGCCGCGGCCCTGCACGGTGCTGTCGTCACAGAGGATGAGGGGAATCACCTCGTCGGCCGACGGCGAGCCCAGGTTCGCGAGCAGCTGCTGCTTCTCCTGCTCGTTCTTCACCTTCCCCGAGGCGAGGCGCTCGATGGGTGTTTCTTTGCTGCCGAAGAGTCCGAAGGCCATGGGGAGCGCCAAGTGTAACGGCCCGTCGGCCCTCGTAAACCATCGGTGAAAAATTCCGCTGTCGGAAGATTCCGACAATCACCGCCGACTGCCCACCTCCTTCACGCGGCGCACGAGGGCCAGCATCATCTGGTGCTGCAGGGCAGGGCGCGTGGCGAGCAGGTCGTGCAGGTCGTTGGCGCGCAGCTTGAGCAGCTCACACGACTCGTCGCAGATGGCGTCGGCGCTGCGCTCGTCTCGAGAGAGCACGGCGAGCTCACCGAAACACTCGGGCGCCGCGATGGTGACGAGTAGCCGGGAGCGGTCACGAATGGCCACCTTGCCGCGCACGAGCAGGAACATCGAGTCGCCCGGGTCGCCCGCGCGGAAGATGGTCGAGCCCTTGTCGAACGAGGCCTCGGTGAGCTTCGCGGCGATGAGCTCGAGGTCGGCGTCGGCGAGGCCGCTGAAGAGCGCGAGGCTTTTCAAGACACGAACGCGTTCGGCGGCGGGGACCATGGTGGCTTCAGTGTAGCTGAACGTTCCCGTCAGGCCGTCAGTCGCAGGCCCTCGCCCAGGCCTCGATCTTCGAGCGCGTCGTCTCGGGTCGGGGGCCGCACGTGCGCGGTGGAAAGGCAAAGCTCAGGGAACGAGTCGTTTGATCCGCCGCCACAGCACCGCACGTGGCACGCGGTCGATCTTCAGCGCTGCCATGCAGTGCTCGAGTCGGCCCGCTCGTGCTCCGAGTCGCGAGATGGCCTTCTCGAGGTCACGCTCGACCGACGCGCCGTATGCAGCCGTCGCCTTCTCGAGGGCCAGCATCAGGGCTGGCCTGGGCAGCTGGAGCATCGCGAGATCGATCAGATCGCGGCTCGAGACCGAGTCGTCTGCCCAACGGTCACTGTTCGCCAGCAGCTTCGTCGTCGCCATGTCCGCTCGGGTCAGACAAGCGAGGCCGCAGATGCGGTCTTTCGGGCCGGGCGCCTCGAGGTCCACGCGACCTTCGGCGACGAACTCGAGCTTGATCTGCACTCGCTCGACCTCGACCATGGTTCGCACGCCGTATTGATCAGCTCGAAGCTGGCTGGCGGACTTCAAGGGTGCGCCGGGGCGGGTGATGGCTGTGAGCCCACGAGCCCCCGTCAACTTCTGCCGAAGCGCCGAGTACCCGGCCCGGTCTGAGACGAGAAAGTCGATGTCGAGCGACTCCCGAAATTCGCCGCACGAGAGCGCGATGGCCGTTCCGCCACCGAACAAGCAGCCGTGTGTGGCGAGCCACTCGGCGTCGAGGGCCTCGAGCACGGTCGCGATGCGCACGTGATGAGCACGCTCAAACAAGCAGACGCTCCCGCCCAAACTTCGCGAGCAGAGCGTCGATGAGCGCACGCTCCTTCGTCGTCAGGGCCTTCTCGTCGACGTGCCGCCAGTTGCGCTCATAGAGCTCGAGCGCTTCTTCATGGCTCAGCGTCGCATCGCCACGAAGCTGCCACGCCAGGCGCTTGAGCTGCGGCCACGCCGACACACGGATCTTCGCGGGCAGCCGAACCGCAGCAGCGGGCTTCTTCTGCGCAGGCCCGAGGTCGATGGCGAGCCCCAGCGCGTCGAGCGCGCTCAAGTACGCACCGACCGCGACCGACGGCTCACCCTTCTCGATGCGGAAAAGCGTGACGCGAGACATGCCCGCCGCCTCGGCCGTGGTCACCGAGCTCAGCTTCAGCCGTTTGCGCTCGGCGCGAATGCGCTCGCCGAACTCGCGGAGCGTGCGCGTCACCGCGATTCCAACGGGGGGAGCAGGAGCCGGCATGGTGTTTCTCATTCTAGTCAGAATCGGCCGATTGACCAGAATGAGAAACAGTTTGCGTCAGCTGCGCTCGAGCTTCCGGTACTTGATGCGGCGGGGCATCAACGCGTCGGCGCCGAGGCGCTTCTTCTTGTCTTCCTCGTAGTCCTGGAAGTTGCCCTCGAACCAGACGACCTTCGAGTCACCTTCGAACGCGAGAATGTGGGTCGCGACGCGGTCGAGGAACCAGCGGTCGTGGCTGATGATCACGGCGCAGCCGGCGAACGTCTCGAGGCCTTCTTCGAGCGAGCGCATGGTCTCGACGTCGAGGTCGTTGGTGGGCTCGTCGAGCAGCACCAGGTTGCCGCCCTCTTTGAGCAGCTTCGCGAGGTGCACGCGGTTGCGCTCGCCACCCGAGAGGTCCTTCACGCGCTTCTGCTGATCAGCGCCCTTGAACGCGTACCAGGACAGGTACGCGCGCGAGGCGACGATGCGGCCGCCGAGGTCGAGCTGGTCGAGGCCGTTCGACACTTCCTGGAACACCGACTGGTCGCCCTGCAGCGCTTCACGCGACTGGTCGACGTACGCGAGCTTCACCGTCTCGCCGACGATGAGCTCTCCGGCGTCGGGCTTCTCGAGGCCCATGATCATGCGGAAGAGCGTCGTCTTGCCGGCGCCGTTGGGGCCGATGATGCCGACGATGCCGTTGGGCGGCAGCTTGAAGTTCAGGTCGTCGAACAGCAGGCGATCGCCGAACGCCTTTCGCACGCCCTTCGCTTCGACCACCTTGCCGCCCAGCTTCGGGCCGGGAGGAATGAAGATTTCACCGGTCGACTGCTTGTTCTTCTCGCGCTCGTACTCTTCACGCATCTCGTCGTAGCGCTCGAGGCGGGCCTTCGACTTGGCCTGACGGGCCTTCTGGCTCGACGACACCCACGAGAGCTCACGCTCGAGGAACTTCTGGCGCGCGCTCGAGGCCTTCTCTTCCTGCTCGAGGCGCTTCTTCTTCTGGTCGAGCCACGACGAGTAGTTGCCCTTCCAGGGAACGCCTTCACCGCGGTCGAGCTCGAGAATCCACTGGCAGACCTCGTCGAGGAAGTAGCGGTCGTGCGTGATGCACACGATGGTGCCCGTGTAGTCGCGCAGGTGCAGCTGCAGCCACTGCACGGACTCGGCGTCGAGGTGGTTGGTGGGCTCGTCGAGCAGCAGCAGGTCGGGCTTCTCGAGCAGAATGCGGCAGAGCGCGACGCGGCGCTTCTCACCACCCGACAGCTTCTTCACGTCGGCGTCGCCCGGAGGCAGGCGCAGCGCATCCATCGCGATCTCGAGCTTGCGGTCGAGCTCCCAACCGCCGGCGGCGTCGATGGCGTCTTGCAGCTTGCCCTGCTCGGCCAGCAGCGTGTCGAAGTCGGCGTCGGGTTCACCGAGCTTGTTCGAGACCTCGTCGAAGCGCTTGAGCAGGTCCTTGATGGGCTTCACGCCGAGCTCGACGTTGCCCTTCACGTCGAGGGTCTCGTCGAGCACGGGCTCTTGCGGCAGGAAGCCGACCTTCGCCTTCGGGTCGGGGCGCGCGGTGCCCATGAACTCGGGATCCTGCCCGGCCATGATTCGCAGCAGCGTCGACTTGCCGGAGCCGTTCGGCCCGATGACGCCGATCTTCGCGCCCGGGAAGAAGGACAACCAGATGCCCTTGAGGATTTCTTTCCCTCCTTTGACCTTCCGGAGGTCCTGCATGGTGAAGATGAAGTTCTCGGCCATGCGCGGCACGTAGTCCGTCAGCGCGCATGAGGCAACGCGATCGCACCCGGCGCTATTGCGCGAGGAGCTTCTGTCCGAAGAACCGCACTTCCCTTTCATCTGCCTCAGTCCAAACCAACACGGGCTCTCCCTTCTGCTGAGAGAGAATGTACTGCTCGGTCGCGATGTTGAGATGCTGGCGACCCGCTGCATTGAGGGCTCCGCCGTCGACGGAGAACTCGACGTAGTCGAGCCCGTCAGCCGTGGGGTTCACGACACGAACGGTATCCCCGCGCCCAGGTGCCCAATGAGAGGGATAGGGCGTGAGGGGGAGCGCAGGGCCGAGGCCTCCGTCAGGAGCGAGCGTCAGGGAGTAGGATTGACCTTCTCTGATGACGCGGAATGCCTCAGTTGACAGTGTCGGCATTGGCTCAAGCGCAGCGCTCGAGGGCAAACCCAGCGAAGAGACTTCTCGTCCATTCGCACGCCAATTCAGGAACTCGCCGTCCTGCCAATACAGGGTTGCCGTGGTTGGGTGACTCGACACCCTGATCCCGAATCGGAGCGGAATGCAGGCAATAGAGTCGGGGGGACCGAGGGTGATAATGCTCGATCCGTCGCAGGGAAGTGAGCAGTCGGCGCCTCGAGTTACGACGATCACCGACTCGCCCGTCGCATGATTCCACCCAACCGACAAACTTGGAGGCGTAGCGCAGAGG
>JBEOKA010000350.1:0-4568 GCA_040275325.1 Myxococcaceae bacterium | reverse complement strand
CGGTCGATGCGGGAACGGTCGATGCGGGAACGGTCGATGCGGGAACGGTCGATGCCGGCGCACGCGACGCTGGAGTGCTGAACTGCCCTGGTCCGACGTACACGACAGCACCTGAGCTCGCGAGGCCTCGGCGTGCCAACGAGTGGGTCGAGCTCGCGCTGATCGCGGCGACCGGTGACTTCATGGTGAGCGACTCCGACTACCTGCGCGCGGAGCGAGAGAGCTCATTCGTCTGGGACTTCCGCGATGCCGGAATTCCCGTCGGGTTCATTCCACAGTACGTGCCCGAGCTGATTGTCGGCTTCGACGCTCTCGGTGTCGCAGCGCTGCAGGCAGGCACCTATTCGGCCTGGGATTGTCTCAATCAGACCTACGGCGGCAGCGTCTCGAGCGCGAGTTCCACATCTGAGTGGCGTTACGTCAGCTTTCGACCGCTCAACCTGCGCACACTCGCTCTCGACTACGCCAGGCTCCCGAACGTGCGTTACGCCGAGCCCAGTGGAGTCGGCATCAACGCAGCGTGCGGGTCGGCGAGCGATCTCTGTATCGACCCATCGCCGTCGGGCACGTGGACGTGGTTGGCCCTCGTCGAAGGTCCAGATTGCCGCGACACCTACTATCGCCTCACCACCGAGCCTGACGGAGGCCGCACCATCGAGCAGTGGGACGCGGGTCAGCCTCCGCCCAACGACTGGTTCGAGCAGGCCCCTCGATGCGCGATGGATCTCTGGGGCCACCCGTGGCGCTACCCCGATGGCGGATTCGTCACCTGGTCACCCGACGGCGGGCAATGACGATCACATCGCGCGAATCACGTCGTCGGCCACACCCTGCCCACGCACGAACTCGGCGCGCAGCCGCTCGATGCCCTCGAGCTCGATGGGCCGGCCTGCTGCGGCCAGGGCGTCAGTCCACAGCCGCTTCTCTCGCGCAGTGAAGCGCCCATCGACGATGCACGCGATGGCGAGCACCTGAAGGCTCACCCGCACCTCGGCCGGCGGCAGCTTCTTGAGCCCAGCCAGGAACTCCCCCACGTCGTCGAGCTCGGCGTTGCCGGTGTGCTTCACGTGCATCATCACCTCGTCGAGCAACGCGGTGAGGTTCGGGTGAAGGTCTTGCGTGCGAACGATCGAGGCCGCGACCGCGCGCGCTGCCGAGATGCGCCCTTCGTCTGACAACGTCGGAGCGTCTGCGAAGATGAGATCGACCAGCTCCTGTGACGCGCTCGGGCCCATCGCGCGAATACGCGCCTCTCGCAGTACCCACCACGTCACCAGCGCGTTCCACAGCGCGGTCACCGGCACGCCGACGAAGGGCAACAGCGTCTGCAAGGTGCCTCGCACCAGCACGCGGGCCAGCACGCGGCGCAGCAGCATCTTCACCAGGAAGTTCGTGACGCCGACCTTCGCCTTGTACGCGAGCGAAGCGAACAACAGCCGCGTCTTCGACGACTCGCGCCTCGGGTTGATGCCGCGTGGGTCATCGATGGGGTTGGGCAGCTCGAGGGCGGCGCGGGCCAGCGCGTCGGCGAGCGCAGCGTCACTGGCCTTGCGGTTGGCGCCGAACAGCTCGAGCCCGGCTGCGCGCGCCAGCTCGTGCGTCGAACGAAGAATGTCCCAGTAGAGAAAGAGAATCTCGGCGATCGACGCGATGGCGGTCGCGCCACCGACGATGGCCCAGAACTTCAATGAGCCCTCTGACAGCAGCGGCGTGCCTTCGGGAGCCAGCGGCGTCGCCCACACCTCGGCCACCGCCGAGATGAGCCCCGAGATCGCTCCGGCGATGGCGGCCCGAATGATGGCTCCGCGCGCGACGGCCCGCATCGCTGCTCGCTCGGTCGGGTTGAGAAAGTGCACCGCATCGGCGGTTTCGGTCACCGGCACCGGCACCCGCTCGCTGCGCCGCGCGAAGTACTGAACGGCGACCCGCTCGAGCAGCGGCTTCGGTGGAGCAGGTTGGCTCACGCGCGCCTCAGGTCACGAACGCGAAGGAAGAGAATCGGCAACGAGCCCGCGATGGTTCCCAGCGTGATGCCGTTCACCGCGCGCATCGCCTCGGGGTCGTCGACGAGCTTCTTCGCGACGCCGGCCCAGTACTCCTTCGTCGTGCCGATGACGACGTACTGCGGCCCGGTGAGCACGAAGATCATCACCAACGTGAAGACCGACGCGACCGTGAGCGCGATGGCCCACGAGAGCTTGCTCTGCAGCACGAGGTGGCCGACGGCCAGCGCTCCAGCGAACCCGAACGCGAGCATGATGACGAAGAACGCGAGGTACGTCGGCACGAGCGGCACGTTCGTCGTGTCCATCAGGTACACGTACATCCAGTCGGTGCGAATGAAGTACATCCACCCGACGGCGAGCCCGTAGACGACGGCCCAGGCCGCGCCGAGCGTCGCCGACCGCCACACCTCGACGGCGCCCGACTTGCGAATCAGCTTCGTGCTGAGCAGCGCGATGATGGCGCCCGCCATGAACGTCGTGGGCGGGTCGAGCAGAATCGTCGCGAGCGGAAGCATGGAGCGCGAGCTAGCGACGGCTGAAGGGCGACGTCAACCAGCTCATCGCACGAGCGGAACGATCAGCCCGCCGTAGACCGAGCGTACGCGGCCCAGAAACGTGGCGAGGAATGACGCGCGCGCCGCGAGATCGGCCGACACCGACGACGTCACGCCGCGAATCGTCGTCACCTGCGCCGCGAGATCGAGCGGGTGTGTCTGCACCACGCCACGGCCCACCAGCGTGCGCGCTTCGCCGTCGAGCCGGAAGACCTCGACGAAGAGCGTACGCGTGTCGTGCCAGAGGTCGGGGCCCGGGTCGTCTTCGATGCGTTTGTGCCCGAGGCAGAGAAACCGTTCGCCCGTCACCGAGCTCGCGATGAACTCGTGCTGCATGCGCTGCCCGTTCGGTGCGTCGATGAAGAGCTGAAAACGGCCCTGCGCGACGGTGAGGGGCTCGTTCGAGAGCATGGGGCAGCGCAGCGTGCCGACCGAGCCCGCGACGACGTCGGCGCGTCGCGAGAGCGCCTCGACCGAGGGCCACTCCACCGTCAGCAGGAACGAGAACGGCGTGGCGTCGGGAGGCTGGGGTGACGGCGCGGGCTCGAGCGCGGCCGTGGGGCTCAGCCAGCCAGTCATTCGTTCGGTGAAACACACGCCGGTGGTGCGCTCGGCTCGTGCGGGGCGCACTGGTGCGGCGCGCGGGCCCATCGAGGTGATGATGCTCGAGGCACACCGCTCGGCGAGCGCGGCGATGGTCCACAGCGGGTTGGTGCCGAGCGCTCCCTGAAACACCGAGCCGTCACAGACGAAGAGGCCGTCATGCACCTCACCCGTGTTGCCCGCGAAGACGCGATGGTGATGATCGATCACCGCATCAGCGCCGTGCTCGCCCATGGCGCAGCCGCCGAGCGGGTGGGTGGTGATGAGCGGCGCTCCGGGCAGCCAGCGCCACGCCGGATTCGGGCGATGTCTTCCGCCGAGGGTGAGGGCGAGGCGCGAGAGCTGCTCGTCGACGGCGCGCGCCATCTGCTCGCGCCCCACGTGCGGCCAGTCGAGCTCGAGCCGCCCGCCACGAACCACGAGCCGGCCCGCGCCCCGATCGCCTGCGGTGACCGACCAGGCCACCAGCCGTCGCTTCGAGCCCGGGCCGATGGCTCCCGCGAGCCCGCGCGCCATCGCCCGCAGCGGCCGGGGAATCGCCGTGTCCTGAATCACCATGGGCTGCTCGCCATCACGAAGGTCGAACATGCCGACGAGCGTGGGGCCGACGGTGCCGCTGGAGCGCTGGCTCGCCTCCCCGAGCGCGTTCATCTCGTCAGCGGTGCCGACCGTGAAACCCAGAATCGTGCCGTTGCCCGAGAAGCGCGTACCCAGCGTCGATGACACCGCGAGGCCGCGCGCCCTGGAGCGCCACAACACCTCGGTCGAGCCCAGCGCCCCGGCGGCGATGACGACGACGCCCGCCGTCACCCGCAGCGGCGTCTCTTCGAACCGTTCCCGGCGCAGCTCGTCGAACGAGACCTCGACCGCCCAGCGCCCCTCGGTGCGAAAGACGCGCAGCACGTCGGCGCCCACGAACAGCTCAGCGCCGTGTCGCACCGCGAGTGGCAGGTAGTTCGTATCGAGCGAGCCCTTCGCGCCCACGTTGCAACCGGTGATGCAGTTCCCGCAGTGGGTGCACGCCTCGAGTGGAACGCCCGCCGACGACGCGCCGGCTTCGTAGTTCACCGCCAGGGGAACCCGCTCGAAGCGCGCGTGGCCGCTCCTGATCAGCGCGCGGCTGCGGCTGAACTCGTGACGCGAGGGCACGGGCGCAGGTCGGAGCGCGGCGCTCGCGGCCTCGTAGCCCGCCTCCAATGCCTCCCCACGCGCCACCTCGACGGGCAACACCGAGAGTTGCTTCGGCTTCAGCATCACGCCTGCGTTGATGAGCGAGGTGCCGCCCAGCCCGACGCCCGTGAGCGAGCCCAGGTGGGGCCCGAGGTGAAACCGGTACAAGGCATCGGCGCGCCCCAGTCGGCCGAAGGGCAGGTGTGCGCTCGCCTCGTTGAGGAACCCAGCGGGC
>JBEOKA010000349.1:0-22490 GCA_040275325.1 Myxococcaceae bacterium | reverse complement strand
TTGAGGTGTAGTGATTGACTACGGAGTCCGAAGAACCACGCCCGAGCTGCCGACCGCGTAGAGATCATCGGTCGACGAGCCCCACAGGCCGTACACCGTCGCAGCGCCGGCCGACGAGAGCTCGGACCACGTCATGCCGTCATCGGCTGATCGATACACGAGCCCCTGCTCCGTCGACACGTAGACCTCGGAGCCCACGCCCCAGACGTCGGTCAGGTCCTGGCGAATCGGCGTGACCAGCAGCTCCCACTTCTCCCGATCCTTCGTGCGCAGCACCGTGCCTCCCGCGCCGACCGCGAACACGCTCTGCCCCGTGCCGTACACGCCAGCCAACGGAATCGTCGTGCTCAACGGCACACGATCGAACGTCGTGCGATTCGTCGATCGCAGAATCGTGCCCGTGTCGCCCACCACGAACATGCCGCTCTCGTCGCCCCAGATCGCGTTCAGCGTCAGCTGCACGCCGCCATCACTGCTCGAGCGCAGCGTCGTCCACGCCTGGCCCGAGTTCGTGCTCTTGCCGATGAAGCCGTCGGTGCCCACCACGAACAGCTCGGCCCCCGTGCCCCAGACGCCCTTCAGCACCCTGAACATCGGCGACGGGAGCGCCGTGAACGACTCTCCGCCGTTCGTCGTCTCGAGCACCGAGCCACCCGCGCCGACGATGAAGGCGTGCCCCGCCGACGGGCTCCATACGCCGTAGCGCGTCGACAGACCCGGCAACGACAAGGTGCTCCACGTCGCGCCCTGATCGGTGCTCTTCAGCGCCCGCGACGCCGAGCCCACCACCCAGACCTCGCCCGCCGTGCCGCCCACGTCGTACCAGGTGCTCGTGCCCGTGCCCGTCAGCTTCCGAAACGCCCGCGCGCACCGCCCGCCCGACAGGCACACCTGCGACATGCCGCACGCCGTGCCCACCTTCGCGTTCGTCCACCCGTTGGGGTTCAACGTCGGCGTGCACACCTGACACACCCCGAACTCAGGAGCGGGGTTCGTCGCCTCGCCCTTGTACGTCGTCATGCCGATCGTGCACTCGGTCGCAACCGAGCTCGTTCCACACGACACCGCCAACAGCCCCACCAGGATCGATCGTTTGAAGCCCATGAGCCGCCCTTCTGGCCTGACCTCGCAGCTGACGCAACCCGTCAGCTCGCTGACGTTCTCCATCAGGGCGCTCGGTGGTACGTCGCGCGCGCCATGAACGCCGCCTTCCTCGCGCATCTGCAGTCGCAGCTCGACGACATCAAGGCGCAGGGCCTGCACAAGACCGAGCGGGTCATCACCTCTCCGCAGCGCGCCACCATCACCGTGCAGGGCGGCCCCGAGGTCTTGAACTTCTGCGCCAACAACTACCTTGGCCTCGCCGACGCTCCCGAGCTCGTCGCCGCCGCCAAGGCCGGCCTCGATCAGCACGGCTACGGCATGGCCTCGGTGCGCTTCATCTGCGGCACCCAGGACGTCCACAAACAGCTCGAGGCGAAGCTCTCCACCTTCCTCGGCACCGAAGACACCATTCTCTTCTCGTCCTGCTGGGACGCGAACGGCGGCATCTTCGAGATCGTGCTCGGTGAAGAAGACGCCGTGATCTCCGACGCCCTCAACCACGCCTCGATCATCGACGGCGTGCGCCTCTCGAAGGCCCGGCGCTTTCGCTACGCCAACAACGATCTCAAAGAGCTCGAGGCCCGCCTCGAAGAAGCGAAGGCCGGCAACGCCCGCTTCATGCTCGTCGTCACCGACGGCGTCTTCTCGATGGACGGCGTCATCGCCAACTTGAAGGGCATCTGCGAACTCTGCGAGCGGTACGGCGCGATGGTCATGGTCGATGACTCCCACGCGGTCGGCTTCACGGGTGAGAAGGGGCGCGGGTCGCACGAGCTGCGCGGCGTGATGGGCCGCGTCGACGTCATCACCGGCACCCTCGGCAAGGCGCTCGGCGGCGCCTCGGGTGGCTACGTCTCGGGCCGCAAGGAGATCGTGCAGCTGCTCCGCCAGCGCGCGCGCCCGTACCTGTTCTCGAACTCCCTCATGCCGGCGATCGCGCACGCCACCCTCGCCTGCCTCGAGCTGCTCGAGAAGAGCGACGGCCGCCGCGCCCAGCTGCGCGAGAACGCCGCGTACTTCCGCACGAAGATGACCGAGGTCGGCTTCACGCTCTCGGGTGAAGGCCACCCGATCATTCCCGTGATGATCGGCGACGCCGGGCTCGCCTCGCGCTTCGCCGACGAGATGCTCAAAGAGGGCATCTACGTCATCGGCTTCAGCTTCCCCGTCGTGCCCAAAGGCGCGGCCCGTATTCGTACCCAGATGTCGGCGGCCCATACCCGCGCGCAGCTCGACCGCGCGATCGCCGCGTTCACCAAGGTCGGCAAACAGCTCGGAGTGATCCCGTGAAGGCGTTGGTCAAGTCGAAGAAGGAACCCGGTCTCTGGCTCGAGGAGCTTCTCGTTCCGAAGTGCGGGCCCAACGACGTGCTCATCAAGGTGCGCCAGACGGGCATCTGCGGCACCGACATTCACATCTACAACTGGGACGAGTGGAGCCAGCGCACCATTCCCGTGCCCATGGGCATCGGCCACGAGTTCATGGGTGAGGTCGCCGAGCTGGGCAGCGAAGTCACCGGCTTCAAGATCGGCGATCGCGTCTCGGCCGAGGGCCACATCACCTGCGGGCACTGCCGCAACTGCCGCGCCGGCAAGCGCCACCTCTGCCGCAACACCATCGGCCTCGGCGTCAACCGCCAGGGCTCGTTCGCCGAGTTCGTCTCGATTCCTGCGTTCAACGTCTTCAAGCTGCCCAACGAAGTGCCCGATCAGATCGCGGCCTTCTTCGATCCCCTCGGCAACGCGGTGCACACGGCGCTCTCGTTCGACGTCGTCGGCGAAGACGTGCTGATCACCGGCGCCGGCCCCATCGGCATCATGGCCGTGCCGATCTGCAAACACATCGGCGCTCGGCACGTCGTCATCACCGACGTGAACGAGTACCGCCTGGACCTCGCGAAGAAGATGGGCGCCACCCGCGCCGTGAACGTCGCCAAGGAGTCGCTCGACGACGTCATGAAGTCGCTCGGCATGGTCGAAGGTTTCGACGTCGGCCTCGAGATGAGCGGCAACGGCGCGGCCTTCAAGCAGATGTTCAAGGCCATGAACCACGGGGGGCGCGTGGCGATCCTCGGCATTCCTCCGAGCGAGATCGCCATCGACTGGAGCCAGGTCATCTTCAAGGGCCTCGTGCTCAAGGGCGTCTACGGCCGGGAGATGTTCGAGACCTGGTACAAGATGACCGCGATGATCCAGAGCGGCCTCGACGTGTCGCCCGTGCTCACGCACCACGTGCCCATCAGCGACTTCAAGCGCGGCTTCGAGACCATGCGCACCGGCCAGAGCGGCAAGGTGGTGCTGGACTGGACGAAATGAGCGCGAAGAAGAAGCAGCCGGCGTTCAGCGCGGTGCCTCCACCGGCGCCGCCAGAGATCTCGGCCATCGAAGCGGCCGCTGCGGCTGCCTCGGTGAAGAAGCGCCCGAAGAAGGTGAAGCTGAGCCGCAAGCTCTTCATCGCCATGGCTGGCAACATCGGCGCGGGCAAGACGACCGCCGCCAAGATGATCAGCCAGAAGTTCGGCTTCGAGCTCTTCGACGAGCCGGTGATCGATAACCGGTTCCTCAAGGACTACTACAAGGACATGAAGCGCTGGAGCTTCACGCTCCAGCTCGAGTTCCTCATTCGCCGCGTCGAGCACCACGAGCTCATTCACAAGGTCGCCAAGAGCTGCATTCAAGATCGCACGCTCTATGAAGACCCCGAGATCTTCGCGAAGTACCTGCACGGTCTGGGCTTCATGACCGACAGCGAGCTCGAGCTGTACTTCGAGTACTTCCAGCGAACGACCCGCACCATCGCGCACCCCGACAAGGTCATCTGCTTCGACGTGCCCAACGTGCAGGTGCTGCTCGATCGCATCAAGAAGCGCGGCCGCGAAGAGGAGAAGGGAATCCAGTCACAGTTCCTTCGCGGGTTGTCGGGCTACTACGCGACGTTCCCCATGGTGCTGCAGAACAAGTACGGCATCGACGTGCTGACGTTCGACGTGACGAGCCTCGACATTCGCCTCGGCAAGGGGCGCGATCAGTTCCTCGACACGATCTCGGACTTCCTCGCGAAGTAGACTCGCAGGCATGACGACTCAACGGGGGTTGGGCTGCGCGCTGGTCGCGCTGCTGAGCGGCTGCGGCGGGTGCGGCACCGCGATGATGGACGACGCAGGGCTCGTCGATGCCGGCGCCCTGCCCCAGATTCAGGCCTTCTTCGCCAGCCCGACCGGCGTTCCGTCTGACGGCGGGGTCAGCCAGCTCATCTTCAACGTGACGGGAGCGACGAGCGCGTCGATCGCTCCCGGCGTTGGTGACGTGACGGGGAAGATGAACGCGCCGGTGACGGTGCTCGCCAACACCACCTTCACGCTGACGGCGACCAACGCCACAGGGAGCGTGACTGCAACGACCGCTGTGACGGTGGAGCCAGCTCCAGTGCTGCCGCCCGAGATCGCGTTCTTCGCCGCCACGCCGCCGATGGTACCAGCCGACGGTGGCACGACGAGGCTCGCCTGGAGCGTGACTGGCGCCGACACCCTCGTCATCGACCGCGGCGTCGGAAACGTGACCGGCCGCACCTCGGTCGACGTCGGCCTGCGCCTGTCGACGATCTACACGCTCGAGGCTCGCGGCCCGGGCGGCATGACGTCACGTTCGGTGACGGTGTTGGCGGTGGCGCCGACGGTGTGTCAGCCCGCGACCGTGCTCGCTGACGGAGGCGCCGAGTTCGTCACGGGCGCTTCGCTGGGCGCTGGGCGAAGCCTCTTCGCGTGGAGCACGCGCGCTGGCAGCTTCGCCTCGCTCTTCGACGGTGGAACGTTGAGCGCGAGCTCGTCTTTCTCGACTCGCGCCCAGGCGGCGACCTCGGTGGCGAGAGCCGGCAACAACGCCGTCGCGCTCGCCTTCGTCGCGGAAGATGGAGATGCCGTGATGATCGACGGGCTCTCGGGCGTGCCGCTGGCGAGCACCACGTTCGGCGGCGGCTCTCCTCGCGTCAGCGGCAACGACCTGGGGGCCTTCGCCTGGGCCACCAACAGCAGTGACGTGCGCAGCTCCGACGCCGCGACCTCGAGCTGGGTGACGCTGCCACCACTGACCGGCGACCCGGTGACGAGGCTGCGCATCGCCACGAGCGTCAACGGCCACGTCGTCGCGACCCGCGTCACGAACGGCGGCCTGACGATCGCGTACAAGAATGCCACCGGCTGGGAGCCCGCCTTCGAGTACCGGCTCGGCTTCGAGACCCGGTTCCCCTTCGACTACGAGACGGCAGTGCTCTCGAACGGAGACCTGCTCGTGCTCTGGCAGGACCGCGCCGTGGACGCACGAACGTGGCTCCAGCGCTATCGCAGGGCCGCCGCGCGCTTCGACCTGCCGCAGTTGCTGCACACCGTGCCGATGGCGACACCGATCGGTCAGCTGAAGCTGTTGATCGACAGGCAAGATCGCGTCACCGCCCTTCACGCTGCCCGGGTCGCGGGCATGAGCCCTACGCTCTTCGCGAGCCGTGACTTCGGCGTAGTGATGCAGCCGGCGGTGCCCATCGCCGACGTGCTGTTCGTCGCTTCCGATCTCGACCTCGACACAGGGACCATCGCCGTCGCGTTCGCCAGTCCCGCCGTCGTTCGATGGACCACCGCCACGAGCCAGACCTGGCAGGGGCCGATCTCCACCACCCTGGTCAACCGCAACTCGAGCGAGTCGCTCGCCATCGCCGTCGGTCGCGATCAGCACGTTCACCTCGCGTACGTGACCTCGAACGGTGAGGTGCGCGCGAATGACTGCTTCTCGAGCGACCCCTTCGATGCGGGCCCGCCGTTCGTTCCTGATGCCGGAGTGCCGGTCGACGCGGGCACGCCGAACTTCGTCTTCTCGATCACCAGCGGGGTCTCGCGGCCCCTTGCTGGCGCGTACGCGCTGTTGGTGGGCCCGACGATGCGTTCGACGATCATCTCGAACCTGAGCGGGGAGTTCTCGGTCGCGTGGCCGCTCTCGGAGCGCCCGTTCGATCTCACCGTCGTCGCCGCGGGGCACGAGGCCGTCTCGATTCTCGGCATCACGAACGAGCTGCCGACGAAGGTGCGCATCGACCCGACGAGCTCGGTCCTCGACACGTTCCCGATCAGCGGAACCATCACTGGCAAGAGCAGCCCGGCCAACCGCGTCGAGCTCGATCTCGTCGATGGCGTGACCCCGATGCCCGTCACCGGCTCGAGTTGGGCGGCACGCTATCGAACGACCTCGACGCAGCCGATCACCGTCGTCGCGATCGAGTTCAACAGCCTGGGCAACGAGGTGAACTGGACGAAGGGCACGGTGGCTCGGCCCGATGGCGGAGCCGTCACGCTCGACCTCGCCTTCCCCTCCATGCCCGGAACGTTCCAGGCGACGACCCACACGTTCGTCACCGCCGATGCCGGCCTGTTCTCTGGCAACGCGCTGATGGCCTCGCAGTCACTTGGTCTGGTCGCGCACTACGTCGATCTGACGCCGGGGGCCGAGGCGTTCGTGCAATCGGGCGTGGTCTCGAGGAGCGGAGCGACGTTGACGGGCATCGGCATCGTCGATGCGCTCGCTCCGAACCGCATGCGGCACTCGATTCCGACAGGCGGCCCCTTCTTCGTCACGCAGTGGATGACGGACCCCTTCGCGACCTCGATGTCGACTGCCGTGCTGCCTGAGCTCACCCGGCTCCAGACGACCGGCTCGTCGCTGGCCACCGTCGGAGCCAACGCGCAATCGCCCGACTTCGACACGCTCGAGCTGCAGATCTCGTCGATGGAGACGACGTACTGGCGCGTCTACTCAGCACCCGGAGCGCCGTTCACCGTGCGACTGCCCGACCTGCCCGCCGGCTTTCATCCCGCGAACCTGATGCCGGGCCGCTCGACCGTCTCGGTGCTGGCGCTGTTGATCAAGTTCGAAGCGCCCACGACGCGTGGCTGGCTGTTGCAGGGCGGAGATCGAAGCCTCGTGCCCTACCGGCTCACGGTCGCGAACTCGTATCGCTCGGTGCCGACGACGTGGCGGTGAGATCAGCTGCGCTCGAGGCGGGGCAGCAGGTAGCCCAGCGAGCGCTCGAACCGGTAGTTCACGCCCATGTGCCCGTCTTCGAACTCTTCGTGCACGTGCTCGACCCCACCGGCGCGGAACTCTTCTGACAACAGCCGCGCGCCCCAGCGCAGGTTGAACTCATCGCGCGTGCCGCAGTCGATGAAGATCGTCTTGAGCTTCTTGTAGACGTCGAGGTGCTTCGGCGTGAACCGCACGGGGTCGTGCACGAGCCACCGGTTCCACACGTCGACGCGCAGCCGGCCCGTCTGCAGATCGATCGGCAGCTCGATGCCCAGCGGCTCACCCTTCTTGGGCGAGTACGCGGCCGCCATGCAGAGCATGTTGATGACGGTGTGATCTTCGCCCTTCATCTTCGTGGCGAGCGAGCGGTTGATGAAGTCGCGGTACCAGTTCTCGATGCCACCCGCCTTGAGCAACGGGCCCGCCGCTTGAGGCAGCTCGTGCAGGTAGCAGTACTCGAAGCCCGCATCGCCCGAGTGCACGCCGATGTGCCCGAAGAGCTCGGGGTGGAAGCGGCTGATGACGAGGGCTCCGTAGCCGCCCGATGACTTGCCGAGCAGCGCCCGTGCGGTGCCTTTGGTGACGGTGCGGAAGGTGCGATCGACGAACGAGACGAGATCGCGCGCCACGTAGTCGCGGTAGCGGCCGATGCCTTCGCTGTTGATCCACTGCGAGCCGCCGAGCGACGTCCACCCGTCGACGAAGACGCCGATGCACGGCGGCAGGCCCTGCTGCGCGATGAGGTAGTCGAGCCGCTCAGGCACCGTGCGCGTGAACGGAGACGTGTTGAGCCACTGCAGCCCGTTGCCGCTGAAGCCATGCAGGAAATACACGACCGGGTAGCGCTGCTCGGGGCTCTCGGCGTACCCGGGCGGCAGGTACACGGGGATCGTGCGCGTCGATGGATCGTTGAGCGGGTTGCCTTCGAGCGACCCTGCGAAGACCTGGAAGAGCTGAATCGTCCCCTTCATCACTGCTGTCCCTTCTTGCCGAAGCGCTTCATGACTTCCTGCAGATCGAGCCACGCGAGCCGCTTCTCTTCGGGCTGACGCAGCAGGTACGCCGGGTGGAACGTGGGCATGAGCGGAATGCCCTGGTACTCGCGCCACTGGCCCCGCAGCCGGGTGATCGAGGTCTGATCTCGCAGCAGCGTCTGCGTCGCGAACTTGCCCAGCCCCACGATCACCTTCGGCTGCAACGAGGCGAGCTGCGCCTTGAGGAACGGCTCGCACGCCGCGATCTCGTCGGACTCGGGGTTGCGGTTGTTCGGCGGGCGGCACTTCACGACGTTGCAGATGTACACGTCGTCGCGCGTGAACTTCATCGCCTCGATCATCTTCGTCAGCAGCTGACCCGCCTTGCCGACGAAGGGCACGCCCTGGCGATCTTCTTCTTCTCCCGGGCCTTCACCGACGAAGACGAGTTCTGCGCGCGGGTTGCCGGAGCCGAAGACGATCGTGCTGCGGCCACTGCAGAGCTTGCAGCGCTGGCAGTCTCCGAGCTCGCGGCGAATCTCGTCGAGCGGGCGGCGGGCGATGGGCGCCTCGGGCGGCGTTGCGATCACCGGAGCAGGCGCAGGCTTCGCCTGAACGGGCGCGGGCTTCGCGATCGGCGCAGCGGCGGCAGGCTTCGCGACCGGAGCCGCGGCCTGCTTGACGACCCGCTCTCCGAGAATCGAGCGAGACCCATCGGCCTCCTGCCACGCGAGGTGGCGGCGAAGCTCGGTGGCGATCTCCTTCAGTTCGTCTGACATCGCGCTCACCCTACCCTTTGCGTCGAGTGGAGGCGCGGGTGAAGCAGGCTCCAGAGATCTTTCGCCACCTCGCGCTTGGTGCCCGTGCTGCGCAGCGCCTCACCTGTGCGATCGAAGACGATCACCGCGTTGGTGTCAGTGCCGAAGCCCGCGCCCGCCTTCGACACGTCGTTGGCCACGATCAGGTCGAGCCGCTTCTTCTCGAGCTTCCCCTTCGCGTAGGTCTCGACGTCGTTCGTCTCGGCCGCGAAGCCGATGAGCAGTGGACGCGTGGCGTTGCCGTGGACCTTCGCGGAGGCCGTGGCCAACACGTCAGGGGTGCGCACGAACGTGATCGTCTGCGGCCCGTCGCCCTTCTTCTCTTTCACCGGGCTCACCTTCTCGGCCTTCCAGTCGCTCACGGCGGCGGCGGCCACGAAGACGTCGACGGACTCCACGCGCGCCATCACCGCGGCCAGCATCTCGTCAGCCGTCGTCACGCGAACGACCTCGACGCCCTTCGGCGCCGGCGTCTCCACTGGCCCGAGCACGACCGTCACGATGGCTCCCTGCGCACGCGCGACCTCGGCCACTGCGAGGCCCATCTTCCCCGTCGAGGGGTTCGAGATGAACCGCACGGGATCGAGCGCCTCCCGGGTCGGCCCCGCGGTGATCAACACGCGCCTGCCAGCGAGGGGACCGTTCACCGCGAGCGCGATCGTCGCCTGCACGATGTCCTTCAACTCCGCGAGCCGGCCCATGCCCACGTCACCATCGGCCAGCGGCCCCGAGGCCGGCCCCACCATGCGGTACTTCGGCTGCGCGAGCAGCGCCGTCACGTTCGCCTGCGTCTCGGCGTGATCCCACATGGCCGTGTTCATCGCCGGCGCAAGCAGCACCGGGCCACGGAAGGCGAGCAGCGTCGTCGTCACCGCGTCATTGCCGAGCCCCGCCTTGATGCGCGCGAGCAGATCGGCCGTCGCCGGAGCGATGACGAACAGATCGGCCCACTTTGCCAGCGTGAGGTGGCCGTAGTGCTGATCCTGCGAGGAGTCGAAGGTGTCGGTGAACACCGGGTGCCCCGACAGGTTCTGCATCGTGAGCGGCGTGACGAACTCGCACGCGCCCTTCGTCATGGCGACGCGAACCTCGGCTCCGGCGCGCCGCAACTCACGAACCAGGTCACAGGCCTTGTACGCCGCGATGCCGCCACCGACCGCGACCGCGATGTTCCGACCCGACAGGGGCTCCGTCATGGAGACGGGAACTACCCCAAACTCACTCGATGATCTGCTGATCGGGGCTGTTCTGCAGCCCCTGCTGGATCAGCTCGTCGATGGTCCGCTGGCCGCGCTCGAGGTTCTCCATGGTCTCGGTGAAGCCTCGCTCCGAGACGTGGTTCATGCCCATCGAGTCGCCGACCCCCGCCAGGCTCGGAGCGCTCACCGTCACGATCGAGGGCTGGCCTCGCGTGAGCGACACGCTCGAGCTGACGACCTCGGAGCCGTAGAGCGCCATCACGCGCCACGAGCCACACGCGACACCGCGGCCCACGAAGCCGGTACCGTCGGCGCCCAGCGCGACCACCCCTGCAGGCACGGTGCTGATCTCGTAGAGCAGATCAGGTCCGGGGCTCCACTCGAGGCCGGGAGGCACCAGCATGACCGAGCTCGGAATCGGCACGCCTCGCACCACGATCTCGCAAGCATCGTCGGGAACCCCGAGCTCGACGCGCTGAGTCCGGCCCGAGATCACCACTGACTTCGACGAGCGCGAGGCGCGTGTGCCGAAGAACCAGTGACCGGGCGCGAGGGCGATCGAGAACTGCCCCTGCGCGTCGGTGTCGACCTGCACCTCTTCACCGCTGGGCCCGCGGGCAATCACCGAGGTCACCAGCGGCCGGCCACCAGCCCCGCGCACGGTGCCCTCCACGCGGGTCGCCGGCAACAGCACGAGTTCGACGTTCGTCTTCCCCGCCGGCACCTCGACGATCGTGCCCAGATCTCCAACCCGCGCCTCGACGGTGAAGCCCTTCTCACGATCCATCAGGTCGGCTTCGAAGTGCCCTCTGGCGTCGGTCAACACCTCGCTCAGCGAGAAGGCCGTCGACACCACGCGCACCGACGCCATCGGCTGACGGCTCTCGTCGACCACCACTCCCGTGAACGGCTCGAACCGCTTCAGCACCACGTCGCCGACGTCCTTGCGGCCCTTCACCTCGACCCGCGCCCAGAGCCGATCGGTGGCCTCTTCGATGATGATCAACCCGTCGACGTCAGCCTCGACCTCGAACCGGCCATCATCGCTCTCGAACATCGAACCGTTCGCCGTGAAGGCTGCCAGCACGCTCCCGGCCTCGTCGACCACCCGCCCTGACACCATCGGCGGGTACACGACCTTCACTGTCTGGTTCGTGCCCGGCTTCAAGGTCGCGGGGATCAGCTTCGCGGTGGGCTGCCCTTCGAACACGAGCTCGACGGTCTCGCCCGGCGCGAGGCCCGTGAGGGTGAAGGCGCCCTGCTCGTCGGTCTCGGCCATGCGCTGCCGCGGCCCCTTCACGCTGAGCATCGAGTAGGTGACGGGAGCCCCTTCTTCGTCGATCAGCTTTCCGACGATCTGCGCGGCCGGCTGCAGGTGAATCGTCAACTGCGCCGTCTCTGCGCTGCGAATGGCCTGGGTGGCGTGAGCGGGCAGGAAGTCATCTGAGTTCCCCGCGCCGTCGACCTCGACCCGGAACTCGCCCGGCACCAGCTGCTCGAAGGTGAGCTGGCCCGTCTCGGTGGTCTCTCCGAAGTCGGGCTCGGGGCTCTCGGCGCTGGCGATCATCACGCGCACCGCCTCGGCAGGCCGGCCATCGACGCCGATCACCGTGACGACGAGCTTGCCGAGCGGCTCGAGCGTCAGCACCACCTCGGGTCCAGGCACCTGCGCCGTCGCGCGGGCGATCTCGCCACCCTCGCCCACCGCCTCGACCTGCCACGGACCTTCTTCATCGACGTGCAGCCGGAAGTGGCCGGTCTCGTCGGTGACTGCTCCGCTGGGATCGTTGGGGAGATCGGCGCGGACCTGAACCGTCGCTCCGGCCACGGCCTGCCCCTTCGTGTCGACGACCCTTCCTGCGATGAACGGCGCCTCGGCCAGCACGACCTCGAGATCGGTGTCTCCCGGCTTCAGCTCGATCGACTGCGCGCGCGACCTGAACCCGGGAGCGGTCACCCGAACCACCGCCGGCCCCTCGGCCATCGGACCCAGCTCGAGGCGCTGGCCCTCTTCGTACGCCTCGGCGCTCACGGTGTTCGACGGCGAGGTGAGCGTCGCCGAGACCGAAGGCACCGGGTTGCCCATCGAGTCGATCACCGTCAGCAACAACCGCCCAGAGCGGCGAACCTGAAGCGAGAGCAACAGCCGCGCGCCCTCCTCGAGCACGCCTTCTCCGCTGCCGAGGTAGCCAGGCTCGACGACCTGCACCGACACATAGCCGGGGTGCTGCAGCTCGATGAGGCCTCTGCCGTCAGAGATCTTCACGGTGCGGCGGTGGCGCTTCATCACCTCGACACCGAAGGAGCCGAGCGACGCCGGTGCCGAGATCTCCACCGACCCCGGGCGGCTGAGGCCCACCGGAATCTCGGGCGACGAGCCATCGATCGACATCGCGACGGGAAACCGATCTTCACGCTCGAGGATGATCCAGTGTGGCTTGCCACCGGGGAGACGTACCTGACCGCTCGAGTCGCTGCGCAGTTCGGTCACCACGCCGGTGGCGAGATCGAGGGCCGTCGCCCGAACACCCTCCAGCGGATCGCCCGATGCCGTGTCCATTGCAGTCAGAGCCACGTCGGCCGGCTTCGGCACATCGACGACGCGCACCAACTCGGTCTCGTAGAGATCGAGTTGAACGAACTGCGGCTTGCCAGGCCGCTCGACCACGATGACCACTGACCGGGGCCACGCGCGCACAGGAAACGAGACCAACCCCTCTTCGCTCGAGGTGGCATCTCCGAGCAGGCCTGGTGCATGCCCGGCTTTGCGCAGGTCGGCCGCACCCCGCGTGAGGTGCTCATAGTCATCACACTCGACCAGGTCATGATCGTCGGCCCCCCCCTTGCCCTCAATCATCATCGGCGAACCGAGGATCTTCACTGTCGCACCGACGATGGGCGCGTCCTGATCGTCGAGCACCTTGAAGCCACGCGCACTGGGCAGCTTTGCGATGGGCCGGTCGCTCTGTGAGTCAGGCGCCGGCAGGTCGTCGTCGCTCTGCCAGAACCACTTCGAGTGACGCTTCGGACCCGTCGGATCCTCCCCGGTCGCGACGTGCTCGTCGTCATTGTCGGGTGGAGCCGTCGCAAGCTTGGAGGCGCCGAGCCCGATCGCGAGCACGACCAGCCCACCACCCACCATCAGCGGAAGCCTGGAGGGCGTCGGGGTGCTCATCGAACGAGGCTCACTTCAGCCTGCGAGGGGACATCGATCGGCACGATCGCGGGGCCCGACTCCGACGCCGCGTGAAAGCTTGACCAGACGAGCGTGTACCGGCCGGGCACGATGCCGCTGAGGGTCACGCGATCGGTCAGCGGCTGGAACACCATCTGCGCCCAGGACGATCGCATGAGCTCCATCGGAGGGTTCCCAACCACCCGCACGTCACCACGAACGAGCCAGAGCGCGTGGCCGGGCTCGGGCTTGAGGCGCACGGTGACGGTGCTGGTGCCTGGCGCGGGGCCGAAGTCGAGGCGGGTCTGGGCGCCTGTAACCTCGGTGACGAGCGCGACGGGATCGGCCGAGACTCGCGGCACGCCCGGCCCGTTCATGACGAAGCGGTAGCCACCCGGAGCCACCTCCATCGAGTACGAGCCGTCGGCGCCCGTCACCACCGACACCGGTTCGCTGCGATCGGTGTGCAGGCCCGCGATCTCGACGCCCCGCGCCGGCGTGCCGTCAGCGAGCCACGCGGTGCCCGAGAGCGTGACGCCCGGCTTGAGGGTCAGCTCGATGCCCTGCAGGTTGTCGGAGGTCGCGACGTGCGTGGCGGTTCGCCGTCCCTTCTTCGCCACGAGGTGCACCTGGTACTGGTAGGGCGGGCGCGACAGGCTGAACCGGCCGTCGGCTCCCGTCATCACCGACTGCTCGCAGCTGTCACACGAGACGACCGCGTCGGCCACCACCCCACCCGACTCGTCGCGCACGATGCCGGTCAGCTGCGGGGTGCGCTTGAGATCGAAGTCACCCAGATCGGGCGTGTTGGGCCGATCGGCGATGAGCGGCTCGAAGCCGGCCGACTCGATGGTGACGATCACGCGATCGTCGGAGGCCGGTAGCGGGTGCTCGAAGGTGCCGTCGCTCGACGAGATCTCGTGCCCATCGATGCGGAAGCGCTTGAGCGGCTGGCCAGCGCCGAGCACACGGCCACGGAAGACCGGCTGGCGCCGCACGGTCACCTTCACGGCAGCGCCACCTGCGGTCGCAGTGACACGATCGGTCTGGTCGAAGCCACGCTGGCTCACGCGCACGGCGTACACACCGTTGGGACGCAGCGGACCGAGCGTGAAGTTCCCCGTCGCGTCGGTCGTCACCGCTTCGGTTCCGCGGGGCATCACGCCCACCGAGACGCCACTGACCGGAGCGCCCAGCGTGTCGACCACCTGCCCCACGACGTTCGCGCCCGGCTTCAGCTCGGCCGTCACCTTGAGGAGCTGGCCGTCTTCCACCTTCACCGTCTGGCGATCAGAGGGCAGGAAGTCGGGGTGCGTCGCGAGCACCGTGTACGTGTTCGGCGGCATGCCGCGCATCAGCACCACGCCGTCAGCGCCCGAGACGCGATCGCTGCGGAAGTTGCCGTCGTTGGTGAACATGACGACGCTCGCGCCTTCGATTCGGCGGCCGTTCTGCATGGCGGTGATCTCGCAACCCGCGCGCGGCTCGAGCTGCAGCTCCACATCGGTCTTCGGCGCCGCCACCTTCACCTCGCCGCCCCCCCAGTCGGAGTGATGCGCCTGCAGCGAGTAGAGCCCCGGCGATGGCACGGTGGCCTTGAAGCGACCATCAGGCCCGCTGATCGCCGACTCGCCGAGCGGAGAGATGAGCACCGAGACTCCAGGCGCAGCGCGGCCGTATTCGTCGATGACTCGGCCGGCGATCAGCGTGCCCCGGCTCAGCGTGATCTCGAGCGGCGTCTCGCCCACCGTCACCTTCGCGGGCACGGTCGTCGAGCCGTAGCCATCGGCCGTCGCGCGCACGAGGTAGTCGCCAGTTGCGACGGGGCCGAGCACCGACAGCTCGCCCGTCTGGAGTTTCCTGCGAGAGATCGGCTCGCCGTTCGTGGTCAGGAGTTCGATCGTCGGGTCGGTGACGGGCTGTTCCTGATCATCGAGCACCGTGACGGCGAGCCGCCCGCCCTTGTCGAGCACGAGCGTGATGCGCGTCGTCGGCGCCGACAACGTGACCGACTTCGGAGCGGCTGACAGCTCTCCCGCGATCGCTGACGCCATGAGATTGCCCGGCGAGAGTTCGTTGATGATCGCGAGGCCGTCTTTGGCTGGAAGATCCTTCGAGAGGTGATCTCCCGCGAGGCGTACCGTGCCCGTGATCGGCTTCTGCTCGACCGTCACCAGCCGCACCTCGAGCGTGCGCGGCTTCACCAGGGTCAACAGCACCGCGTCGGGCCCGGCCTGCACTTCCGAGCGCACCGCGGGCAGAAAGCCCTGCGCCGACGCGTGAACGTAGAACGGGCCTTCGCCCAGCGAGTCGAACGAGAAGCGTCCGCTGCCGTCGGCTTGAACGGTGACGACCTCTGCAAGGCGGCGCGAGACCGCCCGGACCGTGCCTTGAACCGGCTGACCTGCTTCGTCGCGCAGCTGACCAGCGAGGCTTCGTGGACCGGGAAGGAACAGCTCGACGGGATCGCCGGGCGCAGCGCGCTCCTTCACGCCGAGCCCATGCCCCACCGCCCTGCCCCAGACCGTGAACGAGATGCCGGCGAGCTTCTCGAAGCGGAACTTCCCCTGCGCATCCGAGGTCGTGGTCGCAGCGGCCGTCAGCTCGCCCTGGTGCTCGTTCATCAAGTGGCCGATGGCGCTGGCGGTCTCTCGCGCCCGGCACGACAACATGAGTTCGTTGCAGAAGCCGCAGTGAATCGAGACCAGGCTCTGCTGCTCCGTCGACGCGAGCATGATCGTCGCGCCCGGAAGTGGCTGCCCGTCTGCGCTGCGCACGATGCCCGCGAGGGTCAGGCCCTGGTCGTTGGCAGCGCGCACCTCGACCGGCTTGAAGGTGGGCGGAGGCGGCGTGTCATCGATCTGAACCTGCGGCTGCTCGACCTCGGGTGATCGCGACACCCACACGCCCACCACGATGCCGAGGAGCACGAGCGCAGCGAGACCGATGAGGGCGCGACGCATGTGGAGTTCAGGAGCCTACCGCAGCAGATCCGTTAACGACCGGGACCGTGCAGACATCCTGAACCTTCGACCGGTTCCGAAGACTTAGAAGTCGTACCGGATCATCGCGGTGCCGCCGAACACGCGCGCCGAGTACGTGTAGGACGGCAGCGTATCGAACGAGGGCTTGGTGGCCTCGCGCTGCAGAATGAACGTCATCTGCGCGGCGAGGTCGACCTGCACCGGGTGCGCGAAGATCTCGAGCGGGTCGCTGAAGTTGAAGCCGATGCCCGTCGCCAGGCCAACCGCGTTGCCGTCGAGAATGTTGCTGTTCGCCACGTTCTGCAGCGGCACCGGCGTGGGGCGGTAGTACCCACCCAGCCGCGCGGCGAAGCGCTCCGACACGCGGTACTCACCGCCGACGCGGAAGCCGAAGGTGTTCACGAAGCCCGGTGGCGTCGCAGGCGAGTTGAGGTCCAGCGCCTTGTCGATGCCGAGGGCGGCCAGGGTGGGTCCCGCGAGATCGACGGTGAGCGAGACGTAGGGCGACGGAGCGGCGCTCCAGTGCTGGTACTCGCCATCGAGCGTGACCGTGAGCTGATCCGTCACGTCCCACGCGGCGCCGAATGACACCTGATGAGGCGCGTAGTGCGAGATGGCGGCGACCTGCAGGTTCAGCGTGCCGATGCCCTCGAGATCGACGATCGCGGGGATCGTGACGGGCAGCATGATCTCGTAGCGGTACGTGGCCCCGAAGCGCAGCGTCTTCATCGGCGTGATCGACACACCAAACGTCGGCGCGATGCGGGTGGTGAGCGAGGCGTCGAGCTCCTTCACCTTCACGTTGCGCGAGAAGAGATCGACCTTCGCCAGCGCACCGCCACCACCGGCCACCCGGCCCTGCAGGTTCGCGAGCACCGACACGCCGGGGCCGATGCTGAACCAGTCGGTGATCTTGATGCCGGCCGCGAGGTGCAGCACGAAGCGCTCGAGGTTGCCCGAGTAGCGGTACCAGTACGGCTGCGCCGAGTCCGGAGCGTTCACCCGCACGAACACGCTCGTCGGCAGGTACAGGCCCACGCCGATGGCCACGCGGTTCTTCACCTTGCCCGCGAGCGGAAACACGAAGCCCGTCGAGGTGCCGATGTTGTCGGCCGGCGCGCACTGCGAGCAGTCGATCGGCTTGGCGAGATCCTTCGAGGTGATCTCGGGGATCAGCCGGTGAAACTGAAACGAGAACCCGAAGTTCAGGTCGGTGCGACGGGTGAGCAGCGCCGGGTTGTAGAACGTGGCGGTGTAGTCGTTCGCCTCGGCCGTCATGGCGCCGCCCATCGCCGCAGCGCGCGGGCCGTAGCCGTAGAGCGGGAAGGGATCAGCGAACGCAGACGATGAGACGACACACGCGATCAGCGCGATACGCACCCAACGCCCCATGCGACCCCTCAGTCTTCAGCGAACGGATTGACGGCCTGCACCGCGGCCAGCTCCTGCCGGGCCTCGGACAGCTCGGAGTTCGTCTCGCGCAGCCGGTCGGACAGCACCTGCACGAAGCTCCACAGGAGCTTCACCGCGAGGATCGACTCCTTCTTCATCAGCGCCATGAGATCGGGGCGTGAGATCACCATCACGCGCGTGGGCTCGTGCGCCCGAACGGTGGCCGAGCGCGGCGCGTTGTCGATGAGCCCCATCTCGCCGAAGTGACCGCCAGCGCGAAGCTCGGCGATCTCGACGCCGCCCTTCTCGACACCGACGCGGCCACGAATGACGACGAACAGCTCTTCACCCGGCTGGCCTTCGGTGACGATCTCGCGGCCCGCGGGGAACGTGCGCGTGGTGGCGATGCTGAGCACGGCTGTCTGCTCTTTGTACGTGAGGTGCCTGAAGAGGGGGATCTTCTTCAGGGCCTCCATGCGCGACTGCGCTTCGACGACCTCTTCCTGCGCGCTCTCGGCATCACCCTTCACGCCGATGACGACGGTGGTGATGTTGTCTTTGCCGCCACGCTCGTTGGCGAGGGCGACGAAGCGCTCGGGCTGCTCGGTGAGCGGCGTCGACGTGACGAGCGCTGCGACCTCTTCATCACCGAGGTACCCGTGCAGACCGTCGGAGCACAGAACGAAGACGTCGCCCGGCACGAGATCGACGATCAGCGTGTCGACCTGCACCGACTCCTGAATGCCGACCGCGCGCGTAATGACGTTGCGGTACTGGCTGGTGGCCGCCTGATCCTTTGTGATGGTGCCGGCCTTCAGCTGCGCGGCGATCAGCGTGTGATCTTCAGTGAGGCGGTGACACTGCCCATTGCGCACGAGGTACACGCGGCTGTCGCCGACGTGACCGATGACGCCCTTCGAGCCCGCGACGACGAGGCACACGAACGTCGTGCCCATGCCGCGCTTGCTCGCGTCGCTCGTGGCCGTCTTGTAGATGTCGGCGCACGCGCGCTGCACCGCGACTTCGACGAGTGAAGCCGACGCCGCGCGGTTCGACTGAGTCGGGTCGCGCGCGAGATCTTTCAGAATGCTCTTGTTGGCAGCGAGGTGCGCCTTCACCACCTCGACCGAGCGCGCGCTCGCGACCTCACCGGCCGCGTGCCCGCCCATGCCGTCGGCAACGATGTACAGGCCGCCACCGGCGTCCACGAGCATCGCGTCTTCGTTGTGCTGACGCTTTCGGCCGACGTCGGTCTTGCCGTGCGCTTCGGTGCTGATCACGAAGGAGTTCCCTCTGGAAAGGAAGGCTGGAGACTGTACGAGCGCTGGTGCGGTCAGACAAGGTGAAAGGGCTGATCACTCCAGGTGACAGCCGTCATTTCACTTCTGAAACGTCCCAGCTGATCGTGCTCATGAGCCCCTTCGCGCGCTTCTTCACGTCGGCGTCGAGGAAGGCGATCGACTCCTTCAGCTTGTCCATCAGGCGGAAGTGCTTTCGCTTGCTGACCTTGAGCTGGAAGAGCGCGTGCGTGAGCCACGGGAAGACCGCGGTGACGTCGGTGTGGCAGTACATCGAGCCCGTCTCGACCGCTTCGACCGAGACCTTGCCCCACGTGTGGCCTTCGCCGGCCGGGCACGACGAGAGCGCGCCGTTGTCGACCGGGTCGACGCAGAACTGCACGTCGATGTCGAAGCCGTGCGTGGGCACCGAGAGGATCTGATCGAGCAGCGGCTCGCCCTGAAGCGTGTAGTTCTTCGGCACGCCGCCGCCGAGGATCCAGATCGCCAGCTTCCCGTCGAAGTGGTGCCGGCAATAGTGCTGCATCGCCGCCATCGAATAGACGTCGTCGTTGATGTCGAGCTCGAACTTGAACGCGTCGCCGAGCAGCTTCTTGAGCTTCACGACGTTCAGGAAGATCGAGCCGTCCTGCACGGCGCCAGACCAGATCGGAACCGCACGGCGGTAGCAGGTCGAGAGGAACGACGGCTGCTCGACGCCCAGCTCCTGCTCGATGGCGTTGAGGTGCTTGCCGAGCAGGTAGTGGAACTCGGGCGTCGTCATCTTCTTCTGGAAGTCGGGGCCCGCGATGATCGCCGAGAAGAGCCGATCGGTGTCGAGCAGCGCCTCTTCCCAGAAGCCCAGGTCGTAGATGCGAATGATGCGCGCGAGCCGCAGCTGCAGATCGCCCGCGTTCGGGTTCACCTCGCGGATCTGGTGGCGAATGATGCGGTGGGCGTCGTGGTACAGGTTCGCGCCCGTCGTCGTGACCGCGCTGATGACGCCCGACTCCACGAGCGGAATCAGGCAGCTCTGGTGCAGGCCGGCGGGCGTCATCGCGCCAGAGAGTGTGAGAAAGACAGCCGCGTTCTCCTCGAGGGAGCGCTTCATCAACTCGAACGCGATCCGCTCCTGACGGCCGACGTAGGCGCCGAAGGCCGTCTCGAGCAGGTCGAGCGCGGTCTCTTTGCCGGTGATCGGGCGGGGGTTCACGTTTCGGGCGCCTTCGTGCGCCTTTCGAAGCTTGTGCTGCTGGGTCTTGGTAGCCATGGGCGCGGCGGATATACACGCTTCCCTCTGGCCGACTCATTGGAGTTTTTCGTGCGAATGACCCGACTCTCTTCTCTCGTTGTGACTGCGCTCATCAGCGTGGCTGGTTGTAAGTGCCCTGGCGGGGGTACGACCATCAGCCGGCCTGATCTGCAGACGAAGGACTCGAACGGCGCCGCGCTCGCGGCCCTCGACTTCACGGCCTGCCCTACCCGCGACGAGAACATGCAGCCCGTGCGCGACGTGTTCCCCGACACCGAGCCCGTCGTGCTGAGCAACTCGGCAGGCAAGGCTGGCGCGAAGGCGAAGTTCACCTTCGGTGGTGGTGACGCAGATGCGTTTCAGCTGCGCATCAGCGGCGACGGCGGCGTCTTCACCGTCGTCACCACGCCGTACGAGCTCGACATCGACCGCAGCCAGGAGATCACCTTCGAGGTCGGGTTCTCCCCCAGGAAGAAGGGCGCGCACTCGGCGACGCTCACCATCGACGATCAGATTCCCGAGACGACCACCGACCCTGTCATCACCCTCATCGGTTCGGGGCTCGACCTGCCCTCGCAGCCCACGCTCGAGACCGGCGTTCAGATGGAGGACGGCGGCTTCACGGTGTGTGAGCAGGGCTCGATCTTCACCGACTGCGAGCTCGGCTTCCCCATCACCCAGTTCGAGACCGCCGTCTCGCGGAAGATCCGCATCAAGAACAAGGGCTGCCCCGCGCTGAAGGTCACGGCGATCAAGGTTGGCATCGACACCACCGGGACCGAGTCGCCCGACTTCAAGCTCACCAGCCCCAGCTCGCCTTCGACCGCTGCGCCGATCTCGCTGAACAAGGCCGACGGCACCGACACGATCGAGGCCACCATCGAGTTCAAGCCGACCGACACCGGCGCGGGCAACGAGACCAAGAGCGGCTTCATCATCGTCGACTCGAACGACCCGGTGAACATGGCTCCGATCGCGGCGCCTGGCGTGCTCAGCCTTCGCGGTGAAGGTCTGCGCCCTGCCCTGTCGGCCTCGCCCAGTTCGTGCGACTTCTCGCGCACCTCTGACAACTGCGGCAACTCGCCCAAGATCGCCGACCGCGCCCGCTTCACGGTGCGTAACGACGGCAACGCCCGCGTGAAGATCACCGAGGCGAAGTTCAAGTCGGGCTCGGGCCAGAACGGCCGCTTCACGATGGCGATGAACCCCACCGACCAGGAGATCGCTCCCGGCGCGTCGATCACCGTCGAGGTCACCCACAGCGACATGCCGCTCTACGTGATCGACGAGCTGCAGCTGAAGTCGGTCTTCGTCGGCGGCAACATCTCGGCCGGTGACGTCTCGTTCGCGCTCTTCGGTGGCCGTCAGCCCTGCCTCGAGACGGAAGACGAGGTGAACTTCAACAACCCGATGACGCCGATGTCGGCCAAGTCGTTCTTCATTCGCAACACGCGGCGGCTGTCCGACGGCGGCACCGACTCCTCGCAGTGCGGCACGCTCGTCATCAACCAGGTGGGCATCGAGCAGAACATGTTCTTCTCGATCATCGACCCGAAGATCGCGCCCAACACGCAGGTGCAGGCGGGCGGCATGGTCGAGACGGCCATTCAGTACAACCGGCCTCCGTCGGGCGGCATGCAGGTGGGCAAGCTGAAGGTGCTCTCGAACGACCCGTTCTTCGGCCCGCCGACGGGGACGAAGGAGATCAACATCATCTCGTCATCGCCCTTCGACCCGCCCCCGAACGCGATCTTGAAGGGCTGCGTGCCCGCCATGCTGCTCAACGACCCGAACTGCACGTTCGGCATGGAGACGCAGATGACGGTGCAGCTCTCGCAGATCACCGGCGCGACGAAGACCGTCACCGTCTCGGGCTTCGACAGCACCGACTTCGACGGCAACACCATGGGCAAGCCGACCGAGTTCCGCTTCCAGCTGCTCGCGCCGTTCCCCCCGATGGCGACCGCTGCGAGCATTGCCCCGAACATGCGCGGCATGGCGAACAAGGCCGTGCTCACGCTGCCAGGCGCCGGGCTCTACCGCGTGAACCTGACGGTCTGGGACAGCCGCGGTCAGCAGGGCCAGCCGGCGTCGCTCAACATTAACGTCATTCCCTGACGTCGAGCCGGGTTCGATGAAGCGAGGGGCGTGCAGACTCCGGTCGGCACGCCCCGTTTCATGTCGGCATCACTTCAGGGTCGCGAGCGTCGCCTTGAAGGCGTCGAGGGCCGGCCCGAGCTGACCTGCCAG
>JBEOKA010000348.1:0-14930 GCA_040275325.1 Myxococcaceae bacterium | reverse complement strand
TGGCGAACAGCGGCAGGCGGAACTTCTCACCGCGCTTCAGCGTGACCGCGCCACCACCGTGCACCTTGAAGGGGCCGTTCGGGTCGAGGCAGTCGGCCTTGTTGGCCGGGTCGATGACGAGGCAGAACTTCGCGTCGCAGACATCGCCTTCACCGTCGAAGTCGCCGTCGAGCTGGTTGCGGTTGCGCACGCCGACGCAGTTGTCTTTGTGGCTCGCGGTGAAGTCGGGGAGCTTGTCGTTGATGCCGTCGCCGTCGAGGTCCAGGTCGCACACGTCGCCGATGCCGTCGCGGTCGAGGTCCTGGTTGTTGGGGTTGGCCTGACCGACGCAGTTGTCGAGGTGGTCGAAGATGCCGTCGCTGTCGCTGTCACGCTTGCACTGCGCGTTGCCGGGCAGGTCGATGTTCTGCGGCGACGAGAAGAACGGGCAGAGGTCGATGGCGTTGTCGAAGCCGTCACCGTCGAGGTCGAGGTCGCAGACGTCTCCGAACGCATCGCTGTCGGTGTTCGTCTGCACGCCGTTCACCGGCTTGTTGGGAATCGAGGCGCAGTTGTCGACGAGGTTCTCGACGAGGTCGCCGTCGAGGTCGCCGTCGCAGCTGTCTCCGGTGCCGTCGCCGTCGGTGTCGAGCTGGCTGAAGTTCGAGAGGCCCGAGCAGTTGTCACACGAGTTGCCGACGCCATCGCCGTCGGCGTCAATCTGGTCGCGGTTCGACGCGAACGGGCAGTTGTCGCTGGTGTCTGCCTTGCCATCGCCATCGGCGTCGTCGGTGTACGCGAGCGTCTTGCCGTCATCGGTGTACGCGACCCAGACCGAGCAGCCACAGCCGCAGCCGCAGCCACAACCGCCACCCTCTTCTTTCGGCGTGCCGCACGAGGGGTCGAGGCACTCGGGGTTGGTGCTGTTGCCGAGCTGCGCGAAGGCGGGCAGCGCCGCGAGGGCGACGGTGCATGAGGCGATGAGCGAGAGACGTTTCATGGGTGCTCCTCTGGGGTGGTCCAGCCATTCATTCCGCAGGGGGCGAAGACCCTTCCCGCGTGGTGCTCCTTTCTTCCGCTCCACGTGGAAGTGGCCGTGACTGTTGAGGAGTTCGGGTGATCGCAAAGTCTGGTATCGACGGGCCGTGGCTGACTCGACCGTCGATCTCGAGGCGTTGAACGCGGGCTTTCGCGACTTCATCCCGCACAACAAGGCGCTCTCGCTCGAGCTGACGCGGGTGTCGCTCGAGCCGACCTTCGTCGAGATGGTGATGCCGTGGAACGAGGCGCTCATCGGCAACCCCGAGACGCGCGTGCTGCATGGAGGCGTCATCACCACGCTGCTCGACGCCACTGGCGGAGCCGCCGTCTACCTGCACCTCAAGGCGCCGGTGCCCATCGCCACGTTGGATTTGCGCATCGACTTTCTCGGGCCGTCGACGCCGGGCCTGCCGATGTACGCGCGCGCCGAGTGTGTGAAGGCGACGCGCAACGTGGCCTTCGTGCGCATGGTGGCGGCGCATGACTTGAGCGGCGCTCCACTCGCGACCGCGTCGGCGACGTACATGTTGTCGACGAAGGGAAAGCCCGTCGCGCCCTGAGAACCCCCGAGGCGGCTGGCTGGCTCTGTTGGGCCATGAACGCACCTCGCCTGTTGATCATCGGTGGCGTGGCCGGCGGAGCCACCGCCGCGGCCCGTGCGCGTCGCCTCGACGAACGCGCTGACATCACCCTGCTCGAGCGTGGGCCCTTCGTCAGCTACGCGAACTGCGGCCTGCCGTACTTCATCTCGCAGGACATCACGAAGCGCTCGAAGCTGCTGTTGCAGACGGCCGAAGGCTTCGACGCGCGCTACCGCGTGAAGGTGCAGCTCGAGACCGAAGCGCTCGAGCTCGACCGCGCAGGCCGTCGGGTGCGCGCGCGAGGCCCCGAAGGCGAGACGTGGCTGCCCTACGACGTCTTGATTCTCGCGCAGGGCGGGCAACCCGTGATGCCGCCGTTGCCGGGCATCGACGCGCCGCACGTCTTCAAGCTGTGGACGGTGCCCGACATGGACCGCATGCACACGTTCATCACCGAGCACGCTCCGAAGACGGCGGTGGTGGTGGGCGGCGGCTTCATCGGCCTCGAGATGGCCGAGGCGCTGGCGCGACGCGGCTTGTCGACGTCGGTGGTCGAGCTCGCGCCGTCACCGATGGTGAACATGGACCTCGAGTTCGGCAACCTGGTCGCCCGAGAGCTGCGCGCGAACGGGGTGCAGCTCTTCACCGGCGTGGGCGTGAAGGCGGTGACGAAGGAGTCCGTCGAGCTGTCAGACGGGCGAACGCTGCCTGCAGACCTGGTGCTCTTCTCGGTGGGCGTGCGGCCCGAGCTGACGCTGGCGAAGGCGGCGGGCCTCGAGGTCGGCGCGTCGGGCGGGCTGCTCGTCGACGAGACGCTGCGCACCTCTGACCCGCACATCTTCGCAGCCGGCGACATGGTCGAGGTCACCCAGCGCGTCTCGGGGCGCAAGGTGCGGGTTCCGCTCGCCGGCCCCGCGAACCGGCAGGGGCGCATCGCGGCGACGAACGCCCTCGGCGGCTCGATGAAGTACCGCGGCGCGCTCGGCAGCAGCATCGTGAAGGTGTTCCACGCGGCCGCTGGCATGACGGGCCTCTCCGAACGCGCGGCCCGCGAGCTGGGCTTCGACGTGGGCGTGGCCACGGTGCACAAGGAGCACCACGCCTCGTACTTCCCCGGCGGCGAGCAGCTCTCGCTCAAGCTCGTCTACGACCGCAAGACGACGCGTCTGCTGGGTGCGCAGGCCTTCGGGAAGCAGGGCGTCGACAAACGCATCGACGTGCTGGCCATGGCGCTGCACGCGCGCGCGACACTCGAAGACCTCTCAGAGCTCGACCTCGCCTACGCGCCACCCTTCAACACCGCGAACGACCCCATCAACATGGCGGCCTTCGTCGGCTCGAACGACGTCTCGGGCTTCAGCCCCACCATCACCGCGGGAGCGCTGAAGGCGAAGCTGACGCAGCCGTCGCCGCCGCTCGTGCTCGACGTGCGCGGCCGCGGCGAGTGGGCCAAGGGGCACCTGGCGAACGCGCTGTTGCTGCCCGTCGACGAGCTGCGCGACCGCCTCGACGAGGTGCCGCGCGACCGCGAGCTCGTGGTGCTCGACTCGAACGGGTTTCGGGGCCACCTCGCCCTGCGCGTGCTGCGGGAAAATGGCGTGAAAAGCGCCCTGAATCTCACGGGCGGCTGGCTGAGTCTCACGGCTGAGGGCGTCGACGTCGAAGTCGGCTGACGGCCCGCGAAACCCACACACCTGAGGACTCACTCCCATGGCTGACTCCATCGTCGAACTCATCAAGCACGGCGCGAAAATCGTCGACGTGCGCACGCCCGCCGAGTTCCAGGACGGCGCGTACCCGAACGCCATCAACATTCCCGTGCAGGTGCTGCCGACACGGCTCGCCGAGCTGCCGAAGAACGAGCCCATCATTCTGTACTGTGCCTCGGGCGCCCGCAGCGCCGCCGCCACGCAGGCGCTCAAGCGCGCCGGCTACACGCAGGTGCTGAACGCTGGCGGGCTGTACGACATGCCCGAGGTGTGACGCGTCAAAGCAGCTCGAGCAGCTTCTTCGCGAACAGATACGCGTCACCGGGCCAGCGCGCCGACACGTAGTTGTCATCGACGACGGCGAACGCGGGCCCATCATCGGTGCGCGTGCCACGCTTCGTCAGCTCGAACGGGCCGCGAATCAGCTCGGCGCCGGCCGCACGAACCTCTTCTTCCACGTACGCGTCGTACGTTCGGTAGTAGCGCCCGAGCTTCCATGCGCTGAGCCAGTACGCGGTGCGCTCCATGTACGCCGGCAGACACGCGGTGCGCCGGCCCGCCAGCACGCTCTTGCCGGTCGCCTTGTCGATGGAGCGCGCGAGCACGAGCGGCCCGTGACAAATCGCCGCGAACGGCTTTCCCGTCTTCACGAACTCGACCACCTTCGACTGCAGCGCGGTCGAGCCGAGGTACTGCCGCATGCCCTTCGCGTGCCCACCGGGGAGCAGCAGCGCGTCGTACAAAGAGACGTCGACCGTGCCCCACGCGATGGTCTTGTTGAACTCGGGCGCGCGCGTGAGCTCGTCGTAGAACTGCTTCGGCTCGGGCTCGGCGCCGAGCTGGCCGAACAACACGCCCGTCAGCAGCAGCGGGTCGCACGAAGGAACGATGCCCGCGCGCTCGGTCGCGAAGACGACCTCGTGACCC
Organism: Myxococcaceae bacterium; assembly: GCA_040275325.1. Taxonomy (GTDB): domain Bacteria; phylum Myxococcota; class Myxococcia; order Myxococcales; family Myxococcaceae; genus Xiheimicrobium. The sequence goes on along the minus strand of JBEOKA010000348.1, from coordinate 10,693 downwards.
GCCTCGACGAGCAGCCGCCACGGCACCGCGACCTCGGTCGTGTCGAAGTCGGTGTCTGGCAGGGGAATGAGAACACGCTTCGGCATGAGGGGTCGATAGCGCTGCGCCACGCCTTCGTCGAGTTCGCACCGTCCGGGAATCGGGTCTGACTTCCCCGGGTTCTGGTCTGTCCGTTCTGGCGAGCAGGCACCAGCCTTCCCCGCATGATGATGCGAGCTGCGATGTACGACCGCTACGGACCGCCCGAGGTGCTGACGCTGCGAGAAGTCTCCAGACCCGAGCCCAGAGAAGACGAAGTGCGAATCGCCATCGGGGCGACGACGGTGACCGCCGCGTGCGGAATGATGCGGCGTGGAGACTCGGTGATGGCCCGCCTGATCCTTGGGCTCTTCAGGCCGCGCCGGAAGTTCCGCATTCCTGGCATCGAGCTCTGCGGCCGGGTCGATGCGGTCGGTCGCCGCGTCACCCGCTTCAAGGCTGGTGACCGCGTCTTCGGCTTCACGGGCTTCACCCCCGGAGCCTGCGCCGAGTTTCTGTGTCTGTCCGAAGACGCGTCGCTGGCGCTGGCGCCCGACTCACTGAGTGACGACGAGGCTGCGTCGCTCGTCGATGGGCCGACCACGGCGTTGTATTTCCTGCAGGGCCACGTTCGCGCCGGCACCCGGCTCGCCATCGTCGGAGCCGCCGGCAGCATCGGCAGCGCCGCCGTTCAGGTCGCCCATCATCTCGGCGCGCACGTCACCGGCATCTGCAGCACGAAGAACCTCGAGCTCGTCAGGCAGCTCGGCGCTGACGACGTCGTCGACTACACCCGCGAGGACTTCACGAGCAGCAACCGGCGCTACGAGGTGGTGTTCGACACGGTGGGGAAGAGTTCGTTCACCCGAAGCAGCCGCTGTCTCGTCGACGGCGGCCGATACCTGACGACGGTCGGCGGGCTCGGCGCGTACCTGCTGACGCTGCTGACGCGTTGGTTCGCACGGACACGCTTCGTCTTCGGCATGTCGGTCGACAAGCGCGGGGCGCTCGTGCGGGTGACCGAGCTCGTGCGCACGGGCGCGCTGCGCACCATCATCGACCGGCGCTTCCCCCTGGCTGAGATCGCCGAGGCGCATCGGTACGTCGAGCAGGGCCACAAGCGGGGCAATGTCGTGATTACCGTCGCGACCCGGTAGAGCGGCGCCATGCAGGGCACCATCACCATCGCCTCGGTCTCGCAGGTGCACACCTTTCTCGGGCGCGCGCCGCCGCCCAACCCGCACGTGACGGTCATCGGCGCCTCGTGGCAACCACCGATGACCATCGTCGCGCCCATCGAAGGGCACGCCATTCGGTCCGAGGTCTATGCCGTCAGCCTCAAGCGTGGCGACGAGTGCAGGCTCGCGTTCGGGCGGCAGGTCTTCGACGCACAGGCTGGCACCATCGCCTTCCTGACTCCGGGTCAGACGCTCACGCCGCTCGTGCCGCTGGTCGCGCCAACGGTGGGCGAGCTCGGGTGGACACTCATCTTCCACCCCGACGTGCTGAGCGGCGCTGCCTCGCACGTTCGGGAGCACGGCCTGCTTCGCTACACGAACGACGAGGCCCTGCATCTGCTCGACGACGAGCAGGAGACGCTCACTGCCGTGGTTCGCACCATCGAGCGCGAGGCCTGCAGGGCTCCTGACTCGTTCGCCAACGAGGTGCTCGCGGCGCAGCTGACGCTCTTCTTCAACTACTGCCGCCGCTTCTACGCGCGCCAGTTTCAGACTCGCGCCAGGGCACAGGGCCCGGTGCTCGAGCGGCTGCTGCGGCACCTCGATGCCTACTGGTCCTCGGCGCAGCCTCGCGAGGCCGGGCTGCCCACCGTCGCCCAGTGCGCAGGGGCGCTCGGCTTCTCACCCGACTACCTCAGCGACCTGCTGCGCGAAGAGACGGGCGAGAGCGCGCGTGACCACCTGCATCGCGCGCTCATCGAGGCCGCGAAGCGGCGCCTGGCCTCGACCTCTCAGAGCGTGAGTGAGGTCGCCTTCGCCCTCGGTTTCGAGGAGCCACAACATTTCTCACGGCTCTTCAAACAGAAGACGGGCGCCACGCCGAGCGACTGGCGCGCGGCTCAGCTCTCTGGCTGATCACCCGACGTGCCCCACGCCTCGAGCTTTCGGTACAGCGTCTTGCGCTCGATGCCGAGAATGCGCGCGGCCTGCGTCTTGTTGCCCTTGAGCGCCTCGAGCACCTTCAGCGTGTAGCGCTTCTCGAGTTCCTCCAGCGTGATGAACTCGCTCGGGTCTTCCGCGGCGAGCACGACGCGGGTCGGCCGATGCGCCACGACCTTCTCGGGCAGGTCATCGATGCCCACCTCGTCGTAGCGGGTCAACGCCACCGCGCGCTCGATGCAGTTCGACAGCTCGCGCACGTTGCCGGGCCAGTCGTAGCCGAGCAGCCTCTCGGCCGCGCGCGCCGACAGCCCCTTCACGGCCTTGCCTGCCCGCTCGCTGAACTGCGCGAGGAACTTCTGGGCCATCGGCAACACGTCGGCGGTGCGCTCCCGAAGCGGAGGCAGGTGCAGGCTCACCACGTTCAACCGGAAGTAGAGGTCTTCGCGAAACGAGCCCGCCTCGATGCGCGTCTCGAGGTCGCGGTGCGTCGCGGCGATGATGCGCACGTCGACGGGGTGCTCGGCGCGCGCGCCGATGGGCCGCACCTTGCGCTCCTGCAGCACGCGCAAGAGCTTTGGCTGCAGCCCCACCGGCATGTCGCCAATCTCGTCGAGCAAGAGCGTGCCGCCGTTGGCCTCGGTGAAGAGCCCCACCCTCGACTCGCGCGCATCGGTGAACGCGCCGCGCACGTGGCCGAACAATTCGCTCTCGAGCAGCGCCTCGGGCATCGCCGCGCAGTTGATGGCGACGAAGGGCCCTCGCCTTCCACTGCGCTCGTGAATCGCGCGCGCCATCACCTCTTTGCCGGTGCCCGACTCACCGGTGATGAGAATCGACGTCTGCGTCGTCGCCACGCGGGCCACGACATCGAGGGCCTTCTGCATGGCGCCGCTGGCCGCGATGATGCCCTGCAGCTGCGGCCCCGCGCCCGAGCTCACCTCGAGCCGCAGCCGCTGCACCTCGCGCCGCAACGACCGGTGCTGCACCGCGCGCTCGAGCGCGATGGCGATGGCGTCGAGCTTGGCGGGCTTCGAGAGAAAGTCGTACGCGCCCGCGCGAATCGCCGCGACGGCCGACTCGAAGCTGCCGAAGCCGGTGAGCACGATGACGGGCGTGTCGGGGTGGCTCGCGGTGACGCGCTCGGCGAACTCGAGGCCGCCGAGGCCCGGCATGTTGATGTCGGTGAGCACCACGTCGACGTCTTCGGTGGCGAGCTGCTGCAGCGCCGGCTCTCCGCCCTGTGCCGTCACCACCTGGTAGCCGCGCTGCGAGAGGCCGAGCTGCAGCGTCGAGGTGAGGTTCGGGTCGTCGTCCACCACCAACACGCGCGCGCTCATGACGCAGCCTCCGGGAGGTACATGGTGAACGTACTCCCGCTCCCTCGGGCCGAGTCGAGAGTCACGAAGCCCCCGTGCTCGTCGACGATGCTGGTGACGATGGGCAGCCCCAGGCCGGTGCCTTCGCCGGCGGGGCGCGTGCTGAAGAAGGGCTCGAAGATGCTCTGGCGCAGCTCGTCCGAGACGCCCACGCCATCATCCACCACGGCGATGGAGGCGTAACGCCGCGTCACGTCGCCCGGCTGCGAGGCGTCGACCAGCTTCGAGGTGAGCGAGACGTGCCCGCCGGGCCCGCAGGCGTGCAGCGCGTTCACCACGAGGTTCGTCAGGGCCTGCTGGAGCAGCACCGGGTCTCCCGTCGTCGGCGCGGGCGAGAGCCCCGAGAGGTCGAGCGTCACCGGCTTCTTCGCGGCGATGGGCTGCAGCAGCTCGGCCACCGTGCGGGCCAGCACGTCGAGCGAGAGGCGCTCGGGCTCGAGCTTTCTGGGGCGCGCGAAGACGAGCAGCTGCTTCACCAGCCGCGTCACCTGCTCGCCCTGGCCGATGATGACGCGCGCCGAGGAGCGGGTGGTGTCGTCGGCCTGCGCGTCGTCTGCGATGAGGCTGGCGCGCGCTTCGATGACGTTCAACGGCGTGCCCAGCTCGTGGGCGAGGCCCGAGGCGAGGCGGCCGACGGTGGCGAGGCGGTCGGCGTGGCGCAGGTGCTCGAGCGCGGCCTCTCGCGCAGAGGTCGCCTGCGCCGTCTTCTCGCGCGCCTCTTCGAGGTGGGTGCACATGGCGTTCATCTCGTTGGCGAGCAGCTCGAACTCGTCGCCGGTGGGCAGCACGAGGTCGGGCTTGAGCTCTCCGCGGCCGACCGCGCGGGCCTTGGCGACGAGGGTGCGCGTGGGGCGCGCGACGAGCCACCACCCCAGCACGAAGGCGAAGGCCGTCATGCCCAGCACGGTGACGATGGCGAGGGTGACGACGGCCTCGAGGCGGCGGCGCGACCACGAGCGCTCGTACTCGGGTGACTCCGAGACCTCGATGGCGCCGCGAACCGCGCCGTCGAGGAGCACCGGCACGACGGTGGCGCGACGCGCGCCGAAGGGGCCCTGCACCGCCAGCGTGCGCGCGGTGGTGATGGCGGACAGCTCGGAGCAGGGCACGACAGGCGGCTCGGGGTCGGCCTTGTCGAGGCACACCCAGCGCACCCGCAGGTCGTTCGCGTGATGGGCCCCACCCGCCTCGACGACGCGCACCGCCTCGTCGAAGCCGTCACGCGGAGCCACAGCCTCCACCGCATCGGCCAGCGTCGTGGCGACGAGCGTGTGGGTGCGGTCCATGTCGGCCTCGAAGTCAGAGACCTCTTCGACGAGGCGCCGCCACTCCACGAAGGAGATGGAGATGATGACGACGAGCAGGAACGCGATGGTGAGGCGGGTGACCAGCTTCATGGAGAACTCCGCACGCGCAGGCTGTACGTCTGGCGCACGGGGCTCGCAAGGCTGGTCGGCGGAGCGGCGGCTATTCGCCTCGCCGCGCGGCGACCAGGTAGTTGATTTGCGTGTGGTCGGCCACCTGCGACGCGGCAGTGGAGAGGATTTCGGGCACCGTCGCCGCGTTCACCTTCTGCTCGAGCGTGTCGAGCCGAGGGTCATTGTTCGGCACCTGGTGCGCGCGGCCCGCGTCATCGGTGAAGACCGTCTGCGCCGAGGCGAGGTCGGAGTAGCCCATGCCCGTCGGCGGCAGACGTGGCACCGGGTCATTCCTGTACACGTACCGGTGATACGGAATGTCGCCCAATGACTGCTGAAACGCCTTCGCGAAGGCGGCATCTCCGACGCGAGGCTGGCCGTAGGTGTCGAGCACCGCGACCGAGCCCTTGCCGCGATAGGGCGGAGAGTCGAGCAGGCCTTCCTGCTTCGCGCGAGCGAGCGCCAACACCGCCAGCGCGCCGCCGAGGCTGTGGCCGGTGAAGACGACGGGCTCGTTCGGGTTCTTGGCGCGCGCCGCTTTGATGCCCGCCGACACCTCGGGCCAGATGGAGTCGAGCGACTCGGCGAAGCCCTGGTGCACGCGCCCGCCGCCGAACTTCGCGCCGTCTGCGAGGGAGAACTTCAGGTCCTTCATGATGTCGTAGTTCACCGTCGTGCCGCGAAACGCGAGCGCGGTGACGCCGGGGCGCGAGGCCACCACGACGCGTGCTCCACCAGGCAGCGCGTTGGCACCACCGACGTCGGGGCCGGCGATGCGTGTCACGCCGTCGGTCAACGACTGCTGCGTGAAGCCCAACGCCTTCACGTGGTCGTGCAGCGCGCCGTAGGGCGTCGAGGTGTCGTAATTGAAGCGAGACTCCTCGTACGCGATGCTCGACAGCGCCGCCGTCAGCACCTGGTTCGTTCCGCCCGGCTTCTTCGTCTTCGGGTCGAAGGGCACCTCTCCAGCAGGCAGCGGCAGCGCACCCGTCAGCTTCGCCTTCGCGCCGAACAACTTCTCGAGCAGGTTCGGCTTGTCGTAGCCCTGCAGCCCCAGGCGCTTCGCCGCTTCACTGCGCGCCGCGAGGTAGCTGGGCTCGAACGGACCGGCCTGAATCGGCAGCGCATCGGCCGCCTTCACCAGCGCCTCGAAGCGCTTCACCTCGACGTCACCCGAGGCCGCGCCCCGCAGCGCCTTGAGGCCCGAGAGCAGCTCCGAGAACGTCATCGCCGAAGGGCTCAGGGGAGCGCGCTCGACCACCGGCGCCGTCACCTTCTTCACCCCAGGCGTCCACCCGCGTGAGGGCGCCGCTGTGGAGGCCGGCGTGGAGGCGGGCGCTCGCTGGCGTGTCGAAGTGGGCGGAACGACAGGCGGAGGCGTGGTGGTTCGAAGCTGGGTTCGCGAGGGCATATGTGTTCATTGCCCCGACCCACGATCAGCCTTCCCGACCTCATCGCTTTTTCAGAAACTTCAGTGTTTCCGGCTACTGACGGCCTCCCATGCGGGTCACTTCTCCCAGACGGCCCACGAGAAGCCCGCGGTCAGCCCAATCAACCACCGCAGGTTGATGGACTGCGTGGGCAGGTACGTTCCCGACAGCGCGACGTGAAGCACGCCCTTGTCCGATGGGCCGAGGCGCAGGCGAACACCTGTCTCGAGCGAGGTGCCGAAGTGGTTGTCATTGGCGCCGTTGAAGCCCTTCGTCCACGGTGGCTGGAATTGCATCAGCCGCAGCCGCGCGCCGACGAAGAAGAAGCGGTCGGCTGGGCGCCACGCTCCGCCGACGGAGTACGACTGCAGAAAGCCCGAGGGCTCCCACCAGAGGTCGACGTCGAAGCGCGGCTTGCCGGCGACGTGGAACGTTCCGGTCGTGCCAACCCCGAGCAGAATCGGCAGGCCGAGCTGCGCGCCCACGTGCAGACGGAAGGATGGCTCGGCCGGCGCCTGCGCGAGCATGACGGCCAGCAGCAGCGCGCTCATCGCGTCACCTGCGCGTCGAAGAACTTCAGCGTGCGCTCGACGGCGAAGTTCCGCAGCTCGTCACGTTCGGCGAAGTGCTCGTGCATCGCGCCCTCGTTGCGCACGAGCTGACAGCGTGGCGCCGCGTCGCAGTAGCGCTGCTGGCCGCCCGGGTTGACGATGGTGTCCTTCCCCGCCTGCAGAATGAGCGTCGGCGTGGACGAGTAGCGGCCCAGCTGCTCGGCGTTGGACGACGCCGTGAGCGACTCGCACAGCCAGCGCCAGGTGAGCCCGCCGACCTTCAGCTCGGGCGAGTCGGCGAAGAGCTGCCGCTTCCACTCGAAGCGGGCGAGGCTCTGCGTGACGGTGCTCTTCGCGAAGTCGGCCTCTTCTTTGAAGTCGCCCGAGCCGATGGCGTAGGCCGTTCCATCAGACGCGCCACACGCCGCGGCCCCGAGCGAGCTCGCGATGGGCGCGGGAAACGCGCCGGTGTTGATGTCGAGCATCGGCGAGGTGGTGACGACCGCAGCGAAGTCGTCGGGGAAGGCGTCGACCGTGAGCAAGCCGACCGCTCCGCCCATGGAGTGCGCGACGAGGAAGACCTTCGCGTTCGTGTCGGGCTTCACGACCATGCTGACGAAGGTGTGCAGGTCGGTGACGTAGTCGTCGAAGCTCGAGACGTAGCCCTTCTGCGGGTTGGGCAGCATGCGGCCCGAGGCGCCCTGGCCCCGGTGGTCCATCGCGTAGGTCGAGTAGCCAGCCTCGTTCAGGTCGTCGATGAGCTCGGCGTATTTGCGAATCGGCTCGGTGCGGCCGGTGACGAGCACGACGGCGGCCTTCGGCGTGGGCACGCGGTGGATGAGGTAGCTGATCTCGAGGTCAGCCACGCCCTTGAAGGTGCCTCGAAGGCCGGCGTCGTGAGCGGCCTTGAGCGGGCCAGCCCAGCGGGCCGCGAGCGTGGCCTCTTCGCTGAAGACCTTGTCACCAGGCATGGCGTCGAAGTCGAGCTTCTCGGCGCGCGGCGCGGTGCTGGGCGCACGGCAGGCGGAGATGAGCAACGCTGCAAAGAGAAGGGAGCGCACGGGCGTTGCTTCACATGGCGTGCGTGAGAACGCCAGCCCGGCTCCCATGGTGAGAATGCCGTTGGAGCCCCGTCTCGCCCCGGCACAGACTCGCGCCTCGTCTCGTCGAAGGGGGTCTCGCATGAAGCAGGTCTGTGTGGTGCTGCTGGTGGTCTCGGGCTGCGCGACGTCGCAGCAGGTGGTGCGGCCGTCGTCTCCGCCGAGAATTCAGGTGCTCGACACGGTGCTGGCGAACGCCGAGCAGTACCCGTGCGTGGCCGGCCTGCACGCGATTCCCGCGACCGTCATCGAGACCGGCGTCTTCCAGGACGTGCCGTATCAATCGTTCAGCAACGGCGCGGTCGAGCTCAACGCGTACGGCGACCCCGGCGACCTCGTGGGGCTCGAGGCGGGAACGCGCAACGAAGACCCGGCGACGCAGCAGTGCATCGGGCAGTTCATCGCTTCGCAGACATTGAACGAGGCCGACAAGCAGCGCGTGCTGCGCATGACGGCGGCGCCGATGATTGACCGGCAGCCGGGGCTGACCGTCGAGGTGACGGCGCGCAACGCTCCTGATGCGTACGACGCGTGGTGGGTGTCGCTGGAGCGGCCGGAGGAGATCGCCGCCGCGCGCGCCACGCCCGAGCAGACGGCGCAGGTGACGCAGGTGCAGTCGGAGTGGCAGCCGCCTCCGCCGACGTACTACCGCCGCCCGCCGCGCGTGTACGTGCGCTACCCGTCGTACCGCCCGGTGCCGAGGCCCGCGGTGCGCGTCTACGTGCCGACGTACACCCGCCGCGCTGGCGTCTACCTGCGGTTCCGCTGATCAGCCGCGTGTTCGGTGACACGCTCCGGCAACACGTACAAGCCGGTGGTGACGACCAGGTCCGCAGCGGAAAGACGCGCGCCGAGGTCGCAGCCGATCAACCACGCTCGGAGCTGACGGCGAAACAGCAAGCTGGAGCTGATCAGCCACGGCTCGGAGGTGCCGCAGCGGGAAGGCGCTTTGACGTGCGCAGGTCTCGGGACAACGAGCGCTGATCAGCCACGGTTCGAGTGACCCGCAGACAAGCGCCGACGCCAGCAGTCGATCAGCCAAGCTCGAGCCGAATGCGCTCGGGCGACGAGAGCCTGAGCATCACTCCTCGGGTGGCGCGAAGCCCTTCTCGGAGCAGCCCTCGTCGTCGCCCAGCTTGCACGCGCGCGCGAACGCCTTGTCGGCCATGCGGTCATCGCCCTTCTTGCGAAAGAGCCGGCCCGCGTTGGTACAGCCTGCGCCGTTGCCGCCCTTGCACGCCTTCGTCCACCACGTCATCGCGTCGTCGAGGTTCTGCTTCAGGCCGAAACCCGCCGCAGCGCAGTTGCCGAGCTGATTGCACCCCGAGGCAGAGCCGCCCTCGCACGCGCGTTTGAAGAGCGGCACGGCCTTCTCCGCGTCCTTCGCGCCGAGCTCGCCCTGCGCCCACAGGCTGCCCAGCGTTCCACACGCGAAGGCATCACCCGCGTCACACGCCTTCTGCGAGAGCTGCGCCGACTTCTTCACGTCCTTCGCGACGCCCTCTCCGTCCCAATAGAACGAGGCGAGGTTCGAGCAGCCCAACGCATCGCCACCGTCACAGGCCTTCGTGAAGAGGGTGATGGCGCGCGCGACGACGGCCTTCTCACGCGTGTCCTCGACGAGCCGGAAGGCGAGCTTCGAGCAGCCGCGCAGCACTTTGGCGTCGCACGCCGACTGGTACCGCGCGAGGGCCGCGTCACGGCAGCCTCCGATGGCGATGAGAGCGTCTCCCGCCTTGAGGCAGTCGGCGGGCTTCTTCTCGCACGCGTACTTCGCGTCTTTGGCAGCAGCGCACGGCTCGGCGGCGAACGCGGGAAAGGCCAGGAGCAACAGGAGCACTCGCATGGCGCGCACTCTGTCACGTGAGCGCTCTGCCAAAAACGAGGGAGCGCCGACGACTACATGCGCGAGAAGGTGAAGGTGATGCTGGTGAGCGCCGAGACCGGCCCACGCATCACCGAGCCCGCCATCAAGTCAGCGCTCGTGACTGGAACGGTCGTCTTCGGCGCGACGAGGTCGTCGGCGCCACCGAGCAGGCCGTCTTCGTCGTAGACGGCGAAGGCGAAGCCAGTCGACATCAACTCGGCGGCCGTCATCACGCACTCACCGTCGCTCCACGAGGGCGTGGTGGTGTCGCTGGCGGTCGACGTGCTGTCGGTGATGCCGCCGCTCGCGGGGCAGTGAAGGTCGACGTACACGTCCGGGTCTCCGCCGAAGCTGTCCCACCCCGAGCCGCCAATCTTCGTCGAGTTGGTGACGGCGCTCGAAGGGTGCACGCGCCACATCGACTGCGGGTCGAAGCCGCACGTCTGGCCAGTGCACGCTTCGTTCGTCATGCACTGCGCGCACGCGACACCGGCGGTGCCGCACGCGAGGGGCTGCGTGCCGGGCTGACAGGTTCCATTGAGACAGCAGCCCGTCGCACACGTCGCAGCGGAGCAGCCTGGGGAACCACCCGCGCTCCCACCTGCCGAGCCTCCGCCCGTCGCGAGCCCACCGCCCGTCGCGAGCCCACCGCCCGTCGCGAGTCCACCGCCCGTCGCGAGTCCGCCGCCCGTCGCGAGCCCACCGCCCGTCGCGAGTCCACCGCCTGTCGCGACGCCTCCGCCTGTCGCGACGCCTCCGCCTCGCCCGCCTGCGGCTGAACCACCTCCGGTCTGGCCACCACCAGCGGAGAGC
>JBEOKA010000347.1:0-3014 GCA_040275325.1 Myxococcaceae bacterium | reverse complement strand
TGGGGAGCGGTGGGGCCGGCGGTGGGGGCAGCGGCACTCGCGCAGGAACGGTCGAGACCTGCACGCCGATCGGCACGGGCACGAAGGTCGCGCCAGGCGGAGGGTTGCTGGGCCGCGGCGTCGCCAGCGAGAACGAGGTCGGCACCTGAATCGGCACGGGCGCTGGGGCGCGCACCTGCGGCGCTTGGGGAATGGGCGCCGTGATGTCCGGCATCGGCAGCGCCACCGTCGGCATGCGCACCGGCGCGCTGGGCTTGAGCAGGTTCGCGAAGTCGAGCGGCTCGTCGTCGGTCGAGAGCAGCGGGTTCGGCCGGGCCAGCGGAGGTGGAGGCAGCGGGGCCGGAGTCGGCGTCTCGACCGGTGGTGCGAGGAGCGGCGAGGGCGCGGCGCCGACGGTTGCCGGCTCCTCGTCGGGAACCGGAGGGCCTTCCCGCGGCGCTGGTGCTTCGACGGCATCGACGTCGGGGAGCCGATCGCTGACGGGCAGCCCCATGATCGTCGGCAGCTGGCCCGACGGCGTGAGCGCGGGGTCGGTGGTCTCGGGCGGAACGGGCGGTGCGTCGTTGCGCAGCAGCACACCCATGACGGGTGGCCGTTCGCCGCGACCGACGGACTGATCGGTGCCCGTGTCGGCCTCGGGCGCGGGCACGACGACCGCAGGGTCGGTCTTCACCTTGTTCGTGCCGACGTCGTGTTTCGCCGAGTCGCCATCGACGACCCGAACGCTCGCCTGTGTCACGTCGCCGAGTTCGTCGGGCGGGCGGCCACCCAGCTGCGTCGCGTCGGCGGGATCGATCGCGTCGACGTGATCGGCAGGGGCTCGCGCTCCGGGCGCGACGCGCTCGTACAGGGCGATCAGCTTCTCGCGCACGAGTGAGGCGTCAGTGGCCTCCGTTGCTGCGCGCGCAGCGGCGCCCATCGTTCGTCGGAGCGCGCCATCATCAGCCAGTGCCTCGATCGCGTCGGCGAGCGATTGCACGTCTCCGGGCGTGTAGAAACGCGTCGCTCCTGCAGGCACCAGCTCGCGCGTGAGCGGCAGATCGGCGGCGATGATCGGCCGACCTGCTGCGAGGAACTCACCGATGCGGGCGAGGGCGGTGGTGGTGCGGTTTCTCGGCTCGTCGGTGAGCGTCAAGACGCCGATGTCGGCGGCGGCGATCACCTTGTGAATGTCGTCGTGCCCCACGGGCTCCTGGAACTCGACGCGCTCGGAGAGGCCCAGCTCGGCAGCGCGCTCCTTGAGCGGAGGCGTCAGCTCGGTCGACGACGGCCCGACGAGCGCCAGCCTCACGGGCGTCTTTGTTTTCGAGAGCGCCTCGAGCAGCAGCGGCAGATCCTGATGGCGGCCGTGGCTGCCGAGGTGAATCAGCCGGGCAGGCGTCTGATCGGGCGGCCCCATCAGCTCGGGCGAGTAGGGCGCGAGATCGACCGGCGCGCGCACCACCGAGACGTTCTGTGCGGGCACACCCAGCGAGACACAGTGCGCCTTCGCGGCTTCGCTGCCGACGATCACCGCGTCGGCGTTCATGAGACAGAAGAGCTCCTGGCGGCGGGAGCGAGCCAGCAGCCGCTTGTTCGACCCCTCCTGCGGAACCAGCGACGGCAGATCTCCCGAGGGAAAACGGCACGCGTCGTAGATGAGCTTGTAGCCGAAGTCGCCGCGGCGCTCGCACAGCGGGTAGCCGCTGACGGGGTCGAAGAAGTGCACCAGCAGGTACTCTTCGCTCTCGAGCTGGCGGCGCACCGCGCGATCGAACGCCTCCATGCGCGAGCGCAGATCGCCGCTCCCCACGGGCACGCGCAGCAGCCGTGCGCCCTGGTACCGCTCGATGTGCGAGTGATCGGGCGTCTTCACCGTCAGCACCACGACCTGGTACCGCTCGGAGAGGCCCTTCAGGTACTCGCTGAGTCGACGTGACGTCGCGTGCGGCGCCGGGACCACGTCGAAGCAGCAGAAGAGCAGTCGCGGCAACTCGCTCAAGCGGCCGCGATGATGCCACGTTGACCGGCACGACCCCGAGTGAGAAACGCACCCACGTGGCCGGCCCTGCATGGACGATGCGAGAGCTCTTGACGAAAGCGCGGGAACGCTTCGGGCCTGACGCTGCGCGCTACAAGACGCGACAGGAGCTGCTGGTTGCCCTGGGCCTCGTGCCGCCCGACGAGCCCACCGCAGCTGCGTCGGCGCCCGTCTCCCCAGAGAAACCCGTGGCCCCACTCGTGGTGCGGGACTTCTTCCTGCCTCCCTCGAAGCGCTGACGTACAGTTCGCGCGTGGCGGCTCGGCTCAACAAGCGCAAGGCGGGAGCGCTCCTCGATCAGGCGCGGTTGCTCATCGCCAACGGCACACCTTCGCGCGCGGTCGAAGTGCTGGGCCCGGTGCTCGACGCGAATGTCCTCCCCGGCGCCGTGGTGGCTGCGGTGTACGCCGAGGCCCTCGAGCTCGCCGGCCGCCGCGACGACGCGCGCGCGTTCCTCGAAGAAGAGGTGGTGCGCCACAAGACCGACACCACGCTGATGGTGCGGCTCGGCGTCCTGCTGGTGCACGCGAACCAGTCTGCGCGTGGCGTCGAGTTGATGGCGCGCGCCCGCAATGAGCTTCGGCGCGACCCCGCCTTCCTCACCAACTACGCCGCGGGGCTGTTGAAGGTCGGACGGCTCGCCGACGCAGAGTCGACCCTGGCCGCAGCGATGCTCACGGGAGGAGGCGAAGACACCCGCCTCGTCCTCGCCCTCGCCAAAGCCCAGCGGGGTGATGCGCAGGGCGCCGAGGCGATCGCCGTGCAGATCGGCACCCAGTCGAAAGACGCCAACCTGCGCTCGGCCGCGCGCGCGATCGAGGCCGACTGCCGCCTCATGCAGGGCGACCCACGCGGCGCGTTGCAGCGCTTCCGGGCGCTCGACGCCGAGGGCAGCCTCGACCCCGAACACCTGCCCCACGCCGCGCTCGCCGCGCAGCTCGCCGGAGACGAGGCCCAGTCGAGCGCGTTCATGCAGCGCCGCATGTCGACGGCG
>JBEOKA010000346.1:0-12263 GCA_040275325.1 Myxococcaceae bacterium | reverse complement strand
ACGCCGAGCGTGGCCTTGCCCTTCGTGAAGTACTTCGAGCCACTCTTGATGATGACGCACGGCCAGCTCTGCGCGTACGGCTGCGCGAGCAGGGGGAACATCGGCGCAAGCGTCGTGTCGGCCAGCACGGGCAGCTGCAGGCCATGCTTCGTCTGGTACGCGCGCAGCGCCGCGAACAGCTGGGGAAAGTCGTGCACCTGCAGCTGGGGGTTCGTCGGCGTCTCGAGGAACAGGATCGCGGGCGCGCCGTTGAGCCCCTCGATGGAGGCGATCATGCGCTCGACGAGCGTCGTACTGCTGCCATCGGCCGAGAGCACTGGCAGGGGAACCGGCTCGATCACGCCATCGCGCTTCAGCAGCTCGGCGATGAGCTGGCAGGTGCCGCCGTAGCCGTTCTCGGCGTACAGCAGCTTCACGGGCTTCTTCGCGTCGAGCAGACGGGCGGCGGCACTGAAGACGGCGGCTTCTGCGGCGAGACCGGTGTGGAAGATCGCGCTGGCCCGTAGCTGGGGGAAGAGGCCACGGAGCAGCGCTTCACACTCGGCGTGCGTCGACTCCGTTCGCGTCGGCAGGGGAAGTCCCGCGGCCCGGCAGAGCTCCGTGCGTGAGTCGATGGCGAGGAGCGCCGCAGCCGTTCGCTTGCGGACCAACTGCAGCGCGTGTGGATCGATGGCGTCGTTCTCGAGCAGCGTGATGCCGCCACCCTCGACTGGAATCACGATGGCGTCGGCGACGAGGCCTCCGCGGTTCGAGACGAGCGCGGTGTTCTCAGCAACGAAGACGGTCAGCGCGTTGCCCGAGGCAGCGGGAATCGCTCCGGCGTGGCGTTCATGCAGCTCGACGTTGCCCGAACGCAGCGCTGTCTTCTTCGCGTCCGACAACGGCAACGTTCCCGGCGTGAAGATGCGCACGGTGCGACTCGGCGTCGCGTACGACTCCGCGATCGACAGGTACGGCTTGGTGCGTGAGGCGAACGCGATGGCCCGACGGGCTCCGCTCTGGCTCTGCACGAGCAGCTCCACCACGGTCGACAGCGGCTGCCCCAGGCGCGCGTAGTCAGACGGCAGCCCACAGCTCGCGAGCTTCGCGCGAACGGTCGCTGCATCGGCCGGCGCTCCCTTCGCCAGCTCGGCCACCACCTCGAAGAAGCGCTGAACGAAGTCGGCCTCGTTGCGAAACCGATTCAGGTCGTACGTCGTCGCTTCGGTGTCCCAGTCATCGGGCGTGGCGCCGGGCGCGAGCAGCTTCGGCAGCACGGCGATCAACTGCTTCGCGAAGTCGGGAGGCGTGGTGATGGTGGCGCTCATGCGAGCGCTCTTGCCACACGGCCAGCGTCACGTCAGCGGCGCCGACGAGATGCCCCAGATGTCTTTCGCGTACTCGCGAATGGTGCGGTCTGACGAGAAGAAGCCGGTGCGGGCGACGTTGAGCACCGACGAGCGCCACCACCGCTTCGGGTCGGTGTACGCGCGCGCGACCTCCTTCTGCGCTTCGACGTAGGCGTCGAAGTCGGCGAGTACGAGGTAGCGATCGTCGTCGAGCAGCCCGTTGATGAGCGGCTTGAAGAGCCCGCGATCCTCCGGGCTGAAGAAGCCGGAGCCGATGAGATCGAGCACCTCTTTCAGTCCCGCGTTCGATTCGTAGACGGCGCGGCCCGAGTAGCCGTCGGCCTTCGCCTGCTCGACCTCTTCGGCCGTCTTGCCGAACAGGAAGAAGTTCTCGGCGCCGACCTTCTCGCGGATCTCGATGTTGGCGCCGTCGAGTGTGCCGACGGTGAGCGCGCCGTTCATGGCGAACTTCATGTTGCCGGTGCCCGAGGCCTCCATGCCGGCGGTGCTGATCTGCTCCGACACGTCGGCCGCGGGAATGATCCGCTCGGCCAGCGATACGCGGTAGTTCGGCACGAAGCAGACCTTGAGGCCCGTCTTCGCCGACTCGTTGTTCACCACCTCGCCGATGCCGTTGATGAGGCGAATGATGAGCTTCGCCGTGCGGTAGCCGGGAGCCGCCTTCGCGCCGAACACGAACGTGCGCGGGTGAATGATCGACGCGGGGTCTTTCCGCGCGCCGAGCCACAGATGAACGATGTGCAGGGCGTTGAGCAGCTGCCGTTTGTATTCGTGCAGGCGTTTGATCTGCACGTCCATGATCGCGGTGGGATCGACGTTGACCCACATGAGGTCTCGCAGGAACGACGAGAAGTCGGCCTTGTTGGCGGCCTTGGCCTCACGGAACGCCGACACGAACGCCGCATCGCTCGCGTACTTCTCGAGCTCGGTGAGGCGATCGAGCTCGGCCGGCCAGCTCGGGCCGATGGTGTCGGTGATGAGCTTCGCCAGGCGCGGGTTGCACGAGAGCAGCCACCGGCGAGGCGTCACGCCGTTCGTCTTGTTGTTGAAGCGCTCGGGGAACATCTCGGCGAAGTCCTTCAGCACCGTCTCTTTCAGCAGCCGCGAGTGCAGCTCGGCGACGCCGTTGACCGAGTGCGAGCCGACGACCGCGAGCGCGGCCATGCGCACCTGCTTCTCTTTGCCCTCTTCGATGAGCGACAGCGCGTTCATCTTCTTGTCGTTCATCGGCCAGCGGATCTGCACGTGGCGCAGGTGGCGCTGGTTGATCTCGAAGATGATCTGCAGGTGGCGCGGCAAGAGCCGCTCGAACAACGACACCGGCCACTTCTCGAGCGCCTCGGGCAAGAGCGTGTGGTTCGTGTAGCCGACGGTGGCCTGGGTGATGTTCCACGCCTCGTCCCACGGCACGCGCTTCTCATCGACCAGCACACGCATCAGCTCGGCGACGGCGATGGCGGGGTGCGTGTCGTTGAGCTGCAGCGCGACCTTCTTCGGGAAGCTGACGAAGTCGGTGTGGCTCTTCAGGTAGCGCCGCATGATGTCGGCGATGGAGCAGGCGACGAAGAAGTACTCCTGCTTGAGGCGCAGCTCCTTGCCGGCCTGGTTCTGATCGTTCGGGTACAGCACCTTCGAGATGACCTCGGAGTCGTTCTTCTCGACGACGCTGCGCTCGTAGTCACCGTCGTTGAAGAGCGCGAAGTCGAACTCGGCCGACGCGCGCGCCTGCCACAGCCGGAGCGTGTTGACGGTGCGACCACCGAAGCCGGCGATCGGCGTGTCCCAGGGAACGCCGAGCACCGTCTTGCCGCCGACCCAACGCGCCGACTGCGTGCCGTCGGGCTCCTGGTGGTGCTCGACGTGGCCGAAGAAGCGCACCGGCACGGCGCGGTCGGGGCGAACGATCTCCCACGGGTTGCCGAACTTGAGCCACTCGTCGGCGCGCTCGACCTGGTACCCGTTGATGATCTCCTGCGTGAAGATGCCGAACTCGTAGCGAATGCCGTAGCCCATGCCGGGCATGTCGAGCGACGCGAGCGAGTCGAGGAAGCAGGCGGCGAGGCGGCCGAGGCCACCGTTGCCGAGGCCGGCGTCGGGCTCCATCTCGAGCATGGTGGTGAGATCGAGCCCCGCGTCCTTCAGCGCCTCCTGCGCCTGCGGCCACAAGCCCGCCGAGATGAGGTTGTTGCCGAGCGCGCGGCCGAGCAGGTACTCGGCCGACAGGTAGTACGCGCGCTTGACGTCGTGCTTCGCGTAGCGGCGCTGTGTCTCGACCCAGCTGCGGGCCAGGCGATCGCGAACGGTGAGGGCGAGGGCGGTGAAGCGGTCGAACGGGCTGGCCGAGTCGTAGCTCTTGCCGCGCGTGTACTCGACGTGATCGACGAACGACTTCCGCAGCCCGCTGGCCGTCGTGGCCGCGCGCCCTTCGTTGCTGCTGGGATCAGTGCTCATGCGTCTTCGAATACCCGACCGATGGAGCGCTGCGAAGCAGTTGTTGTGCCTGCCATCAGTTACGCGTCAAAGCTCGATGGCCGACGTGACGAGCCGGTCTCGCAGTAACGCTCGTGCACGATGGAGGCGCACCTTCACGTTCGCCTCCGAGATGCCCAGCTGGTCGGCGCAGGTCGCCGTGTCGACGCCTTCGAGCTCGCGCAGCACCAGCACCTCGCGCAGCGGCGCCGGCAGGTCGCGAATCGCCTCGACGACCACCTCGAGCAGCTCTCGACTCTCGGCCTGACGATGCGGGTCAGGCATCGCTTCTGGGGTTGGCGGTGTCGAGCGAAGCCATTTCGTCGCCACCGAGAGCGCGCGCGTGCACTCGTTGCGAATGACGGCGAAGGCCCACGAGGTGAAGCGCTGAATGCCCTCGAGTCCATCGATGCGCAGCGAGACGTTCACGAGCACGTGTTGAACGGCGTCTTCGGCGTCGGCACCGGTGCGGCAGACCTGACGCGCGAACCGGCGCAGGTCGGGGGTCGTCTTGCGCAGCAGGGTCTCGAGGGCAGCTCGGTCGTTCGTCATGTGGTTGGCCGTCGCGCCTCGAGCTTGCGGCCGACGAGGTAGCAGGCCGGGCAGAAGCCGACGAAGCCCGTCATCGCGATGCCAGCGCCCATGGTGACGGTGAGGGGAAGGGCTCCAGCCAGCCGGCCGAACGCGAGCGGAAGGGCCGCCATCGCGACGCCCATGACGACGCGAACCACGCGCTCGAACAGCGGCACGTTCTTGAAATACAGGGCGGTGCGGAAGAACTTCATCATCGTGAGCTCCGATTCGTGGCGCCGGAAGTGGCGCGTGCGAGCAGGAGTCGCGAGGCGCAACGAGGTTACAGACTATTTGCTGCCATAGGCCGCGACCGACTCGGCCTCGAGCTGGCTGCGCAGGTCGGCTGTCTTCTCGCTGAAGTCAGCCATCAGCGTCGTGGGGAGCGGGTCGGCTTTGGGGAAGTTCTGGTTCAGCGGGTTCACCCAGCCGCCGCCGCGCTTCATGCCGAAGTGCAGGTGCGGGCCGGTCGAGAGGCCGGTGTTGCCCGACTCTCCGACGACGTGCTTCTGGGCCACGCGCTCGCCGACGTGCACGTTGATCTTCGACAGGTGCAGGTAGCAGGTCTCGAAGCTCATCACGTGCTTCACGCAGACCATGTTGCCGCCGCCGTTGTCCCAGCCAGCCTTCGTGACGGTGCCATCAGAGACGGCCCAGACCGGCGTGCCTTGCGGTGTGCCGTAGTCGACGCCGTTGTGCTGGCCGAACTGGTTGATGATGGGGTGGAAGCGGCCACCGAAGCGCGAGGTGATGGGCGCGAACTTGAGCGGCGACTTGAGGAACGTCTTGCGCGCGCTGGTGCCGTCTTCGTTGAAGTACGAGTCGGTGCCGTCGGGCAGGGTGTAGCGGTACATCTTCTTGGTGCCGACGCTCGAGCCCACGTACGTCGCGGCGAGCACGTTGCCGTAGTCGATGAGGCGGCCCTTCGAGACGACCTTCTCGATGACGGCGCGCATGCGGTCGCCCTTCTGCACGTCACGGTAGAAGTCGATGTCCCACGCGAAGACGTCTGAGAGGGTGATCGCGACATCGGGCTTTTCGCCTGCGGCGATGGCGGCGTCCCACACCGATGATTCGACGACGAGCTCGACGACCTCGACCCGGCGCTCACGATCGATCTCGCGCTTGCGTCCGACGTAGCGATCGCCCTCGCGGCGCACCTGCCACTCGGTGAGCAGGTTGCGGCGGTAGTCCATCAGATCGAGCACGCCGTGGCGGAAGACGAGGCGCAGCTGATCGCCCGGCCGAGCCTTCTTGAAGTTGAACTCGGCGGCCATCAGCGCGCCCTGCACTTCGCCGACGGTGGTGTTGTCGAGGCCTGCAGCTTCGAGCGCCTTCGCGACGGTCTGGTTCTTCTCGAGCCGGCGGTTCTTTACCTGCGCGTCGGCGAGGGTCGTGGTGAGGGCGACCACGGCGATCAAGGGGAGCATTCGCCGCAGACCCTAGACCAGCCCCTCGGCAGCGCCCAACGCACGGCTGACTTTTCTGGGAGCGGGGTAAGGTGCGCCCTCGTGCGTGCGCTCCTCCTCGGCTCGGTCTTCTGCCTCTCGCTGACGGGCTGCCGCATGCACACCCTGCAGGACGGCGCGTATGACTTCGCCCTCACCGAGGTGCTGCGTGACGACTGTGCGCTCTCGATGAACCCAGCCGTGTTCACGCGCGGCACGCTCGCGACGGCTGGCCACGTGGTGCACCTCGACTACCAGTACCTCGCGATGCAGCTGGTCGGCACGTACCGCTACGGGCTCGAAGAGATGACGATGGATGCGACGCTCGGCAACGTTCGCACCACGCTGCGCGGGCAGGAGTGCCAGGTCGACAGCGTGGCGGTGGCGCTCGACTCCACGACGGTGAACGCGGGTCGCTTCAACGGCACCATGAGCTTCACGTTCAACTCGCGCTCGAGTGACGCGTGCACGTGCCGACTGTACTTCCGGTACGCGGCCACCCGCGCGCCCTGACTCAGCGCATCGGTGTGCGCCGGGTCTGGCCGACGGCGACCATGGCACCGCCGATGCTGACGGGCCCTGCGACGAAGAGCAGCGCAGGAGGAAAGAGCACGAGCGGTACGCAGGCGAGCGCGTAGCCGAGCAGCAGCGCCGGCTCCTTCAGCAACAGCCGCCGAGGCAGTCCGAGCCGGTCGCGGTTGTCGGTGATGGCGCCGTGCGCGAGGAAGAGCGCGCCGAGCGTCGTCTGCACCACGACGACGAGCACGGCGCCCACGACGGGCACGAGGATCAACGTCATCGCAGCGAGCGAGGACAGCGCCCACAACGTCAGCCGCCGCACGCTGGGGAACAAACCCACCACGGCGCGCTTCACGACTGCCGGTGCGTCGATCGCCGGAGCCGGAGCGTCACCGAGCACCACGCGTTGAACGTGCAGCGCCATGCGCTCGAGCGCTGCGGAGGCGATCGCGCCCTGCAGTTGCCACGCGGTGAGCAGCGCCCCGACGAGCAGCAGCGCGGTGAGGCCGACTCGAATCGCGAGCCACGTCGCAGCTCCGAAGAGCCCGGGAGCGCGATCGAACAACAACTCCTGCAGCGGGCCGGCAGAGAGCAGGGCGAGCAGACAGCCGATGGCGCCGAGGCCGAAGGTGAGCAGCGCGGGGACGAAGGCCAGCCCTCGCAGCTCGCGCTCCCGAACCTGCCAGAGGAACGCGCGCGGCAACTGGAGCGCGGCCCAGCCGAACGCACCGAACGCGTTTCGTGGAGGCCCGAACGTCGCGCGCCCGCTCACCGGCCGAAGAGCTTCTTGAAGAACCCGCTCTTGTTGCTGACGGGCTTCTCACTCTCTCCGGGCAGCGGGGCTTCGGCGAGCAGCTGTGCAGTCGTCGTGTCGTTCGCCTCCTGCGTGGCGAACATGACGTCGGCGGTCTTGCCCGAAGGCGTCGTGGCCGTGAGCAGGAGCCTTCCGTCGGCGCTCACCGAGAAGCGCAGCGAGAGATCGCCAGAACGATCGACGCTGGTGGTGAGCGCGCCGAGGTAGTCGTTGTCTTCGGCTTTCAGCGACTGGCCCTGGAAGACGGCGAGCCGAATCGCCTGCGCCGACTGCACCGGCACGGTGAGGGTCTTCTCTGCGGGCAACCGCGTGTTTCGTTCGAGCACCTTGCGGAACCCGCCACCCCGCACGCCAATTCCAATCGGCGCCGAGAGCACCTCAGCCAGCTGAATTCCCGACTTGCCGCGCTCCCGAAGGACGAGCGAGTGGCCGAGCAGCGCCGCACCCATCGCAACCGCCCCTTGCGGATCGATGTCGGTGCGCGGCTTGCGGCCCAGCGACGTCTCGAGGCGAGCGCGCACGGCCGGGGAGCGGCTCTGCCCGCCCACCATCACCACCTCATCGAGCGACTGCACGGTGAGCTTCGCGGCCTCGAGCACGACCTGCGTCACCTCGATGGTGCGCTCGACGAGATCGTTGGTGTTCTGCTCGAGGTACGGGCGCTCGACGTCGACGCGCAGATCGACCGGCTTGCCATCATCTCCCGTCGAGGCGAACGGCACGTGCACGGGCGCGGTCGTCTTCTCCGACAGCGCGATCTTCGCGAGCTCGGCGGCGTCTCGAACGCGCTCCATCGACATGGGCGAGTCCATCAGCCGGTTGCGCGGCGTCTCGTCCATCGTGGCGACGAGCGCGTCGGCGAGCCGTGCGTCGAAGTCCATTCCACCGAGGAAGTTGTCGCCGCCCGTCGAGACGACCTCGATGTCGTCACCGGTGATCTCCACCACCGACGCGTCGAACGTGCCGCCGCCCAGGTCGTAGACGAGCACGCGTTTGCGGGCGAGGCCTTTGCCGTAGCCGAACGCGAGCGCGACCGCCGAGGGCTCGTTCAGAATGCGCAGCACCTCGAGGCCCGCGAGCTTGCCTGCCTCGAGCACGGCCGAGCGCTGGTGATCGTTGTACCAGGCGGGCACGCACAGCACGGCGCGCGTGAGCGGCCGGCCGAGCTCGTTCTGGGCGGCGTTCTTGAGCTCCTTCAGCAGCTCGGCGGCGAGCTCGTTGAGCGGGAAGACGCGGTTGCCGATCTCGATGCCGCAGTCACCTTCGGGGTCGGGCGCGATCTTGAAGGGCAGGCGCGCCTCGAGCTCTTTGATGCGCTTGGAGCGGGCGCGGCGGCCCATGAGGCGCTTGAAGCCGGCGACGGTGCGTTCGGGGTGATCGACGCGATAGCGGCGGGCGGCGCTGCCGACGAGCAGGCGCTCCTTCGCGTGATCGAGGGCGACGATGCTGGGCATCGCGGCGCCGCGCTCCGAGGCGATGGCGAGCAGGCGGGGCACGCCCTCGACGAAGGCGGCGACGCGGCAGGTGGTGGTGCCGAGATCGATGCCGAGCACGATGTCGTTCGCGAGCGAGACGGGCTTCGAGTTGTCGGGAGCCGCGGGCAGCTTCAGCTTCCACTCGCCGGTGGTGACGACGGCGGGCGCAGGTTCGGGTGGTGCAGCAGGCGCCGGTGGAGGCTCGGCTCGTGCAGCGCCCTCACGCGTGGCGACGATGCGATCGATCAGCGCCCGCGTGCGTGCATCGACGCGGGTGAAGCGCACCGTCATTCCAGAGCGGCCGGGCTGCTCGTCGACGACGACCTGATGCACGATGCCTTCGCCGCGCATGAGGCGGGAGCCGTCGGCCAGCACGAACTCGAAGCTGAGCGCGGTGCCTTCGGGCTTGGCCGAGCGGGTCGCGATGAAGACGCCGCCCTTGCCGACGTGCACGCCGTAGCGATCGACGAACTCGTCCTCGGTGGCGAAGGGGAGCCGGATGCGCAGAGGCACCTTCTTCGGCTCGCTGGGAGGGGACGAGGTCATGAGAACGGCGCGTCGCGAGTGTAGCGGCTCACGGGCCTGGAACCAGTGTGTTTCCCGGTTGGACTACAGCAGGGTGACTTCAATGGGAGCAGCCTGAGCGGGGAGCACGAGCTTGAGGCCCTCGGCCAGCGACGCGGGTGGCACCTCGAAGAACAGCACCAGATCCTGCGAGACGCCGGCGCTGATGGTCGAGGCGAGCGGGCTGCCCTGTCCGACCCGCTGCACGTCACGCGCGAGCTCGAACGTCTCGGCGCCCTTCACCAGCGTCGCCTTCGCGAGATCGAACGAGGTGTCCTTGGTGGTGGAGATCGTGACGACGAGTTTCACGAAGCGCTCAGCGGTCGAGAGCTTCACCTTTGGCCCCGCGACGATCTGCGCGGTCTCGAGGCGCTTCGGCGTGAGCGTCACGTCTCCCACCGTCACGGCAGCGCTCTTCACCGTCACGTTCACCGGCACGTCGGGCGGCTGCTGCACGATGTCGGCGAGCGGCTGTGGAGGCTCCTTCATCGGGCTCGCGCCAGGCGGCCCACCGGGAGCACCGCCCTTGTCGAGGCGCGCCTGCTCGGCCTTCAGCTTCTGAATGAGCGGATCGTTCTCGTCGACCGACGACTTCTTCTCCGGGCACCCGGCGAGGAGCAGCGGAACGAGGACGAGCGCTCGCATCACGCGCCCTTCACGTGGGCGAGCAGCTTCTCGAACGCCTGGGGCAGCTTCGATGGATCGGTGCCACCGGCCTGCGCCATGTCTGCGCGACCGCCGCCTTTGCCACCGAGCTCTGCGGCCATGACCTTCACCGCGTCACCCGACTTGAAGCCCTTCTCGACGAGGTCCTTCGTGGCCGCGACGAGGATGATCGCCTTGCCATCAGCGGTGGCTCCGCCGAGGCCGACGACGCCCGAGTGCAGCTTGTCGCGGTACTTGTCGGCGAGCTGCTTGAGCAGGTTGGCATCCGCTCCATCGACGCGGTGGGTGAGCACCTTGATGCCATTCACGTCCTGCACGGACTCGGCGTCGGTCGACGCGCTCGCGGCCTTGAGCTGCACCTCTTCGATCTTCTTCTCGAGCTCCTTCACGCGCTTCTGGTTCGTCTCGATGCGCTTGGGGAGATCGGGCGGCGCGGCCTTGTAGAGCGCAGCCGACTGCATCAGCAGGCGCTCGATGCCGCGGAAGTGGTTCACGGCCGCTGCGCCCGTGTACGCGACGATGCGGCGCACGCCGGCGGCGATGGCTGACTCTTCGACGATCTTGAAGAGCCCGATGTCACCGGAGCGGAACACGTGCGTACCGCCGCAGAGCTCGGTCGACTCGGGGTGCACGGTGACGACGCGAACCTTCTCGCCGTACTTCTCACCGAAGAGCGCGACGGCTCCTGCAGCGCGAGCCTCGGCCAGGCCCATCACCTTCGTCTCGGCGCCCTTGTTGTCGCGCACCCAGCCGTTGACGAGATCTTCGACGCGGTCGATCTGCTCCTGCGTGAGCGCCTGGTAGGTCGAGAAGTCGAAGCGCAGCTGGTCGGGCGTGACCTCGGAGCCCTTCTGGTTGACGGTCTCTCCCAGCACGACTTTCAGCGCGCGGTGCAGCAGGTGCGTCGCGGAGTGGTTCGCGCGAATGCGGTTTCGCCGCTCGGCGTCGACCTGCAGCGTGAGCGTCTCGTTTGCGGCGAGCGTGCCTTCGGAGACCTTCACCTTGTGCACGAAGAGCGAGCCGGCCGGCTTCTGCACGTCGAGCACGTCGAGGCGCACGCCCTTGGCCGTCAGCGTTCCCGTGTCGCCGACCTGACCGCCCGAGTTTCCGTAGAAGGGCGTCTGATCGAGCACGAGCTCGACGGTCTCGCCGGTCTTCGCAGTCTCGACCTTCGCGCCGGCCTTCAGAATCGCGAGCACCTTGCCTGTGCCAGTGACGCCTTCACCCTCGTAGCCGAGGAACTTCGTCTCGGGCAGCGAGCCGGCGAGCTTCATGTACACATCAGCGACGGCCTGCGTGGAGTTGAGCTGGTTCTTCTCCTGACGCTCGCGCTCCTCATCGAGCAGTTCGTCGAAGCGCTTCTTGTCGATGGAGAGATCGAGCTCCTTCGCCATGACCTCGGTGAGGTCCCACGGGAAGCCGAACGTCTGGTGCAGGTCCCACACGATCTCGCCGCTGATCACCTTCGACTTCGTCTGCTCGAGGCGGCCCACCTCCTTCATGAGCAGCGCGCGGCCCGCACGCAGCGTGCGACGGAACGCGGCCTCTTCATGGCGCGTCACCTCGAGCACGAAGTCGCGCTTCTCCTTCAGCTCGGGATACGCCTCGTGCATCGACGTGATGATCGCGTCGACGGCCTCGTGGAAGAACGGCTCGGAGAGATCGAGCGTCTGATCACCGTGACGAATCGCGCGCCGCATGATCCGCCGCAGCACGTAGCCACGGCCTTCGTTCGACGGCTGCACACCATCAGCGATCAGGAACGCCGCGGTTCGCGAGTGATCAGCGATGACCCGCATCGCCGAGTCCTGCACGTTGTTCCACGTGCCTCCGTACTTGAGCTTCGACAGCCGCTCGACGGTGGCCAGACAGCCCGCGAAGAGATCGATGTCGTAGTTCGAGCCCTTGCCCTGCACGACGCTCGTGACGCGCTCGAGGCCCGCGCCAGTGTCGATGCTCGGCTTCGGCAGCGGGAACAACTTCCCACCCGCCTCCTTGCGCTCGAACTGCATGAACACCAGGTTCCAGATCTCGAGCCAGTTGTCGGACTCGCCGGGCTTCTCCTCTTCCTTCACCGGGTGATTCGGCAGGTAGAAATAGATCTCGGAGCACGGCCCGCACGGGCCCGTGTCACCCGCCGCCCAGAAGTTGTCCTTGAGCCCGAGCGCGTGAACGCGGTGCTTCGGAACGCCGGCCTTCTCCCAGAGCGCGCGCGCCTCGTCGTCGGCGGGAATGCCCTCTTCGCCCTTGAAGACAGTGACGCTCAGGCGCTCGACGGGAATCTTGATGACCTGGGTGACGAACTCCCACGCCCAGGTGATCGCGTCGGCCTTGAAGTAGTCGCCGAACGAGAAGTTGCCGAGCATCTCGAAGAACGTGTGGTGGCGCG
>JBEOKA010000345.1:0-11257 GCA_040275325.1 Myxococcaceae bacterium | reverse complement strand
GAGGGCTCTGTGATGATCGGCACCCTCACGACCTGCATCGAGGGGTCGGGGTGTCAGTCGCCGGCGAAGCTGTCGCTCATGACCGTCCTCAGCGAAGGCGCGCTGACGGGCTATCTCTCGCTGCCCAAAGGGTGCGCCGCGCCAGGGCTCGAGCAGCGCGTGAGCCTGCAGTTGTCGGCCGACTCGCTGATGGCTGCGGGCAACGCGTTCATGAAGGCGGGCAACTTCGAGCGCGCGGTGGGGGCCTTCAAGCGCCTGAGTGAGCTGCCGGAGCGACGTGAGGATCTCGAGGTGCTCTATCAGCTTGGCTCCGCTCACAATGGCAACAAGCAGTACGCCGAGGGGCGCAAGGTGCTGGAACGCGCGAGCGTGTTGCCGTCGTTTTCCACTGCTTCGGCGCCCATTCGAAGCCTGATTCTCTACAACCTGGGCTGCGCCGAGGCGGTGTTGAGCGAGAAGGACGCGGCCCTCGTCCCCAGGGCCATCGCGCACGTGGGCCAGGCCCTCGCCATCAAGGGCTCGGAGGTGAGCCGAGAAGATGCCGCGGTCGACGGCGATCTCTCGGCCCTTCGTTCAAACCCCGACTTCCAGAAGTTGCTGGCGAAGAAGGGGCCGCGGTGACGGCTCCCGCGCGCATCGGCCCGTGGGAGGTGCTCAAGCCGTTGGGAAAAGGCGGCATGGCCGAGGTGTTCCTGGTGAGGGGCGCCGAGGGCCCGTTCCAGGGCAAGACGTTCGCGATGAAGCGCCTGCTGCCCGCGCTGCAGTCAGATGCCGAAGCGGTGCGCCTCTTCAGCGCCGAGGCCGAGCTCTCGCGGCACCTGCACTACGCGAACATCGTCGAGGTGCATGACGTCGGCCGTGAAGGCGACTCCATCTACATGGTGATGGACTTCATCGACGGGCGCGACGTCGGGCAGATCATCAAGCGCTGCCGCCAGAAGAAGGTGCTCTGGCCCGTCGACTTCGCGGTGTACCTGACCAAGGCCCTGCTCGACGCGCTCGAGTACGCGCACAACGCGAAGAGCCCGAATGGCCAGGCGCTGGGCATCATTCACTGCGATGTCTCGCCTTCGAACTTCTTCGTGTCACGCACGGGTGAGCTCAAGCTCGGTGACTTCGGCGTCGCGCGTTCGCTGATCGAAGGTGGCGCCGATCAGGTGATGGGCAAGCCGTACTACCTGTCGCCCGAGGCGCTCGAAGGCCTGCTGACGCCGCAGGTCGATCTCTGGGCCGTCGCGGTGACGCTGTACGAACTCATCACGCTGCAGCGGCCGTTTCAGGGCAAGACGCCCGATGAGGTCTTCGACGCGATTCGCAAGTCGCGGTACGTGCCGGTGCAGCAGCTTCGGCCCGACGTGCCGCCGGTGGTCGACGGCCTCATCGCGCGCGCGTTCGACGCAGAGCCTCAGCACCGGTACGCCTCTGCCGCCGAGTTCGCCGAGGCGTTGATGCCGCTGTACGACGAGCGCGTCGGCACGCCGCTCGCCATCTCTGCGGTGGTGCGTGGACTCTTCGGCACCGCTGACTGAGTCGATGAAGCGCCCGCGCGGGTTCCGGACGATCGCAATTCCGCACGACGGATTGGTCGTGCGACTGCCCGACTGGAGCGATCCGTGGCTGACGATCAGCGAGGTGCACGTGAGCGATGGGGTGATGACGTTCGGGCCGTCTGCGCCCAACGACCCGGCGATCGTCGGGCCCGGCTTCGTGCGGCGAGCCATCGACTTCGCGCTCGCGAATGGCTGGAGCCCGCTCGAACGCGGCCGCGATGCACGGTTCGTCTTCAAGGCGGGGACGTTCGCGAAGGCGTGAGGCTCCAGTCGGTCCTCGAGAAACTCCAGGCAACCATCGTTGCGGTGCAGCGCACCGTGAGAGTTCGAGTCGAATGCCGGAGGCACGCCCGACATGTTGCGCAGCACGAAGGTCGCGCTGCTGACTATGTGGAGCTCGCTGAATGCAACACCACCTGCGCGTCGACCGCAGGTCATCGCCATCGCCGGCGCGGAATCGGCGCCATCGAGACTTCTGGCGCCACGGCGCTGACCGCTCCTGACGCATCTTCGGAGGCAATCTCGTCGACGCCATCAGCCGCAACGGCAGCTGCGATGGCGAGAAACAGTGAAGCGGAACGTCGAAAGCCACGCCTCGAGCAGCCGGTCGAACGTCGCGCGCCCGGCCTCGGCCGAGCGTCACAGAAAGCCCTTCTCGTACGGCACCTGGCTGAAGGTCTGTTGGGCAGCGCCGAGAATGGACGTCAGCTCGCGCGCACGGTGGGCACCAGCCGGGTGAGCGCGTTCACGACTGCGTCGACGTCCGCAGCGGTCGTCGTTGGGCCCAGAGAGAGTCGCAGCGTCGCCTGCGCTTCCGAAGGCGTCAGACCCATCGACGTCAGCACGTGCGAGGGCGTGAGCGAGCCCGAGGCGCAGGCGGCTCCGGTCGAGACGCAGATGCCCTCGAGATCGAGCGCGATGAGCAGCCCTTCGCCATCGGCGCCGGGGAAGCAGAGGTTGCTCGTCGTGGCGACCCGAGGTGCAGCGCCGCCGTTGACGCTGGTGCCGGGCAGGGCGGCGAGCAGGCGCCGTTCGAGGTCGTCACGGAGCGTCGGCGAGACCGACTCCTTCAGCGTCGCCTCGAGCGCGATCACCAGCCCTTCGGCCATCGCCACGCTCTGCGTTCCTCCACGACGCCCGTTCTCCTGATGCCCAGGCACCAGCGCGCTCACGTCGACCTGCCGGCGGTTGATCAGCACGCCAACCCCGGCCGGACCGCCCAGCTTGTGCGCCGAGAACGAGAGCAGATCGGCCGGCACCTCACGCAGCGTCGCCGGCACCTTGCCGATCGCCTGCACCGCGTCGGTGTGAAAGACGATGCCCTTCGCGACGCACGCGCGTGAGACCGCCTCGACCGGCTGCAGCACGCCCGTCTCGTTGTTCACCCACATGAGCGAGCACAGGGCGACGTCATCGGTGAGTGCGGCCATCAGCTCGGTTTCGGGCACGTGCCCGTTCGCGTCGGGCCGAATCCACACCACCTCACCACCCAGCGCCTCGACCCGCTTCGCCGCGCCGATCACACACGGGTGCTCGATGGTGGAAGTGACGAGCTTCGTCTTCTTCCGATCGCTGCGCCCCAGCCACCCACCGATGATCGCGAGCGCGGCGGCCTCACTGCCTGAACCCGTGAAGACGATCTCCCGTGGGCTCGAGGCGCCGAAGGCGCGCGCGATCGACTCCCGGGCCGCGTCGAGCCGCTGTCGTGCAGCCCGGCCGACCTGATGAACGGAGGAGGGGTTGCCAGCCGTCTCGACGAACGCGCGCGCGAGGTGCTCGGCGACTTCCGGTCGCAGCGGGGCTCCGGCGTTGAAGTCGAGGTAGATCACGCTTCGTCCGAGAGGAGCGACACGCCACGCTCACCCTCGACGCCGAACGCGGCCTTGAAGCGACGAACGACCTCACGCTTCAGCGCGGCCCGGTTCGCGCGCTTGCCCACGAGGGGAAGTCTCGCGCCCGCCATGCTGCCGTGCCCGCCGGCCGAGCCGCCGAGCCCTTCACAGACTTCACGAATCAGCCGGCCCGCGTTCATGCGCCGATCGGTGCAGCGCAGCGAGAGGTACAGCTGGCTGCGATAGCTGCCTGACGCGAGCGACCACTTCGCCTCTTCGAGGAACGAGAGGCGCTCGGCGACCTCGGCCACCATGTCGGGCGAGTAGACCTCTCCGAGATCGGTGATGACGGCGCCGGTGAACAGCCGGGCCTTCTCGATCGCCGAGTGGTAGAGCCGGAAGTAGCGGAGCGGCAGCTGCGGGTGCTCGATCTCGGACAGCAGGTTGCGATCGATGCGCGGGAACAGCCAGAGGTAGCAGTCGACGTCGGGGTCGCTGGTCTGCCGCTCGAGATCGCGCGTGTCGGCCTTGATGCCGTAATAGAGCGCCGTCGCGAGCTCGGGAGACGGCTCGATGCGGGCCGCGCGCAGGTATTCGGTCAGCACCGTCGAGGTCGCGCCGTAGGCCCCCGAGCCGAGATCGGCGAACGGGTTCACCAGCGCGCCGTCGCGGGTCGGGTGGTGATCGATGACGATGTCGGCGATCACGCCCTCGGGCAGCGCGTGGTTCTTCACGGGCTGCTGGGTGTCGACCAGCGCGAACAGATCGTAGTCCTTCACCTCGATCTGCGAGATGGGCACGATCGGCAGCTTCAGCACCCGAACGAAGGCAGAGTTCTCGGCGCGCCCGATGATGCCGCCGTAGGCGACGTCGGTGGGAATGCCGAGGCGCGAGTGCAGCACCGCCGCCAGCGCGACAGCCGAGGCCATCGAGTCGGGGTCGGGGTTGTCGTGGGTGAGCACGAGGCCACGCTTGCGGCCCTTGAAGAGCTTGCCGAGCCGCTCGACCTTCGCCTTCGCGGAGAGCGCCGTGACAGCCATGACGACAGGAGCGGCGCCCACGGCAGTTCGCTTCAGCGGTACGCGCGACCGAGGTCGCGGAAGTACTTGAGGCCGTTGTCGAGGGAGTTCTCCATCCAATCCATCAGGGCCTTGGAGAAGACCAGCGGCGAGCCGCGGAAGGTGTCGAAGTACTCCTTGCGATCGGTCGACGGGATGATGACCGGCAAGAGCCCGTTCCGCAGCAGGATGAAGTTCGACATGAAGCGGCCGACCTTTCCGCTGCCCTCGGTGAACGGGAAGATCTGAATGAAGCCGTGCTGCACGCGCGAGGCCTGCATGATCGGGTGCAGCTCGCGGAAGTCGGCGCTCGCTGTCCAGTCGATGAGCTTCTCGAGCGCCGGCTGAATCTTCGAGGGCTGGGCGATCTCGTGCACGTAGGTGCGGTGCAGGGGCATGTCCTTGCGGAAGCCCTGCTTCTCGCGCTCCTTGGCGAGCTCTTTCTCGGTGCGCTCACGACGCTCGGCGAGCGCGCGGGCCTGCTGCGCCTCGGGCGTGTTGCCGGTGACGAGATCGTGAATGCGCTTCACGAACGTCATGGTGAGGGCAGCGTTCTTCTTCGAGGTCTTCGACTCTTCCCGAATGAAGTCGAGGGCGGCCTTGTGGTTGCGGATCTCCCAGACGATCGGGAGCAGGCTCGCCTCGGCCGCGACCGCGCCGGGGTGCAATGCCGCAGAGAGCTCGTGCACCTCGTAGACCGTTCCTTCGAGGGCGCTGTCGTGACGAACCCACGACATCTCGAACCGGTCCAGGAAGTCCTGCACCTCCGGCCGCCGTTGGCCAAGGAGGTCTCTCAACTGCCGCGTCTTGTCTTCGATTGACTGAAACCGCTCTTTCACAGGGCGGCCTTGTACTCGCTTTGATCTGATTCGTCGACCGAAAACAGCAAAACTCGATGATTTTACTCGTGAATTCGGCCATGTGCGCCGAGGTGGGCGTTTTCGGAATCGGCTGACGGGGTCGAACGATGGTACTTCTGGCCGCGGCGGAGCTTCCGGTCTGGTGAACGGTGCGGTCTTCAAAACCGTTGAGTTGGCGCGCGAGCGTCGGCTGGTGGGTTCGATTCCCATGCTCCGCCGAACGACTTCAATCGAGGCCGCGCTCGTAGAGCTCGTCTTCATCGAGGCCGAGCAGGTGCCCGACCTCGTGCAGCACGGTGATGCGAATCTCTTCGAGCAGCTCGTCGCGTGAGCGGGCAAAGCGCTCGAGGTTGTTCTGGTACAGCGTGATGCGCGCGGTCTCGTGATGGCTCGCTTCGATCGGGCTGCGCTCGTCGATGGCCAGGCCGCGGAACACACCGAGGATGAGCGGAGAGATCCCGCCCTCTTTCAGATCGTCGTCTGAAGGAATCGGCTGCACGTCGATCACGCAGTTCTCGAGGTGCGGCTTCGCGTGGTCGGGCAGGGCGGCGATCGCCTGCTGCACCGTGGCGTCGAACTCCTCGGCGCTGAGGTGCACCGGTGGAGGAAAGTCGTCGGGGGCGAGCGCCTGGGCCTTCGCGAAGAACGGCTCCGGAGCTTCGCCACGTCGCTCGGCCAGCAGCCCCAGGTAGTGATGGGCCCACGCCTCGTCGGGGAAGTCCTTCGCGAGCGACTGGTACACGCGCCGGGCCTCGTCGAAGCGCGCCAACTCGAACAGCGCCTGCCCCTGCTCGAGCCGCGCCTCGGGGTGCTCGGCATCGACGTCGAGCGCCACCCGAAGACTCGCGAGCGCCTCGGTGAAGTCGCCCAGCTGATTGAGCCCCGTCGCGCGCAGCAGCTCTGACTCGAAGAGCAGCTCGTCGTCACCGCGAATGAGCGGCTGCCCATCCTCCAGCAGCTCGAGCCCCTGCTCGATGAGCTCGCGATCGTCTTCGGCTTCGCGGATGAGGAGGTCGGCCTCGGCGAGCACCCACGCCGGGTTCTTCGGCTCGATCACCCGCAGCCGCTCGTAGGCCGCGACCGCGTCTTCGAGATCGCCCGCGGTGCGATGCGCGACCGCCATCAAGTCGAGCGCGTCGACGTCGTCCGGCTCCTCGCGCAGCATCTCTTGCGCGATCTTCAGCGCGTCGTCGGCGTTGCCCGCTTCGAGGGCGTCTTCGGCGCGTTCGATCAGCTGCGCAAACCGGGGATTGGGCACGGCGGGGTTGTCAGGGCGGCGCTACCGAAAGTCAATCGCCGGTGCTATGGCCCGCGCCCTATGTCGGAGCCCGCCGGCCCCCCAGACATGAACCGCAGCATTCTCGTCGTCGACGATGACGAGTCGACGTTGCAGATGCTCGGCACCTTTCTGCGGCGCCACGGCTACCGCACGCTCACGGCGACCAACCCGATTCGCGCGCTCGAGCTGCTCCAGACCGAGACCGTTCACCTGGTGATCACCGATCTCATGATGCCGCACGTCGACGGCATCTCGTTCACGCAGCAGATTCACCAGCTGCCAAACCACGCGCACGTGCCGGTCATCATGATCACCGCGTACGGCAACGACAGCCTCAACGACCAGGGCATGCGCAAGGGCGTCGCCATGACGCTCTCGAAGCCCCTCGAGCTCTCGAAGCTGCTCGACCTGGTCGGCTTCGCCACCCACTGAATCTGGCGGCGACGGTTGACTTTGGAGCCCGGCTCCTTAATTTGGCGCTCGCCATGCGCGAGTGCTAACCGCGCGTGATTCGAAGCACTGAAACTCACGTCTTTTCAGGAGGTTGGTTCGATGGCTGCCAAAGAGATCTTCTTTCACCAGGGTGCACGCGAGGCGATTCTTCGCGGGGTTCGCATTCTGTCCGACGCCGTGGCCGTGACGCTTGGGCCCAAGGGCCGCAACGTCGTCATCGAGAAGTCGTTCGGCTCGCCGACGGTCACCAAAGACGGCGTCACCGTCGCCAAGGAGATCGAGCTCGAGAACAAGTTCGAGAACATGGGCGCGCAGATGGTGAAGGAGGTCGCCTCGAAGACCTCTGACACGGCCGGCGACGGCACCACGACCGCCACCGTGCTCGCGCGCGCGATCTACGAAGAGGGCCTCAAGCTGGTCGCCGCCGGTCACAACCCGATGGATCTCAAGCGCGGCATCGACAAGGCCGTCGAGGTCGTCATCGCCGAAGTGAAGAAGATGGCGAAGCCGGTCAACGGCAAGAAGGACATCGCGCAGGTCGGCACCATCTCGGCCAACGGCGACGACACCATCGGCAACATCATCGCCGAGGCGATGGAGAAGGTCGGCAAAGAAGGCGTGATCACGGTCGAAGAGGCGAAGGGTCTCGAGACCGAGCTCGAGGTCGTCGAAGGCATGCAGTTCGACCGCGGCTACATCTCGCCGTACTTCGTCACGAACCGCGAGCGCATGCTGGTCGAGCTGTCGGACCCGTACATTCTCATCAGCGAGCGCAAGATCTCGACGATGGCCGACCTCATCCCCGTGCTCGAGCAGGTCGCGCGCTCGGGCAAGCCGCTGCTCATGATCGCCGACGACATCGAGGGCGAGGCGCTCGCGACGCTCGTGGTGAACAAGATTCGTGGCGTGCTGAACGTCGCCGCGGTGAAGGCTCCGGGCTTCGGCGATCGCCGCAAGGAGATGCTGAAGGACATCGCCGTGCTCACCGGCGGTACCGTCGTCAGCGAAGAGCTCGGCACCAAGTTCGAGTCGCTCACCCTGAACGATCTCGGCCACGCCAAGAAGATCACCATCGACAAGGACAACACGACGATCGTCGACGGCAACGGCGCGAAGGCCGACATCGACGGGCGCATCAAGCTCATCCGCACGCAGATCGCCGAGAGCACCAGCGACTACGACAAGGAGAAGCTGCAGGAGCGTCTGGCCAAGCTGGTCGGCGGCGTCGCGGTGATTCACGTCGGCGCGGCCACCGAGACCGAGATGAAGGAGAAGAAGGCCCGCGTGGAGGACGCGATGCACGCGACCCGCGCGGCCGTCGAAGAGGGCATCGTGCCCGGCGGCGGCGTGGCCTTCATTCGCTGCCTGACGGCCCTCGAGGCGCTCAAGCTCGGCGGCGTGCAGGACTTCGGCGTCGAGATCGTGAAGAAGGCGATCACCCAGCCGCTGTGGAAGATCGCGCAGAACGCGGGCCACGAAGGCGCCGTGGTGATCAACAAGGTGAAGGAGGGCAAGGGCGCGTTCGGCTTCAACGCCCGCACCGACGCCTGGGAAGATCTCGAGAAGGCCGGTGTCATCGACCCCGCGAAGGTCTCGCGCTGCGCGCTGCAGAACGCCGCGTCGGTCGCGTCGCTGCTGCTCACCACCGAGGCGATGGTCGCCGACAAGCCCAAGAAGGTGAAGGCGGGCAAGGGCGGCGCTGGCGGCCCCGACTACGGCGGCGACGACATGGACATGTGATTCACGGCTGACGTGAACTCACGGCCCCGGTGGCTCCTTCGCGAGTCATCGGGGCTTCGTCTTTCCTGGAACCAGGTGCGCGCTGCCGCCCTCGTGTGTACGAAGCGCCCCATGCGACTCCTCTTCTCATGCGTGCTGGTGCTCTCGGCGTGTGGTCAGCAGATGGCGACCCCCGACGCGGGAGATCCTCTCTTCATCTGCGACACCTCGGCGATGCCGCTGACGCTCACCGGCAGCGTGCAGGCCGACCTCTTCGACAAGCAGTGCAAGAGCTGCCACAACTCCTTCGACGCGACGAACGGCGACTTCAGCGACGCCACGCGCACCGCCGACTCGGTCACGAAGGCCTCGAAGTACACGCTCAAGCGCGTCGAGCCCAATCAGCTCGGCAAGAGCGCCATGTGGCTCAAGCTGAACAATGTGAAGGGCCCGAACGGCGAGAACTCGGGTGGCGTGATGCCGCCGGGCGGAATGCTCCCCGAGGCGTCGCGCAAGATCATCAAGGACTGGATCTGCTCGGGCGCGAAGTGAGGTCGCTGCTCACGGCGAAAACTGGGTTCGGCCCGGTTCGCTGAGCAACACCATCAGCGCCCAGAGGCCGAGCGGCGTCGCGAAGATCGAACAGCAGCCGTGAAAGCAGAAGGGCAGGCAGCACAATCCCGCTGCGGCGAGACAGAGCCTGTAGCGGCGCCCCTGTCGCAGCTGCAGCCCGCCAAAGACGATGAAGGCGTTCCCGGCGAGGGCGACGAGGCCGATCACCACCGGCATCGCCGGTGAGGCCGCCAGCTTCAGATGCCAGGGCAGGTCGGCAGGCAACCCGAGTTCATCGCCCAATGACTTGGCGAGCCCCATCACTCCCAGGGCGAGCTCGAACAGCCCCCAGCCGATGCCGCAGCCACCGGCCATGAGCAGGCCGATGGCGGGGCCGTTCAGCGCCGTCTTCACTTCTTCTTCTTCGGATCCTTCGCGGGCGCGGCGGGCGGCGGGGCGGGGAAGTTCGCGTCGAGCACCAGCTTCGCGCTCGACTTCACCTGCTCGCTCTTCGAGTTCTTCACGATGTCGAGCAGCGACTCCTTGGCGACGGGCGTCTTCACGTCATCGAGCGAGGCCAGCATCAGCTCGCGAATGTCGTCGCCGTTGAAGGCGTCGTCGGTGACGAGCACGGCGATCATCGGCGCGAAGTCGGGGTTCTCACGCAGCGCCTTGTTGTCGGCGAGGCGGTTGAAGAGCTGGCGGGTGAGCTCGGGGTTGTTCGCGTTCTGGGTGAGCAGCTCCTTGATCGACGCGATCACCTCGGGGCCCTCCATCGAGCCGAGCGCCTCGGCGGTGCGACGGAAGAACGGGTAGCCGCGGCCCTTCTGCGTCACCATTGCGGACTTCAAGGTGGCGAGCGAGGCGGCGGTGTTGATGCGCGCGGCGCCACCGGCGAAGGCGCCGAGATAGTTGATGTCGATCTCGCGCTTGCCGAGCTGCTCCAGAATGTACGCGTGGCCTTCGGGCGCGTCGGTCTTGCCGAGCATCTCGAGGGCCGCGCCACGCACGCGAATGTAGCCGAGCGGGTCGTCGTTCAGGTTCTCGGGCTTCTTGGCCAGCTTGAGGCCGATGGCGGCGAAGTCCTTCGGCAGGCGCTTGAAGCGCGAGTCGGTGAGCCGCTTCATCACGCCTTCACGCACGTACGGCGACGGATCCTTCGCGAGCACGTCGAGCACCGCGTTGAGCGCGGCATCGGTGGGGCGCGCTTCGGACTCCATGTTCGGGTTGCCGAGCTCACCGAGCAGGTTCCACGCCGCGATGAGACGCCAGGTGGGATCGGGATCGTTGCGGGCCGCGTCGACCCACTGATCCTCGGGCACCGTCGTCTTGTTCACCCGCACCAGCGCGCCGAAGTTCTCGTTCCAGTTGATCCACTGCGGAGCCGCAGCCACGTCGAAGCTGACCTTCACCTCGGGCTTGTCGACGAGGATCGTCTGCTTCACCGTGTACGAAGGCT
Source organism: Myxococcaceae bacterium (assembly GCA_040275325.1). Lineage (GTDB taxonomy): Bacteria > Myxococcota > Myxococcia > Myxococcales > Myxococcaceae > Xiheimicrobium. Next base: position 495 of record JBEOKA010000345.1, on the reverse strand, counting down.
CGTTGTCGCGGTGAATGACGATGGGCAGCTTGAAGACGAACGGGCCCTTCTCTGACGGGTTCGAGTTCTGCTGACGAATCGTGATCGTCACCTGCGAGCCGCCGAAGCTGAACTCGGGGAAGATGACCGGGTAGCCCTTCTTGTTGACCCACGCGTCCTTGAAGGCCTTCAGGTCCTTGTCCTTCTCCTTCTTGTTCGCCTCGAGCACGGCCTTGAAGAAGTCGTCGGTGGTGGCGCTCTGGTAGGCGTATTTGTCGAGGTACGCCTTCAGGCCGGCCTTGAACTCCTTCTGGCCGAGCCACAGCTCGAGCATGCGCGCGACCGAGGCGCCCTTGCGGTTGGTGACGGAGTCGGACGACTCGGCGGCGGTGGCGCCCTTGGTGACGAGGGCGTGCGCGCGCGGGCCGTCTTCCTGGCGGAAGTAGTCTTCGACGATCGCGACGGTGCGCTCGACCTCGACCTGCTCGTTGCCGTTGGAGTCGTCGAACGTCGCTT
>JBEOKA010000344.1:0-23718 GCA_040275325.1 Myxococcaceae bacterium | reverse complement strand
CAGCGACAGGCGCAGGCGGGCGCGAAGGCGTTGCTCCACTGCGACATCAAGGCGTCGTGGGCGGCGCCGCTTGGCTCGTGGATTTTTCATCAGGCTCGAATGCGCGAGGCGCTGGCGCGGCACGATGGCGTGTTGTCGGCGGTGCGTGCACACCCACCCGAGGTGATGCTGACGGCGGCGCGGTCGCACGGCCGGCCGCTCATGTACTCGGTGTTCGATGGAGCGTGGTCACCGTTGCCCATCCTCCGCAGCCTCAACACGCTGGTGGGGCTCGAGCCGGCGCTCGCGGAGCCGTTCGTATCGGCGCTTGGCAAGGCGAAAGCGCGACTGGGAGCGCTGTCATGACGCCGTGGCTGCTCGCGCTGTTGGTGCTGGTCGATGGAACGCTGTGTGGATTTCGCGCAGCGGCCGGTCGCAACCCACGCATTCGGCTGCGCGACTACTACGCGGCATCGATGCGTCGCGGCGCGCTCGTCTCGGTGCTCGTCGTGGTCGCCTTCCTCGGCGTCGCGATGGCCATGCGCAGCCACTCCGCCGACGACTGGAGCGCGCTGCTCGTCGCCGCCGACGCGATGGTGCTCGTCTACGGCGTCTTTGCGACGCTCGTGCTGTCGGCGCTCGGTCTGTACCTGGTCGGCAGCTTCGACTTCGCGGTGCTCTCGTCGGTGCTGGTGTTGGGGCCGTTCACGCTCGTTCGACCGCTGGTCATCATCGGTGGAGCCGTCTTCGCCGCGTGGAGCTCGCAGCGCCTCGGAGCGGCGCTCTTCTGCCTCTCGGCCGGCGCGGTGATGGTGTCGTTCGAGCGACTCCTGGCGCTCGGGTCACCGCCGTGGCGCGGCCTGCTTCCGCAGTGACTCGGGCGTGTCGACGTCGTGCTGGGCTTCGGGGCAGTCGAGGAACGTCACCTGCGCGAGGTTCGTCTGGAGCACGGCCTTCGCGCCGGCGTGGTCGTCGATGCGCTTCAACGCCTCGATGAATGGGTGGCGGAACACGGCCGGTGCACCGAACGACTCGCTCCATCGGGAGGCAACGAGCGGCCCTTCGGTCTTCAACAGTCGCGAGAAGTGTTCGTGCGTCACCTGCGGCAGGTCGACCAGCGTCACGAGCACGGCGTCAGCCTCGTACACAGTGAGCGCGGCCTTCAACGACGAGCCCGGGCCTCGACTCCACGCCGGGTTCTCGACGATGCGACACGACAGGCCCTCGAGCGCGGGACGCATCGCGGGAGCATGAGCGCCGATGACGACGACGACGTCTGCGCACGCGGCGAGCGCCTCTTCCGCGACGAACCGAATCAGCGGCCGACCGCGCCACTCGGCGAGCTGCTTCGGGCTGCCGAACCTCGACGACGCTCCTGCTGCGAGGATGATGATCACGTCAGCCATGCGTGCAGAGCCTCGCGTCGTCGCGCGGCGATGGAAGGCGCGAACGAACGCCTGCGCCGGTATCCGAATGCGGCGCCTCGCAGGCAGAACGACGCCGCGATTCGAGCGAGGACGAGCCGAGCGACTTCGTGATCTGAGCGGGTGCCGGCTGAGAACGCGTCAGAGAGCCAACCGATCGCCATGCTCGCCGTGCACTGGAGCGCGCACGAGGTGAACCCGGAGTTCGCCACAGACTCAACCATGCGCGGGTTGCGTCTGAGAACGCTCCGCTGAGAGTGAGCCGCCTGACCGGCCCGCCCGAACCGCCTGCGCCTCGGCAAGAATCGACAGCGCGATCGCCGATGGTCCCTCCGCGCCGAGATCGAGCCCCACGGGAGCTTTCAACCGCGCGCGCTGCACCTCCGTGAGCCGACCCGTCTTCGCCTCGACGAGCGCAAGCACCTGACCCGACCGATGCCTCGGCCCCAGCAGCCCGACGCTCAACACACGCTCGTCACGGAGCAGCAGATTGAGCGCGCCGGCGTCGTAGTCGATGTGATGCGCCATCACGACCGCGAGCGTTCCCGGCTCCACCTCGAAGCGCAGCGAATCGAGCGCGATGCACTTCACGTTCGCCGTGGGGAACCGCTCCTTCGTGAGCAAACCCGGCCGCCAGTCGTAGACGTCGACCGACCAACCGAGTTCGTCCGCCAGCCGCGCGACCGGCAGCGCGTCGTGACCGGCTCCAACGATGATGAACTTCTGCGACGGAGCGACCCGCTCTTCGAAGACGGTGCGCTCGCCCAGCGTTCCCTTCGAGAACACGCAGACACCATCGACCCACACCTCGCGGTCACCAGCCCCGCCTTCGATGGCAGTCCGTATGGTGAGCGTCTCGCGGCGCTCCTCCACGCGCGCCAGCACCTCGAGGAAGGGGGCGTCGAGCGGTTCGAGCAACACGTCAATCTCACCACCACAGCCGAGCCGCGCGCCCGCGTCTTCCGAGGTGTCGTAGCTGCGCACGAGCGCGCGCCCGTTCGCGACCAGAAACGCGGCCTGCCTCGTGACATCGGCCTCGAGACACCCGCCGCTGATGCTCCCGGCCCTCCAGCCTTCGCTCGTCACCAGCATGCGTGCGCCCGGTCTTCGATACGCCGAGCCACGAGCGGCCACGACCGTCGCGAGCACCGTCGCCAGCCCCCGTGACAACGCCAGACGCCCTTCCTTCACGATGCTGGCGAGCTCGTTCACGCGCCCTCCTCCATCGAGAGCGGCAGGGTGCGCAGACGCTTCTTCGTGAGTGCGTAGACCGCGTTGGCGAGCGCAGGCGCAATCACCGGCACGCCCGGCTCACCGATACCCGATGGGTCGTTCGTGCTCTCGACGAGGAACGTGTCGATGCGTGGCGCCTCGTTCATGCGCAGCGGCGCGAAGTCGTGAAAGTTCGACTGCTGCACGCGGCCCTTCTCGAAGGTGATGCGCTGCTTCATCGCCGCCGAGAGCCCGAAGATGCACGCCGACTCGAGCTGCGAGCGCACGATGTCGGGGTTCACGAGACGCCCGCAGTCGGCAGACATCACCGCGCGGTGAACCCGAATCGCGCCATCGGTGACGCTGACCTCGAGCACCGCTGCAGCCACCGAGCCGAAACACTCATGCACTGCGACACCGCGCGCGCGATCTTCTTCGGGCGGCGTTCCCCAGCCGGAGTGCTTCGCGACGAGGTCGAGACAGGAGAGGTGCCGCGTCTTGCCTGCGAGCAGCCCACGACGGAACTCGAGCGGATCTTTCCCCAACGCCCACGCGCACTCGTCGATGAAGCTCTCGGTCGCGAACGCCGTGTGCGAGTGACCGACGGAGCGCCAGAAGCCCGTCGGCACGTTCGGCTCGTGACGGAAGAAGTCGACCAGCACGTTGGGAATGGCGTACGCGACCGAGTCGGCGCCTTCGTACGAGGTGATGTCGCGGCCCGGCACGACGCTCTTCGCGAGCTCGGAGGTCTTGTCGCGCAGCTTCTCGGGCGCTTCCGCCGCGAGCCCGCCGACGAAGCTGTCCATCACCTGAAGGAACACCGACTGCGTCACGACCCGGTGGTGCCACGCCGTGACGGCCGAACCATCGTGCGACGCTTCGAGCGCGTGCGTGGCCGACGGCCGATAGAACGAGTGCTTCATGTCGTCCTCGCGGCTCCACACCACCTTCACCGGGCCTTCGATGGCGCGCGACACCTCCACAGCCTCGGCGACATAGTCCTGCCCGATGCGCCGGCCGAAGCCGCCACCGAGCAGCGTCTGATGAATCGTGATGGCCTCGAGCGGCAGCTTCGTGATGCGTGATGCCACCTCGCGCGCCTGCGCAGGCCCCTGCGTCGGTGCCCAGATTTCGCAGCGGCTGGCCGTCACGTGCGCGGTCGCGTTCTGCGGCTCCATCGGCGCGTGCGCGAGGAACGGCGCGAAGTACTCGGCCGAGAGCTTCTGGGTCGCCTTCGCGAGCACCTCGGCCGCGGCGCCATCGTTGCGCGCGTTCTGCGTCGGCGGCTGCTTCAGCAACTCACGGTGCGCGTCACGCAGCGTCGACGAGTCGAACGGCGTCGTCGGCTCATTCCACTCCACGGCGACCGCCTGCGCGCCCTGCCGCGCGTGCCAGTACGTCTGCGCCACCACCGCCACGCCCTGCGGCACCTGCACGACGTGCTTCACGCCGGGCATCGCGAGCGCCTTCGACGAGTCGAACGACTTCACCGTGCCGCCGATGGTGGGGCAGCGCACGATGACGGCAACGAGGGCCTGCGGCACCTGCACGTCGATGCCGAACTGTGCCGTGCCGTTCGTCTTCGAGACCGCGTCGACGCGACGCATCGGCTTGCCGATGACCTGAAAGTCCTTCGTCTTGAGCTCGGGCGCACGAATGGTGAGCGACGCGGCCGCTTCGACGAACTCGCCGTAGGGCCCCGAGCGATTCGAGCCCGCGTGGGTGATCACGCCGTTCTTCACCGTGAGTTCGGAGCGATCGACCTTCCACTTCTCGGCGGCGGCTTCTTTGAGCAGCTCGCGCGTCGCGGCGCCGGCTTCACGCAGGGGATCCCAGCCCGTGGCGGTGCTGCTGCTCCCGCCCGTCAGCTGAAAGCCGAGCACCGGGTTGTCGTAGGCGCGATCAGCCGGAGCCAATTCGATCTCCAGACTCAGGGGATCGACCTCGAGCTCCTCGGCCACCAGCATCGCGGTCGCCGTCGCCGTGCCCTGCCCCATCTCGACGCGCCCCACGACGACGCGAATCGGCCCCTTCGCCGGCACTCGAATGAACGCGTTCGGCGCGAAGAGCTCGGGCGTGCCCTTTCCCCGCTCGAGGTCGAGCACCCAGAGGCCGACCGCGAGCCCGCCTCCCACCGCTGCGCCCGCCTTGAGCAGCGCTCGTCGGTTCAGCTTCACGGCGTGCCTCCGTTCTTCAGCTCGGCGGCGCGGTGAATGGCGGCGCGAATGCGCGGGTACGTGCCGCAGCGGCAGAGGTTCCCGCTCATCGCCGTGTCGATGTCTTCATCGGTCGGCGTCGGCTTCGTCTCGAGCAGCGCGGCCGCGCTCATGATCTGCCCCGACTGGCAGTAGCCACACTGCGGCACCGACAGCTCGCTCCACGCGCGCTGGCACGGGTGCGGGTTCTCTTTCGGCGCCAGCCCTTCGATGGTGGTGACGCTCTTTCCTCCGACCGCCGACACCGGCGTCAGACACGAACGCAGCGGCGCGCCGTCGAGGTGCACAGTGCACGCGCCACACAACGCCATGCCGCACCCGAACTTCGTGCCGGTCAGCTGAAGCACGTCACGCAGCACCCACAGCAGCGGCATCTCGGGTGGAACGTCGACCTCGGTCTGTCGACCGTTGAGCGTGAACGTGATCACGAGCGGGTCCTGTCGAGCTGCGGGGGACGCCCTGCTTAACGGAACCCCAGCGAGTTCGCCCGCCGACTCAGCGAAAAGCGTGCAGGAGCCACGGCACCAGGCGACCCGTCGTCACCATGCCCATGTGGTCGAAGCGCTCCGACTGAAAGAACACCAGCTTCGCCTTGCGCACCGAGGGCGGCAGCTCGTCGTACAGGTACGGCAGGTCGTCGAGCTTCACGGCCTCGGGGTGTTTGCGCAGGAACCATTCGCTGCGCTGCTGGGTGTCGAAGCCGATGAGCACCAGCTGGCGCGTCTTCTCGGTCGCCGCCGTCACCCAGTCGCGAAACTCTTCGTCGTTGCCGTACAGCCCGTCGACGAGCACCACCTGTTCGAGCGTCTCGTGCTCGAGCCATTCGACGACCGTCTTGTACGCACCCGAGTGGCCGACCACGACGACACGCTCGGGCGCTCTCAGCTTCGTGCGTTTCTCGACGAGCGCGAGCAGGGCTTTGAGGTCGCTCCAGAAGACCGGGTCGGTTCTTCCGCTGCGCGCTTCGGGCACGATGAAGAGCGCGTTGCGACCCGAGTCACGAAACTGCGTGAGCAGCTGGTGCTCGAGAATCGCGCGGTCGACGTCGGTGTAGAAGCCGTGCAGGTAGATGACGGTGACGGCGGTCGCGGCCTTGAACGCGCGCGGCTTCCACACGTGCACGGCGCCCTTGTCCTTCGTGCCGAACCGAACGTGACGGCCGTCTTCGTTGAGCTGATCGACGAACTCGTTCTCGGTCGTCGCGCGCACCGCCGCCATCGCGGGAGACGGTGGCTCCAACGTCTGCGTGAGGACGAGCGCGACGACGAGCGCGTGCACGATCAGGGCTTCGCCGACTCCGCGGGCTTCTTGAACGTCACCAGCATGTGCATCGACAGGTTCTTGTCGAGGTAGCCGTAGCGGAAGCCGAGCGGCTTGGCCGTCTTCCACAGCTTGCGGAAGTCTTCGTTGTACTGCGGGTTCGCGCCCAGGAACGACTCGGCGAACTTGCCGTACGCCTGCTGCTCGAAGCCGGCCTTCGTGGCGAACACCGGCGGAATGCCCGTGGAGTCACTCACCATGAACTCCATGTGGTTCAGCAGGAAGTTGCGAATCGTCGAGAAGTGGTCGCGCCACAGCAGGTAGCTCGCGGCCTTCGTCATCGCGACGATGCGGCCCTTCTTCTCGAGGTAGTTCTTCATGCCTTCGTCCTGGCCGAAGTTCGTGTCGGCGAGGTTCTGCGCGAAGTGCCGGTGCACGCGCGCCTGCGTCTTCGGGTCTTCGCCCTTCTTCACGAACACGAGCTCGAGGTTGTCGAACGCCTCGGAGAAATCGGGCGACACCCACGCCTTGTGGAGCAGCTTCGCCGTCTTCTCTTCCGTCGCCTGCAGGTCGGCCGCGTTCAGGTAGCGCAGCGAGCCGTCGGTGTTCGGCTTCACGTACTTGAGCGAGACGGGCTCGAAGCCGTGCACCGCGAGACCGATGAGGAAGAACGAGAGCTGGCCTGGCAGCTCGCCGCGCTGGCCCTTCATGAGGTTCTCGGTCTTCGAGTCGTTGGCGACGAGCAGGCCCGACGAGGTGGAGCGGATGAGCGCGAGTGACGCCGCGAGCTCTTTCGAGGTGACGGTGTCGATGCGGCGCGGGTCGCCCGCGTGCTCGAGCGACATCGTCGTGATGTCGGTCGCCTCTGGGTACGTGGTGAGGGCCGAGATGAGATCGCCGCCGCCGAAGGGATAGACGACCGTCGTCGGCAGGCCCGCGGGCTTGAGGCCGGCAATGAACGGCATCGCCTCGCCGACCCACGTCTTGCGGTACTTCTCCTTGCGACGGTCGAGCTCCTTGCAGTGCTGCGCGACCACCTTCGCGTCGATGTTCGCGGGCAGCGGCTCTTCTCCGGCGCAAGCGACGACGCGGTAGAGCACCTTGACCTGCTTGGTGAAGTCGAGCGGCTCGGCGGAAGGAGCAGGTGCAGCCGGGGCCTGCGCGAGGACGGCGGCGAGGACGGGAAGGAGCATGACGCGGCGACGTAGCACGCCACCGTCAGATTCATGGGTTCCATCGCGACGCTCCAGGCTCGCTTGCGGGGGCCGATCGCCTCCTGCTATTCCCCGCCTGAACTCTGGACGTGGCGCCCTCGCGCCTTTCTCGACGAGCTTCTTCTCTTTCCAGTCTGTGAGCGCACCATGCGCTCTCACGCTCCGCGGGGCCTCAGCCACCCAGCGCGGACGAGTCGCACCCATCGGCTGTCATCGATGTACCGTTGTTCCGAATGCAGTGAGGTCGTCGGCCCGCATCAGCGTCAACATCAGGTCGTCATCGAGACGCGCCGCAAGCGCTACCCGCCCAGGCCCGACGCGTTCCAGGTCACCAAACGAATCAAAGAGAAGAAGGTCTGGGTCGATGATCCGGGCGGCGTCGGGCACGAGACGGTGAGCACCATCGCCTTGTGCGAGGCCTGCTTCAGGCGACGGAGCAGCTGACCGTCACGGCATGCAGGGCGCCGCGGGGTAGGCGGCCTTCGCGTCGGCCACCTTGCCGAGCTCGGTCACATAGAAGCGACCGGGCTCTTCACCGCGAAGAAACGCGGCGCCCATGCGGCACTCGAGCTTCGGCGCGTCTCCACTCGTGCTGGCACACGCCGCCTCCTTCGTGTTCGCCAGCGTCGTCGTCGACTGCTTGATCCACTCGGCGAGCGCGTCGTGCAGCTCGTCGGCCCCCTGCGCGTCGAGGTCGGCCTGGCTCGGAGCCCTCGCGACGCGGCCTTCGATTCCGGCGGGAGGAAAGTCGGGGCGATCGATGCTCGTGCGCGACGCCTCGATGGTGAAGTCGCGCCCGGGCAGCGCAGGGTTCGACGACGCGATGACGACGCGGAAGTTCTGGCGCCACGTGTGCACGCGCTCGGTGTACCGGTAGACGTCGGTGATCTCGTTCACCAGCTCGCGCTTCGTCATGCGCAGGTTCGACTCGGCGTCATCGAGGTCGCGGTTCGCGGCACGGCGGAAGTCGTCCATCGTCGAGGCGCGCTTGCAGTACGCCTCTTCGTTTCGGCGCGCTTCGCAGTTCTGGCAGTACTTGGCGCGGCGCAGGTCGTTCTGGGCGATCTCGCAGTCGTCCTTCGCGAGCGCGGCGTTCTTCTGCGCGGCGCGGGCGTTGCGCTCGAGCTGTTGGCGAATGCCCTCGAGCCGGTGCCACTCGGGGTTCTGGTACACCTCGCGGCGGGCGACGTAGGTGACGTCGTGCACGGTGTCGGTGAAGTCGTGCGACACCTGGCTGCCCGTGAGGCCGACCCGCAGCCCCAGTTCGCTCCCCGTCGACACGCACTCGAGCCGCTCGTTCGAGCGCTTCTGCAGCATCGAGCAGATGCCTGGAGCGTCCGCGAGTCCGTCAGTCGCGACCTGAGTCTTCACCACGAGGTTCGAATAGAGCTGGCGACGCGTGGCCTCGAGCGAGAGCGAAGGCGGCAGTTCATCAGACAGACAACGCGCGAGGGTGCTGAGGCCGAACGCGTTGCCAATGAGGCGCTGATCAGCCGCCGTCTTCGCCTGCGCCGAGACGAACTCGGCCATCGCCTTGCGTTCGGCCGCGAGCTGCTGGCCATACGCCATCGTCGACACCTCGCTGCGCATCGTCTCGACGCAACGAACGCGCAGCACCGCGTCGACCGGCGTCGTCACCTGCACCTTGCGACACGAGGCGAGCCACGTCGCGCCCGAGAGGTCGGCCAACGTCGCGAGCTGGGGATCATCCTTCACGCGGCGCGCGCGGTTGAGAATGTCGAAGCACTTCCGCTCCTGACCTGGCTGGCCGCAGACCGGCTTCGCCTCGGCGAGCAGCGTCTCTTTCACATCGGCGTAGAGGCGGTCGGCGCGTTCGCACCAGTCCTTGTCTTCGCTCTGCCGGCACGCCGAGTAGTAGTGCCGCGCCGCCGCTTCGACGTCTCCGCGGTCGAGCGCGAGCTGCCCTTCACGCGCTGCCTGAAACGCGGCCGAGCACCCGAGCGCACCGACCATCACCAGAAGCCCCACCGTGGTTCGCATCACGTGCAGTGTCTCCGAGCCTGAGGGACGAGGCGAGTGTGCATGTATTCACCTGGGCTCTGCGGTACACCCCGCGGCTTCGTGACCACCACGCGCACTTTCGGCCTCTGGTCTGGCGTCGGCCTCGTCATCGCCAACATGGTGGGGGCCGGCGTCTTTCTCTCGACGGGGTTCATGGCGCAGTCGATGCGACCGGGGACCATTCTGCTCGCGTGGATCGTCGGCGGCGTGCTCGCGCTCGCTGGAGCCCGTGCCTACGCCGAGGTCGCGCGCTTTCTGCCGTCGGGCGGCGGTGAGTACCGGTACGTCGGCACGCTGCTCCACCCCGCGCTCGGGTACGTCGCAGGCTGGGGCTCGCTGCTCGTTGGCTTCTCGGCGCCCATCGCGCTCGACGCACTGGCTGCTGGAGCGTTCGCGCGCGTCATCTTCCCCTCGCTCGACCCCCGCCTCTTCGGAGCGGCGCTGATCATTCTGCTCACACTGCTCCATGCGCTCGGGCTCCACCTGTCGGCGCGTGTGCAGAACGGGCTCGTCGCGGTGAAGGTCGCGCTGCTCGTCGGCTTCGTGCTGGTCGGTCTCTTCGCGGGCTCGATGTCGTGGCCGACGTGGGCGCCGCCGTCGACCGATGGAGAGAGCTTCAGCGGCTTCGCGTCGAGCCTGTTCTACATCGCGTTCGCGTACTCGGGCTGGAACGCGGCCGTGTACGCCGCCGACGACTTCAAGGAGCCGCATCAGACGGTGCCGCGCGCGATGCTGCTCGGCTGCCTCGTGGTCGCCGGGCTCTATCTCGTCGTGAACTTCATCTTCGTCGCGAACCTCACGCCCGAGCAGGGCACGGTGGTGTTCCGCTACGACGCGTTCACCTCGGGCGCGGCGCAGTTCGACCAGGTGACGCTCGGCCAGGCAGTGATGGCGCACCTGCTGGGGCCCGGTGCCGCGAAGGTGATGAGCGCGGTGACCCTGGTGCTGTTCATCTCGGCCATCAGCGCGATGACGCTCGTCGGCCCGCGCGTGTACTCGGTGATGGCGAAAGACGGCGTGCTGCCGTCCATTCTCGCTGGCTCCGAAGGCAAGCCGCCGACTGCGGCTGTGCTCCTGCAGGGCGTGCTGTCGCTCGCGGTGCTCTTCACGCACGAGCTGCGCACGGTGCTCGCGAACGTCGGCGCGATCCTCGTCTTCTTTGCGGCGCTGACGGTCGCGGGTCTGTTCAAGCTCGCGCTGAAGCCGATGGAAGGGAAACGACCGAGCGTGGTCGGGCTCGCGTGCGCTGCGCTCTATCTCGTCGCCTCGGCGTGGATGCTCTACGTCGGCTTCACCTCGTCGGGCCTGATGCTCGTGAAGTTCGGGCACGCTCGAGACGCCGCGCAGGAAGCCCTGATGACGAAGCTGGCCGGCCTGTCGTTGCCGCTCGGTTCGGGCAGCCTCTACGCGGTGCCGTCGTTGACCATCTGGATCTCGGTCATCTTCGCCATCGGCCTCATCGCCTGGGCCGCCACGCGCGCCATCAAGGCGAGGACTTGAGCCGGTCTCGTATCGCGCGCAGCTCGAGCTCGACTGGTTTGTCCTTCGGGCGCGCAACGAAGGTCTTCACCGCAATGAGATCGTCCAGCCCAACGACGCGGTGCCTGCGCCCGAACATCGGCATCTCGACAGCGTGCGCAGCAACCTCTGAGAACGACCCCACCGGAGGGAGTGAACCAAGCAAATCGACCACGCCGATGGTGGTTGAGAAGTACAGATTTCTGAACTCTGCGAGCTCTTCGGCAGGGCGCTCGACCCGCGGCTTGTTCAGCGACTGGTAGAACCGTGGTTCGTAGGGTCCGAGCGCCTTCAAGATGCGTCGACAGTTTTCGACCGTGAGCGGCGCGACGGCGTCGAAGTCTCGCGTGCTCTGACTGCACCCGTGCGCAATCGCCGCGAGTCCGCCAACGACGATGAACTCGACGTCAGCCTCCGAGAGGACCCGCAGAATCTCACTTGGCTGGAAGTTTGTCGGAGTGCTCAATCACGGGCCCTGTTGGTCGAAGCTCGTCGTGCAGTCTCAGCAATGCCTCGAGCTGCAGAATGCGCTGCTCGGGCGTGAGCGCCAGGTTCAGCTCGGTCTGCGCCACGTCGATGCCGTACTCGATGGCCGCGTCCCAGTCGGGGCCGTAGCTCGGCAGCCGCCGCAGCACGACCCGGCGATCGGTCTCATCGTCCTCCACGCTCATCGGCGATGACTGTACCCCGCGCAGGAATGCAGAAACCACGTGGTCATTCGTCGAAGCCATACGATTATCGGGTCGAACAATGGCGAGCCCCCAAAAGCTGGGTCGATACGAGCTGCTCGAGCAGCTGGGTGAAGGCGGCATGGGCTCGGTGTGGCTCGCCCGACTCACTGGCACTGGCGGCTTCGAGAAGCTGTGCATCGTGAAGACGGTGCTGCCCGCCATCGCGAAGGACGAGTCGTTCGTCTCGCGCTTCCTGCACGAAGGCCGTGTGTTGACGCAGCTACAGCACTCGAACATCGCGCAGGTGTTCGACATGGGTGACGAAGCGGGCACGCTCTACATCGCGCTCGAGTACGTCGCCGGCATCGATCTCGCCCAGCTGCACCAGCACGTGCGCGACTCCAAGCAGGCGCTGCCGGTTCCCGTCGCCATCTTCCTCATTCAGCAGGCTGCCGAAGGGCTCGGCGCGGCGCACCGCAAAGTGGCCGTCGACGGAACGCCGCTCAACGTCGTGCACCGTGACGTCAGCCCGCAGAACATCATGGTGTCGTACGAGGGCGAGGTGAAGGTCATCGACTTCGGCATCGCCAAGTCAGAGGCCCGCAGCCGCGCGACCGGCGCTCCGTCGGTGATGGGCAAGCTCGGCTACATGGCGCCCGAGCAGGCGCGCGGTGAGAACGTCGACCACCGGGCTGATCAATACGCGCTCGCCATCGTGCTCTGGGAGCTGCTCGCCAACCGCCCCTTCGTTCCCCGCGGCACGCTCACCGAGATGGTGGTGGCCATGGCGAACCCGGCCATCAAGCCGCTCGCGCCGCTTCGGGAAGAGGTGCCGCCCTCGCTCGAGACTGTGGTGCTCAAGGCGCTCTCGTCGAGCCCCGACCTGCGCTTCGCCACCACCGACGACTTCGCCCGCGCGCTGCTCGACGAGCTCATGAAGCTCTCGGGCATGCCGTCGAAGGTGCAGATCGGCGAGTTCGTGAAGCAGTTCTGCGCCTCGGAGTTCAAGTCCTCCCAGGCGCTGCTCACGCGCGTCTCGACCATTCGCGGCCTGCCCACCAACGTCGCCGAAGCGAAGACGGGCGTTGAGCCCACGACAGTCGAGCGCGCGACGCCAAGACCTTCTGAACCACCTCCACACCAGGGAGTACCCATGACGACGGCACAACTGCACGCAGCAGCGCTTCCCCCCAGCAAGGCTCCACTCTTCATCGGCGTCGGCCTCGTCGCGGCGCTCGTGCTGCTCGCTGGCGGTTACGCCGTGACCCGCACCGGCACGAGTACGAAGCCTGAGGTCATCGTGCCGCCGAAGCCGCTCGAGCCCGTCGAGGTGGTGAAGACGACCCCGCCTGCCGGCGACGAGAAGCCGCCCGAGCCGCCGAAGAACGACCCCACGCCCGTCATCGTGCCGCCCGTTACCGACACCATCACCGCCGCGGCTGGTGACGTCGTCGACGCGAAGAAGACGGCCGAGCTCTTCGTCGACGGAGACAAGACCTACGTGCGCGCTGGCCAGGGTGACGGCCTCGTCGTCGGCAGCACGCTCGTCATCGTCGGCCCGCCGCAGAACGATGGAAAGCGCCAGCAGCTCGGCACGGGCACCGTGATGGAGGTGTTCCCCAAGATGTCGCGCGTCGCGCTCGACTCCGGCGCGGCCCAGGCTTCGGGCGCCCGCTTCGCCGCGCTGGGTGACGTGAAGGTCATCGCGGCGCCGCAAGTGGGTGGCCCCGCGACCGTCGAGGTGAAGAAGACCGTCGACCTCTTCAGCGACGCCGACAAGATCTACGCGCGCGCCGGCAAGCCCGAAGGCCTCATCGTCGGCCAGACGCTCGTCATCGTCAGTGGGCCGCAGGCCGATGGAAAGCGCACCAAGCTCGGCTCCGGCACGGTCATGGAGGTCTTCCCCAAGATGGCTCGCCTCGCGCTCGATGAGGAAGCCTCGAAGGCCGCGGGAGATCGCTTCGTCGCCATCGGTGAAGTGAAGGAAGTCGCCGCGCCCAGCAACGCGCTCGAGGTGAAGAAGGCTGTCGAGATCTTCGCCGACGGCACGACGATGTACGCGCGCGCGGGCAAGCCCGAAGGTCTCGTAGCCGGTCAGGAGCTCGTCGTCGTCGGTCCTCCGCAGAACGACGGCAAGCGCCAAAAGCTCGGCACCGCCACCGTGATGGAGGTGAAGGACAAGCTGGCCCGCGTGCTCCTCGACCCCGAAGCCATGAAGGCCCCGGGCGCGCGGTTCGCAGCCCTCGACGGCAGCACCGGAGCGACGACAGGAACCGCGACTGGCACGGGCACGCCTGCGAAGACCGGCGGTGGCGTGATGACGGGCTCCCTCAAGCTCCAGCAGCAACCGGTGTGGTCCGTCTACCTGACCAACACCTCGCGGTTCACGTGGACGAACTGCACCCTCTACGCGCCGGGCCAGCGCCGCATGATGTTCCCCACGCTCGTGCCGAACTCGCGTCGCGAGTTCCCGGTGGGCATGTTCGTCTTCGACCCGACCGCTCCCAACCTCAACAACGAGGTGCAGGTGGGCTGCAAGGAAGGCACGTTCCGCATTCAGGCGCAGTGAGCCTGCTTGCTGGCTCTCCCGACGAAAACGGCGCTACACAGGAGCCGTGAAGCTGAGCCCGCCAACCTCCTTCCTCGCGCTCCTGCTCTGCCTACCCGGGCTCGCCTGGGCGCAGGTGTTGTCGTCTGCGCTCATCGACAGCAACGGCCCGTCTGAAGCCTCGGCCCGGAAGGCCCAGAAGGCGCTCGACGCGTCGCTCAAGACGCTCTCGGGCGCGTCGGTGAAGGACTCGACGCCATGGAAGAAGGGCGCGCCGAAGAAGTGCACCGAAGACTGCGCCAGAGAGCTGGCCAGCGCGCAGGGCACGCCCGGTGTCGCCGTCATCGAGCTCAAGGGCTCTGACACGCGCATCGTCTTCGACCTCTCGTTCTGGCTCGACGGCGAGCGCGTGGGCTCCCGGAAAGGAGAGTCTCCTCCCGAGGCGCTCGAGCCCTCGCTCAAGGCCGCGCTCGAGCAGCTGCTCCCGGGGTGGATGAGGAAGGGCTTCGGCGCCATGTCGGTGCAGGTCGAAGGCGGCTCGGTCGTGAAGGTCGACGGCCGCGTGGTGCCAGCGCGCAATGGCGAACTCGTTGCCGTTCCCGCAGGCGTGCACCAGGTCGACGTGGTGTTCCCCGATGGCAACGCGGTGCTGCAACGCCTCGAGGTGCCCGAGGCCGGCCGCGTTCCGCTCGAGGTCGAGTCGCCCACGGCGCTGACGGCGCTGACGGCGCGCGCCTCCACTGGGCCGACGGCGCTCCGCTACGCCAGCTACGGGCTCTTCATGGCGGGCGCAGGCAGCATCGCGGCCGGCCTCGTCGCGGGCGCGTTGAGCCGCGGCACCGGCATCGGCCTCACCAGCTGCGACTCCCCCGACGCGCGCGCGTGCAGCACCCTCGCCGAGGCGCAGGCCGCCAACGCCCAGGCCCGCGCGTACGCCTCGACGGGCAACGTACTGCTCGCCGTCGGAGCCTCGCTCGCCGCGCTCGGCGTCAGCCTCTTCGTCGTCGACGTGCTCCTGCAATGAAGCGCGCGCCCGTCGTCATCGCGCTGCTGTGCGTGACGTCGTGCTTCGAGCCGACCTCGCCCCAGCGCCTCTACGCGTGCAACGCCGACGGCACCTGCCCCTCGCGCTACGTCTGCGACCACGCCTTCGGGCAGCCGGCCGTGTGCTGTCTGCCGGGCGTGCTCCCCTGCCCCACCCTGCGCAACCCCGACAACACCTGCGCCGATGGCACGACGGGCGCGACCTTTCTTCGCGACCGCGACGGTGACGGCTTCGGCAACGCGAACGAGCAGGTGATTCGATGCGCGCGGCCCGACGGCTTCGCGGCGAAGGGCTCGAAGCCCGACTGTGACGACTCCCGCGATGACGTGAAGCCGACGACGGCCGAGAGCTGCAACGGCGTCGACGACAACTGCGACGGCGTCATCGACGAAGGGTTGCCCAACCGCGAGCTCTTCGTGCGCGACGAAGATGGAGACGGTTACCCCGAGCTCGATGGTGGCGTGCTGGCCTGCCTCGCGCCACCCGGCACCGTGCGCGCTGCGGGCGCCATCGACGACTGCGAGCCGTTTCAAGCCTCGCAGCACCCCGACGCAGGCGAGCGCTGCAACGGCCTCGACGACGACTGCGACCCCGCCCGCTCCATCATCGCCGCCAGCTACGCCGACACCCAGCTGCTGACCGAGCCCGTGCGCTTCCCATGCGTCGTGCCGAACGCGAAGGGCATCTGCGTCGACGGCGTGCTCACCTGCTCCATGGGCGTGCAGCCGGTCTGCACGTCTCTGCGCGCGCCGACCACCGAGACGTGCGACGGCATCGACACCGACTGTGACGGCGTGCTCGACAACCAGCCCGGCTGCGGTGGCCCGACGTCGCTCATCAACCAGCCGAACCTGCGCTACGGCGGTGGCCTCGTCCCCGGAGGGACCGGGCTGTTCGACCAGTGCCAGAAGGGGCGCATCAGCGCCGCGGGCACCAACGTCGGCGGCCGTCTCACTGGCACCCGAAACACCGACGTGAACCTCATCTGGTGGGCCGAGGCGACGAGCGATGCCGGGTGGGACCTGTCGGCCGAGAACCTGCGCCTCGTGCTCTCGTGGGCCGCGTCGGGAACGAACCCGAGCTCGGTGCGTGGGCTGTGGGGCCTCGCCGGCACCGGCACGTTGCCCGACGGAGGGCAGCTCGATGGCGTGCACCCGGTCGTCTACCTCTGCGGCGACGGGCCGAACGACCTCGTGCGCTACCGCTGGGAGCAGGCCTCGACGTCTTTCAAGATGAACGAGACCGAGTTCTCAGGGCAGCTGCACCTCGACCCCACGCAACCCGACGGCGGCTTCGTGCTCGGCCTCGGCAGCGGCTTCGACACCCGACGAGTGCGCCGCGTCGAGGTGATGATGCGCTTCGTGGGTACGAACTACGACATCGCGATGCGCGGTCCGACGGGGTTCGTGAAGTGAACGCCCGCGCTGCCATCATCGTCGTCGCAGTCGTCTCGAGCGCATGCCTCGACGCGTGGAAGTTGAGCGGCCCGTACGCGTGCGCGCCTGATGGAACGTGCCTCGACGGCCTCACCTGCGACGACGGCGTGTGCTGCAACCCCGGTGGAGCGCCCGCGTGCCCGACGTTGCCAGTCGAAGGCGTGTGCCCATCGGGAGCGCCCCGCCGCTTCTACCGAGACCTCGACGGTGACGGCTTCGGCGCTGGGCAACCACGGCTGTTCTGCGCGCTGCCGCAGCGGGAGTCGTGGGCGCCCGAGACGCTCGACGGTGGGCGCGTCACCCTCGACTGCAACGATGACGTCGACGGCGGGCTGCCCTTCAACCCGCTCGCGCCCGAGCGCTGCAATGGGCTCGATGACGACTGCGATGGACAGGTCGACGAGGGGCTGCTCCCGCAGTCAGCGTGGTACCGCGACATCGACTCCGATGGCTTTGGCTCCGACGCGCCCGCCGACGTCATCACCGCGTGCGGCAGACCCGTTGGCTACACCGCCCGCGCAGGCGACTGCAGGTTGATGGACAAAGACGTCTTTCCCGGTGCGGCCGAGCGCTGCAACAACGTCGACGACAACTGCAACGGCGTCACCGATGAGCCCCCGCTCGCCGATGCCGAGAGCCCGGGGGTCGCGGGCAGCCCGTCGTTGCCCGACTGCAACGGTGGCCAGGGCAGCTGCTCCGTCGGGAGCACCCAGTGCCGACGCGATGCCGTGACGCAGCTGAACCAGCTCGTCTGTGTGCCGCGCACGCGACCGTCACCCGAGACCTGCGACAACGTCGACAACGACTGCAACGGCGCCGTCGACGATCCACCCGGGTGTGGCGGCCCGACGAGCTTCATCAACACGCCGCGTGTGCAGTACGGGGCGTTTCGCGCGCCCATCGCGTCGACGGCCCAGCCCAGCAAGCTTCCGCAGCGGTGTTTGAAGGGCCTGCCCACCTACGACGCGCAGAGCTGGTTCAACCCGGCGTGGGTCGGCGCACAGGCCGAGACCTCGACGATGGTGCCGCTGCGTCACACGTGGTTTGCCGAAGCCGAGCCGGGAACGCTGTGGGACCTGTCGCGCCGCACGGCCGTGAGCGTCGTGCTGCAGGACAGCACAGACCTCGGCTCGAACCTGTTCTCGACGGCGCATTTCCCGGGGCCAGTCGTCACCCTCTGCGGCGCGCTCGACACCGAGTACCTGCGGTTGACGCCTGCGACGAACCAGCTGGCCCAGGGCGGGAGCATTCGCGCGAGCCTCGCGTTCGATGGCTCGACGGCTGGCTGGAGTCGCGAACAATCGGCCAGCTTCAACCTCGCCCGCGTGAAGCGCATCGAGCTGACGGTGGGCCCGGTGCCCGTCGCGGGTGGCGGCATCTTCGACGTGAAGACGATGACGATTCTCGTCTCGCCCGATGCCGGCATCGCGCGCTGACGTCACGCTTCGCGGCGGCGCGAACGCGGGCAACAACGTCCTGCTCGACGCTCGGCTGTTTCGCGCGCTGATGTGCACGGAACGGCTTCTGCAGCTCACGGTCACGAACGCTGGCGGCGGTGTCTCTCGATGCGCAGACGCGGCTGGGCTCGACGTCATTCCTTCGCGGCGGCGCGAACGCGCGCATCGCCGTCTTTCTCGACACGCTGACGCAGCACCTTCGCTCGCTCGGGCGGCAGCTCCTTCAAGCCCTCGGCGACTCCGAGCCTGGCGAACCAATCGGCGTCATCGAGCAGCACCTCGAGCGCGTCGACGTCGCCCAACCTCGCGAGCGCAACGGCGGTGATGCGCTTGCTCCAGCCATGGTTGACCTCGCCCGGTCTCGCGAGGGCATCACGCAGCAGCGACTCGGAGCCCGGCACGCGCAGCAACCCGATCGTCTCGAGCGCCGCCCACCGCAGCGACTCGTTCTCCTCGAGCGACGACCAGACCGCGGCGATTGGCAGCACCGAGCGATCGCCGAGCGCGCCGAGCACCCGAAGCACGACTGCATGCCGGGCCTCGCGCGTCGAGACGTCGAGCTTCGGACGAAGAAGCGGAATCACGCGTGCGCCCGCCGCGAACAACCCTGCCTTCGCCGCCGTGCGGAGCCTGAAGACCTCGTCGCCGACATCACCTGCGTCGTCGGTGAGATCCACGCCATCAGCGAACTCGAGCACGCTGTAGAGCGCCTCGAGCGGAGCCTCTCCCGGCAGGGCCGCGATGCGCTGCGCCGCCTCGATGGCGCCCGAGGTGTTCTCGAAGCCGGCCTCGCGACGCAGCTGTTCGAGCAACTGCTGGAGCATGTGCCCGAGTCTGATCGCAGGCTGCCTGCCCGGCAATCGACGCTTGAATCACGGCGCTGACTCTTCATGCTGCGCGCCCATGCGAACGCTCCTGCTGATGTCGTGCCTCGTGGCGGTGGGCTGCGCCTCGTCGCGGTCATCGACGCGCTTCACCTCGGCCGATGAGCTCAAGAAGGTGATGAGCCAACCGAAGCCGGCGAAGGTGTTCACCGACTCGTCCGTGAGCGTCGACACCTGGGAGCTGGTGGGCCCACTGCCCGACACCTACGCCGACGCGCCGCACGAGACCCAGTCGTTGTTCGCGAAGACACTGCTCGACTCGGCCACGGCGAAGGGCTTCCGCGCCTCCGAGCCGCTCGCCTGCGTCGCGCGTCAGACGGCCAGGTTTCTCGCGGTGAAGGGCGGCAAGCCGACCAACTCCCTGCGTGACTTCTTCGAGGCACGCTGTGGTGTCGCCGCACCCTCGGTCGCGACGCGCTGGCTGACGGGCACCGTGCCGGCCGAGGTCACCGACGACAAGCTGCTCGCGCAGTGGGGCGCCGACGTGAAGAAGCTCACCGACGAGGTGCCGTCGGGAGAGCGCGCCGGCATCGCGTACGTGCGCGAAGGCGAGAAGGTCATCATCGCGCTCTCACACGTGCGTGATGACACGACCATCGAGCCCGTCTCGATGATCCCTTCCGACGACGGCTTCGTGTGGGTGCGTGGCGTGAGCGCGAAGCGCGCCGACAGCGTGTTCGGGGCTGCCAACCAGGGCCGCACCGCCAGCGCCGAGTGCATCGACACGCAGCAGCGCGCGGCGCCGGCCTTCGAGCTGAAGTGCCCGGTGGCGAAAGACGACGAGGCCGCGTGGATCTCCATCTCAGCGCACGAGCGCGGGCGCGTGCTCGGCTTCGAGGTGGTGCGCCTGCTCGCCCGCCCGTCGAAGGCCGCCGCCAACGTGTGGAAGGCGCCGACGCTCGTCGCGAAGCAGCCGGGCGCGACACCGACCGACTTCGTCACGCAGCTGAACGCGATTCGTTCGCAGCTCGGTGCGCGGCCCGTGACGCTCTCTGACGGGCAGGCCACCGACCACCACGAGCTCGCGCCCTTCTATTTCGAGGCGATGGTCAAACACGACGAGAGCATCGAAGACCGCATCGCGCTCGGCGTGATGGCCGGCTGGCGCGTCGAGCAGGAGATCATGAACGGCACCTTCGCCGCCTCCATCATCGAGGGCACCACCGCCTCGGAGCTGCTCGCCGCGATGCTCGAGGCTCCCGGCTATCGCAAGAGCCTGCTCTCACCACGCATCGGCGTCGTCGCGGTCGGCCTCTACGCCGAAGAGGGTGCGCTGGGCGGGCTCGTGTCGACGTATGAGCCCGTGCAGGCGCCGGTGTGGCCAGACACCTCGAACAAGGTGCTCACCGCGCTCAACGGCCAGCGGCAGCGCAACGGCAAGAAGCCCGTGCAGTGGGTGCTGCTGCCCGCGTCGTCAGAGCCGACCTACGCCGAGGCCGTGGCGAAGCGCGAGTACGACTCCGAAGAGGCGCTGCAGCGCTTCATGTCGGCCGCGACGAACGTGACGAAGCGGCCCGTACGCGGCTGGCGCATTCCGGTGCTCGACCTCGACGACGTGACCTGGCCCGAAGAGGTGCTGTCGAAAGAGAACCTCGAGGTGATGTTCGTCGTCACCACCGAGCGCAACGAGAAGGACGCGTGGGGGCAGTACATGCTGCTGATGATCATCCTCGAGGGCACCTCGCAGCCGCAGACCTGAAGTCACTGCGTCGAGAGCAGGCCCGTCGCCTTCGGCAGCACGAGCGACTCACCGACCGCGGGCAGCACGAAGGGCATCGCGCGTTCACCTTCCCAGCGAATGAAGGTGAGCGCGTTCGACTCCGGAGCCTCGTCGAAGGTGACGCGCAGTGTGTTCGGCAGCCCTGCGTCGAGGCTCGTCACCTCGACCCACGCGCCGTTCACCTTCACGCGATGCCCCAGCGGCACGGGCAGGTCGCTCGAGCGCAGCAGCTGCTCGAAGACCGACTCCAGCATTCGACCGTCGACGACCTCGAGCTCGACCTCGCGCGCAGACGTTCGCGTGAGACGGTGCGCGTAGCCTGCGAACGAGAGCGTCACCCACGCCTTCGGCGGCACCTTGCCCTGCACCGCGCGATACATCGCCGGGTAGAGCACCGCGGCTGGATCAGGGGCGACGAAGGCGAAGACACGGCCCGACAGCGCCTCGTCCGAGAGCCCCGTCTCCATCGCCTCGCGGTGCTGCAGGTCCGACCCGAGCCAGTACACGGCAGCATTGGCGGGCCAGACGAGCGGACACAGGACGACGGCGGGGAGGATGAAGGCACGCGCTCCCCAGCGCACGGGGCGAGACGCGACGTGCCACCCACGCAGCAACAACACCGCGACGATGGCCGAGCCTCCAACCGAGGGCATCAGCAGCAAGCGGTTCAGCGGAAACGTCGCGAGCACCGGCACCACCGACAGCGCACTGCCCACGCCGAGCCACTTCAGTCCGCGCCGCTCGCCGTCGTCGAGGCCACTCCAGAGCGAACGAAAGAGCAGCCCCAGCACGACCAGGGTGAACACACCCGCCGCCACCAGCAGCGGGCGGAAGGCGACCTTGATGAGCCAGAGATCGGCCGTGGCGCCGATGAACTGCGCGCCCGTCAACGCGAGGGCCTTCGCCGGCGCACGCAGCAGGAACGCGACCGGTTCACGAATCGGGTCGTTGTAGATCTCCGAGCCGCCCGCGCCCGAGCCGCTCCACTTGTAGAAGGCGAGATACGCGACGCCGAGCAGCGCCATCGGAACCAACGCGCGCAGCCGTTTGCCCACTGTGAGTTCCCACGCGCCGAGGTACGCAAGCGCGCCGACGGCTGGCTCTCCCGCTGCCAGCCCGAGCGCGGCGCTCAGCAACGACGCGGGCAGCGCCCAGCGAACGCCGTCGACCCGCCAACGAAGGTGCGCCAATACGGCCAGCAGCCCGAAGACCGTGGCGATGAGCGCGTTACGGTTGGCGACCCAGCCGACTGCCACCGTGTGCGCGTCGTCGATGGCGAAGAGCACGAGCGCGAACGACGCAACAGCCGACGATGGACCGAACGCGCGTCGCAACAGCGCCCCCACGACGAGAATGAGCGCCACATACCAGGCGATGGAGTGCAGGTGCATGAGCACCGCGTTCCGCCCCACCAGCGCGTGCTCGACGTTCGCCACCAGCGCGGTGAGCGGCCGCACGAAGACGAACTTGAGCGTCGGCAACGTCCACCAGGGGAACGGCCCGTTCTCGATGAGGGGCGTGGTGTGCTCGGGCACACCGTCGGCAAACGAGAAGAGGTGCCAGCGGTCTCCCGTCGCGAAGCCCGGCAGCTCGTCGAGCAACGCGAGGTGCAGGTAGTCGTCCATGAAGAAGCCGGTCGCGCAGAAGGGCAGCGCGAGCACGACCCCCAGCACCACGGCCGTTCGGGTTGAGGCCGGTCCGAAGACCAGCTGTCTCCAGCCGGTCAGCGTCTGCATGGGTCAGCTCTTCGGGAGCGCGGCGACCTGCGCGAGGAACTCGGCGCCCTTCTTCGGGTCGCTCATGAAGATCCACGCGGCCATGCCCTGCAGGTGATCGTGCGACTCCCCCTCACGGTACGGCTTGCCCTTCTTGCGGTTGTGAATCGCGGCGCGCAGCCGGCGAATGACGTCACGGGAGACACGCGCCGTCGGCACCTGAGGCCCTGCGGCGTTGATGGTGAGCCCCGTCACGCGCTGCGAAGCGCCACGACGCAGCACCTGGGTCTTCTTCGCGTGCAGGGTGAAGCCCTCGCTCTTCAGAATGTCCTTCGTCTTCTCGACGAGAATGCCGAGGGCGAGGCGCTTTCGCTCCGCCGTCTTCTTGAACGAGAAGGTGAGGTCGTCGGCGTAGCGCGTGTACGTGCAACCCAGCGCGCGCGAGAGTGCCGAGAGCCGCTGATCGAGCCGCAGGCACAACGCGTTGGTGATGGCGGGAGACGTCGGCGCGCCCTGCGGCAACGCCCGGGGCCCGGTCGCGACATGGAGCGTCTGCTCGCGGAACTCGACGAGCTGTCGCGGCGCCTCGGTCGTGAGCAGCGCGAGCAACGTCGCGACGGGCTCGGTCACGCCCGACTTGCGCAACAGCCCCTTCACGCGCTTCCACGTCACGGTCGGGAAGAAGTCCTTGATGTCGAGCTTCACCACGACGTCGGCGCCGACGTGCGCGAGCGCGTTGGTGAGCACGCTGCGCGCGGGGAGAAATCCATGGGCCGCCGAGTGCACCGGCAGCTTCTCGAAGTAGTGCTCGAGCGCCCACCGCTGCAGCGCCTTCAGCTTCGGCATCGGCGCGGTGATGGTGCGCTCGCCGCCCGTGCGCTTGGGCACCTTCCACGAGTGGTAGTGCGTGCCCGAGTCGACCTCGCGGTGAAACGTGAGCCAACGCAGCTCTGACAGCGACAGGTCCATCGCGGCAGCGAGTTCGTTGGCCGTCTCCCACGGTGGCAGCCCGTTCTGCTCGGCCTTCTGTGCGCGGTCTTTCCGGTCGAAGTCGTCGCCGCCCTTGAGCTCGTCCCAGTGAACGGTGTTGCCGAGAAAGCCGATGGTGCCGAAGCGCCGCGCCTCGTTCGCCAGCGCGCGCAGCTTCTTCCGCTCGGCGCGCTCGGCGGTCTTCTTCTCTTTGAACGTCTTCTTCTCGTCGTCGTTCGCAGGCGCCGCGGCGTCGGGGTTGTGGCCGGCCTCGATCAGCTTCGCGCGCACCCAGCCATCGACGCCGCCCTTGCTCTCGATCTCGAGCCAGCGGGCCTCGGCAGCCGTGCGCTGCTTCTCACGCTCGGCGACCTCGGCTTCGGTGAGCTTCACGCGGGTCGGCGCGCGCGTCGTCAACACGGGCGGCG
>JBEOKA010000343.1:0-8818 GCA_040275325.1 Myxococcaceae bacterium | reverse complement strand
CGTGCGTCAGTCGCGCTCGTTGAAGCCGCGGCCCGCGAGAATGACCTTGGCGCACGCGTCGACACGCCGCTCGCGCGTCTCGGCCTGCTTCGCACCCGAGATGTGCAGCACGTGGCTGCGCTGACGGCCCGGCGTGAGCGCCTCGAAGGCCTTCTTGAGCGAAGCGTCTTTCGCGAGCCGCGCCTCGAGCTCAGCCGGGAGCGTTGCCACCGTCGGCTTCGCCACCTTCACGCCCGCCCGCTCGAGCTCGATGCCCTGCGCGATGAACCGTCTGGCAGCAGGGCCCAGACGCTTCACGTCAGCGGCCGACTGGAACTTGAGGAACCGCGCGTGGTGTGAGTTCGGCCCCGGTGCCTCGAGCAGCCCCTCGTCGTCCTTCATCGCCGCGCCCTTGAAGAAGCTCAGCGCGCAGAACTCCTTGAACGAGGTGAGCATCACCACGTTCTTGCCGTTGACCGAGTACGTCGGAGAGCCCCACTTCATCTCTTCGACCAACTCGGTCGCGTTCAGCAGCGCCCGCAGCGCCACCAGCGGCTTCGCCCAGAGGTGAACCTTGCACTCCGGCGTCTGGAACTTCTCGCAGCGGCCGCAGCCGTCGCGCAGGTAGCTCTCGACGCTCGTGTTGTTCATCGCCATGTCAGAACACCTTGTTGAGCCAGACGAGCAGACCGGTACTGAAGCGCCCATTCGAGAGCAACGAGAAGTTGAGGAACAGGTCGAGCTGGAAGATGCCCTCGATGAGCACGTGCGCGGTCGGCCCGATGCCAGCGCCGAAGCGGGGCACCGTCTTCCCCACGTCGCGAAGCTCTTCACCGAAGGCGAGCACGTTGGCGAACAGGCCCACCTTCGCGATGTCGCGCACGAGGCTGTAGCGGAACTCGGCGCGCACGCCGCCGGCCTTCTGCACCCAGATGTCTCCGAAGACGGCGGGCAGGTGTTCGCCCAGCACCTCTTCGAAGGGGAACAGCACGTCGCCGCTCATCCACGTGCCCTTCGCGCGAATCCACACGTCGTGCCAGCCGATGGGGACGACGAGCTGGTAGCCGAGGCGCGCTTCGGCGAACGGGGGCAAGTCGAAGCGCGTGATGTTGGCCGACAGGCGCCCCTCGAGGAACAGCGCGTGGCGGCGGTCGTAGCGGCTGTCTCCGTCGAAGAAGATGAGGTCGACGCGGCCCTCGACGAAGTTCCGCAGGCGCGTGGGGTCGGCAATGGTGAAGGGCGGCGGGGCTCCCAGCGGAGCCTGCAACCCGCCCACGAGGAAGTGCTGCATGCCCGCGCCGGCGAAGAGCGACAACGCGCGGTACGGCCGCAGCTGCAGGCTGAACGACAGCTCGGTGCGCAGGGCGAAGTAGTTCTCGAGGCCGAAGTCGCGGCGCTGTCTCGCGATGCCCTCGGTGTGCAGCGAGAGGAACGCGCGCGAGGTGCCGCTCTCGTCGAGCGCGGGGGAGTACCAGAGCGCATCGGCGATGAGGCGCGAGGGGAAGATGTAGATGTTGTTCTGCGGCAGGTCGTTGCGCAGGCCCAGGCCGCCCATCAACGCCACGCGCCAGCGGTCGTCGGTGAAGGCGAGCGATTTGGACTGGTAGTTGAGGCCAATCTCCAATCCATCCATCCAGCTCGTGCGCAGGTCGACGCCGAGGCCGGTGCTCCACGCGGGCTCGCCGAAGGTGAAGTGCAGCTCGAAGCGCTGCTGCGGCTGAATGATGGAGCGCCCCGCGATGACGATGGTGGGCGCCTCGACGACCTGCACGCCGTCGTGTTTGACCGACTCCGTCTCGATGAGCTCCCAGGTGGGCGTGTCGATGCCCAGCTCTTTCGCGCGGCGGGCGACCTCTCGCTCGAGCTGTGGCCGGTTGAAGACCTCCTTCGGCAGGTCGAGCGCAATCTTGAAGCGCAGCATCGGCAGCGTGAAGCGGCCGCGGAAGACGACCTTCTCGAGGCGGCCCTCGTCGATGCGCACGGTGAGCCCGTTGTCTTCGAGCGCGACCGAGACGTGAGAGAGCTCGTAGCCGCTCTTGAGCAGGAAGCGTTGCAGCTGATCAGCCACCAGCTGCGCCGTCTGCGTCTCGGGCAACGACTCGGGCGGAACGTCGAGCACCGCGCGGTACACGTCGTCGGTGAGCACGAGGTTGCCGACGAAACGAATCGGGAAGGGCGGCTTGTTGAGGGTGACACCGCCCTTGATGAGCGGCCCGTCTTCGCCACCGTCGGCCTCGGAGCCGACGAGCACCTCTTCACCCGCGTCAGCAGGTTCGAGAGACGGCTCGGTCTGGGCCAGCAGAGCGCTGAGGAGGAGCGGCCACATCGGTCGCTGATGATGTCACGTCCTGCGCTGGGCTCCTCCTTTCCGCCGCGGCGGGGGAGCTCACGGCTTCTCGAGCGCCTCGATGAGGCTCGACAGGTCGTCATCGCCTTCATTGATGACGAGCGTGCCGTCTTCGGTGACCGTGCTCTTCCGGCTCATCGGCTTCAGCGCGGGGAGAGGCGGCGGTGGAGTCTCCGTCACCGGCTCGAGTGACGCCGAGGGTTCGACGAAGTCCGTCTTCTTCGCGAGCCACTCGCCATAGCGGCTGAAGGTGAAGCTGCCCTCGGCGGCGCCGGTCTCCATGGCGCTGGCCAGCTTGAAGAACTGCCCCTGCCGCACGAGCGCGCGCACCGACGACGACGCCATCAACACCTCGCACTCGGGCACGAGCAGCTTCTGGGCTTCGCGGAACCGAAGACGCTGCGCGACGACGCCCACCAGCACATCGGCGAGCTGTGCACAGACCGACTGCTGCACCTCAGGCGCGAACGCGCTCACCAGTCGCTGGAGCCCTTCCGACGCCTTCGAGGAGTGGAGCGTCGCCAGCACGAGGTGGCCCGTCTCCGCCGCCGAGAGCGTGAGCCGCATCACCTCGGGGTCGCGCAGCTCGCCCACCATCAGCACGTCGGGGTCTTCGCGGAGTGAATCGAGCAGCGCCTGTTCGAACGACGGCGTGTCACGGCCGACCTCGCGCTGGCGAATGAACGACTTTCGCGGCTGCAGCGAGTACTCGACGGGGCTCTCGACGGTGATGAGGTGCCGCGCTTCGTGCAGGTTGATCTCCTGCAGCAGCGCCGCCAGCGTCGACGTCTTGCCCGAGCCGGTGGGGCCGCAGACGAGTACGAGCCCGTGCGTGGGCCGCACGAGCTTCACGAGGTCTGGGTGCAGGTTGAGGCTCTTCAGCGTGGCCTGCGACGTCGTCAGGAGCCGAATCGCGAAGCCGACGCCGCGGCTGGTGCGCAGCACGTTGAGGCGGCAGCGCTGGCCCGCGAGCACGCGCGAGAGGTCGGCCGAGCCGCGCTCGACGAAGCCGTTCCACTCGTCTCCAAGCAGCAGCTCACGCGCGAACGAGGTGAGCACGGCGGGCGGTAAAGCGTCTCCCTGGCGTTTGAGCTGACCTCGAACGCGAAACGTCGCGGGGAACCCACCCTCGAGGTGCACGTCACTCGCGCCCTGCTCACGCGCGCTCGCAATCAGCGTCTCCAGTCGCATGGGCTGTACTCAAGCACCGCTCGTGCCCGCGAAACCGTCGCAATGCCTGCCGAGTGAAGAACGCGCGAGTGACAGATTGTCAGTCTTCACGTCGTTGGCGTGACGTCAGCGGCGCTCGCACTCGTGAATACAGACACCGATTCCCCGTCTGGAGCGCGCCCCTCTTCGACCGGAGTTCTTGCCCGATGCGCGCTGCGCTGCTGATGCCCCTCGTCCTCGTTGCCTGTTCTGGTCCGATGCCCATGCGCTCCGACGGAGGCTTCTTGTTGATGCTGCCCGAAGAGCCGATGCGCACGGGCTCGACCGGAGGTGGCTTCGGCGGAGGAACGGCGCTGGTCGACGCAGGCTCGTTCGTCTCGACGAAGGGTGTGTGCACGAACACCGTCGAGTTCCCCGCCGACCTCGGGCGCTCGTGCGGTGCGGGCTCGAACCTGCCGCTGTGCGTGGTGCAGTCACAGTCGACGTGCGCAACCGGCACTCGCTGCGTCTGGGACGAAGCGGCGCCCACGACGTCGCGCGCGTACTGCACGGTGGGCTGCACGCCCGGTGACGCGACGACGTGCCCGGGCGGCTGGGCGTGTCTGCAGCAGGGCTGCTCCAACGGGCCGCCGGCAGTCTGCGCGCGGCGCACGACCTCGATGTGCACCCGAATCGCCGAGTTCTCGACGGGCCGCATGGTCGTCTCGAGCGCCGTTCCTTCGGCTGACGTCTCCTTCGTTGGCGTGCTGCAGGGCACCACGATGCGGGTGTTCGTGATGCGCGGCGCCACCGTCGTTCGTGAGCTCAACTCCGTTCCCGACGTCGCGTTTAGCCCGGTCGCGCTCGGCACGTTCGGGCGTGAGGCGTGGTGGTCGGTCGCGCCGAAGCTGGTGCGCGTCACCGAGACGCAGGTCGAGACGTTCACCACGCCGGGCCTCACCGAGTACGAGCTGGCGGCGTCGAACGGCACCACCATCTCCTTCGCGGGGCTCAACGCGAGCCGGCTGCCCGTCGTCGCGACGTTCCGCGCCGGCGTGTTCGCGAACGCGCCGACGAGCTCGACGGTGATGAACCGCTTCGCCGCGGGCCAGCTGGGCGATGGCTCCCTCGCCGGAGAGTGCGTGCTCAGCCGCAGCCGCACCGAGTTGTGCGTGACGAACGACTTCATCACCGCGACCAACGTGGCGCTCCCCGCAGGCACTGCGATGCCCGAGCGTGACTGGAGCATCAGCGGCGCCTCGGCGACCGACTTCGCCATCGTCACCGCCGACGCCGTGGTGCGCCGCTACCGCAACGGCCAGTGGACGAGTGACACGTTGCCGGCCACCGACACGCGCGCGGTGTTGCAAGAGGTCGGCGCCGACCGGTACCTCGTTCGGGTCGGTGCTGCCGATGGAGGCGCGCCGCCGTCGTCGCTCTACCTCGAGACGCCCTCGTGCTGGCGCAAGCTGCCGGCGACCTCGACGGTGTATTCGAACTCACTGCCGAACCGTCACGGCTACTACTCGACGGGCCAGCAGTGGTGCGACGTGCCGCTGCCTCGCTGACCGACTCACTGCGCCGAAGCCCATCACTCCGTGCTGCGAGCCGATGATGAACGGCGATAGACGCCTTCGTCATGAGCACTCCCGTCGTTCCTTCGCAGGCCCGTGTCGTCATCATCGGTGGCGGCATCATCGGCACCTCGGTCGCGTACCACCTGGCTCACATGGGCTGGAAAGACGTGGTGCTGCTCGAGCGTGACCGCATCACCTCGGGCACCACGTGGCACGCGGCCGGCCTGATGGTGACGTTCGGCTCGCTGTCGGACACCTCGACCGAGATGCGCAAGTACACGCGCGACCTCTACTCGCGGCTGGAAGAAGAGACAGGCCAGGCGACGGGCTTCAAGCCGGTGGGCTTCATCGAGCTCGCCTCGGACAGAGACCGCCTCGAGGAGTACCGCCGTGTCTCGGCGTACAACCGCCACAAGGGCATAGACGTGCAGGAGATTGGCCCGGCGCAGGTGAAGGAGCTGTTCCCCCTCGCCAAAGTCGACGACGTGCTCGCCGGCTTCTACGTGAAGCAGGACGGTCGCACGAACCCGGTCGACACCACGATGGCGCTCGCGAAGGGCGCGCGCATGCAGGGCGCGAAGATTCTCGAGGGCGTCTCGGCGACGGGCGTGACGAAGAAGAACGGCGTCGTCACCGGTGTCGACACGTCACACGGCCACATCGCGTGCGAGTACGTCGTGAACTGCGCCGGCATGTGGGCGCGGCAGCTGGCGGCGAAGTCGGGCGTGAACGTGCCGCTGCAGTCGGCCGAGCATTACTACCTCATCACCGAAGACATCCCCGGGCTGAAGGCCGACTGGCCTGTCATCGAAGACCCGCGCTGCCACGGCTATTACCGTGAAGAAGTTGGCGGCTTGATGATTGGTTTGTTCGAGCCCGTGTGCGCGCCGTGGAAGGTGGGCGGCGTGCCCGAGGACTTCTCGTTCGGTGAAATCAAGCCCGACTGGGACCGCATGGCGCCGTACCTCGAGACCGCGATGTCGCGCGTGCCCATCTCGATGGAGGTCGGCGTGAAGAAGTTCTTCTGCGGCCCCGAGAGCTTCACGCCAGACTTGTCACCGGTCGTCGGCGAGGCGCCCGAGCTGAAGAACTACTTCGTCGCCGCGGGCCTCAACTCCATCGGCATTCTCACGGGCGGTGGCCTCGGCCGCGTGCTGGCGAACTGGATCATCACCGGCCAGCCCGACGTCGACATCACCGGCTTCAACATCGACCGCCTGCACACGTACCAGTCGAACCCCGAGTACCGGAAGACGCGCACGGTGGAGTCGCTCGGCATGGTGTACCAGTGCCACTACCCGTACCGGTCGATGAAGACGGCGCGTGGTGCGAAGCGGTCTCCCATTCATGCACAGCTCGAGGCGCAGGGTGCGTATTTCAAGGATGTGAGTGGTTGGGAAGGCGCAGATTGGTACACGGGTGATGGCTCGAAACCCGACGCCGGGCCGCTCACGTTCGGAAAACCCACGTGGTGGAAGAACTGGGCTGACGAGCACCGGGCGACGCGTGAAGGCGTCATCCTCATGGACATGTCGTTCATGGCGAAGTTCCGCGTGCAGGGCCGCGACGCGGGCAAGGTGCTGAACCACATCTCGGCGAACAACGTCGACGGGCAGGCTGGGCGCGTGACGTACACGCAGTGGCTCAACCGCTTCGGCACGCTCGAGGCCGACCTGACGGTGACGAAGTGGGACGACGAGGAGTTCATGGTCGTCGCCTCCGACACCGCGCACCGGCACACCGAGGCGTGGATTCGGCGGAACACGCCAGACGGAGCGCACTGCTTCGTGACGGACGTGACGTCGGGCTACGGGCAAATCAACGTGCAGGGGCCGAAGTCGCGCGAGCTGCTGCAGGCGGTGACGACGGCCGACCTCTCGCACGCGGCGTTCCCGTTCCGCAGCGCGAAGGAGATCGACATCGGCTTCGCCCGCGCGTTGTGCCTGCGCATCACGTACCTGGGTGAGCTGGGCTACGAGCTGTACGTGCCGGCCGAGCAGGCGGTGCACGTGTACGAGCGGCTCGCCGAGGCGGGCACGTCACTGGGCCTCAAGCACGCGGGCCTCAAAGCACTCGCGAGCCTTCGCATGGAGAAGGGCTATCGCGACTACGGCCACGACATCGACAACACCGACTCGGTGCTCGAGGTGGGTCTGGGCTTCGCGGTCGACCTGAAGAAGCCGGGCGGGTTCATCGGGCGCGAGCACGTCGTGAAGCAGAAGGAAGCCGGTCCGCTGAAGCGCGGGCTCGTGCAGGTGCTGCTGAAGGACCCCGAGAAGTTCCTGTTCCACGGCGAGGTCGTCTGGCGCAATGGCAAGGCTGTGGGCACGGTGCGGTCGGCGTCGTACGGCCACACGCTCGGTGGAGCCGTCGGCCTGGCGATGATTGAAGCCGGTGAAGCGTTGACGCCCGAGTATCTCGAGAAGGCGACGTGG
Source organism: Myxococcaceae bacterium (assembly GCA_040275325.1). Lineage (GTDB taxonomy): Bacteria > Myxococcota > Myxococcia > Myxococcales > Myxococcaceae > Xiheimicrobium. The sequence continues at coordinate 1,331 of JBEOKA010000343.1, read as the reverse complement.
GAGGTCGAGGTCGCCGAGGCGCGCGTGCCCGCGGTGGTGTCGATGAAGCCGCTCTACGACCCCGAGAGCAAACGCATTCGCATGTGAGGCTGTGCCGTCACTTCTTCTTCGCGGTCTTCTTCTTCTTGCCCGCGCTGTTGAACGCGACGGCCTGCTTCATCAACGTCTTGAACGCCGTCGCGTTGACGGCCTCTCCCTGCTTGATGTCGATGGCGCGGCGGGTGTTGCCCTCGAGGCTCGAGTTGAAGAGCTTCTTCGGGTCGCTCAACGCCGCGCCCTTCGCGAACGTGCGACCACACAGGAACGCCGCCCCACTTCACCTCTTCGACGACCTCGGGGGCCGCGTCCTTGATGAGCTGACGCATCTTCGCCAGCGTCTCTCCACGCCAATCATCGAGCTCCACGAGCTTCTGGGTGATCAGGTCAGCTGCAGTCATGCGTCGCACTTGAACGCGCCGCGTTCACGGCCGCAACCACGCGGTCGACAGCCGGTCGGCGCGAACCCGAATCGCGAGCCAGTCTTCGATGGCACCGGTCGGTCCATCATCTTTCAGCCACTCGCGCACCACCCGCAGGTCGAGGCCGTTCTTCGCGGTCCGGCTCACCAGCTGAAACCGCACCTCGCCGTTGCGCTCGCTGCGCCCGCTGGCGATCTCGAAGTTCGTGTCCCTCACGTCGAGCACCTTGCGGCGCTTCAGGTCCACCAACGCCAGACTCACCACGTCGAGTGATGGCCGGCCGCTCCGGGGCACGACGAGCAGCACCACGCCGGGCCGAAGCTCCCAGGCCAGCACGCCCGCTCTGCAGCGAACCCCCGGCTCGAGCGACGCCGCGTCGATGCTCGTGAACATCGCCGGCTTGAAGGCGAGCGGCAGTGCCACCTGGTCCACGAGCACCTCGACGCGCCCATCGTCTTCGGTCGGTACGCCCGACGGCGAGGTGAAGCGCAGCGCGAAGCCGTCACACTTCGTCTCGCTGACGAGCGGAGCCTGCGCCAATGCCAGCGCCACCAGCCACGTCACTGCTCGACCTTGAAGCCCTTCACCACCATGTGCGCGATGGCGCGGTTGTTCGTCTCGGTGGCGAGGTTGATGCTCTTGATGCGCATGGGGCGGGTGTAGTCGATGCCGTCGAACTGGCCAGTCGAGATGGCCCAGCCCAGGAAGAAGTTCCAGTTGATGAAGACCTCACGCATGGGCGCTCCTTTGACGACGCTGAGCCGCGTGAGGCCGGTGCACGAGTTGGGTGTCATCACGCAGTCGAAGCACCGCGTGGCGTTGCAGGCGAACTTCGAGCCGTCGAGCTGAAGGTACTGGGCGAGGCCCGGGTGG
>JBEOKA010000342.1:0-79955 GCA_040275325.1 Myxococcaceae bacterium | reverse complement strand
CGCGCGGTACTGTGCGGCCTTCTTCTCGTCCCACCCCATCTTGGCGGCGTCGTCTCCGAACTCGTCGTACAGCTTGCGCTTGCCCGGCTCGGACAAGACCTCGAAGGCCTCGGTCACCTGCTTGAACTTCTCTTCCGAGGCTTTGTCGCCCGGGTTCACGTCGGGGTGGTACTGGCGCGCGAGTTTTCGGTACGCCTTCTTGATCTCGTCCGCCGACGCTTGCCGAGACACCCCGAGTCGCTGGTAGTAGTCCGTCACCAATGGCCTCACCCGCGAGCCACAGTAACCAGCCGCGATTTCGATGCCAGTGGCTCGTTCTGTCGCTGTTCTCGACGGTTGCCTTCGCGCAGCCCGCTGCGTCGCAGGGCCGCATCGTCGATCGCGCGGTGGCGTCGGTCGACGGCAAGGTGATCACCCTCACGCAGCTCGAGTTCGAGACGCGGGTGCAGCTCATCAATCGGGGAGGGACCGAGGCCGCCTTCGCCTCCCTCGACGGAGAGGACCTGACGCAGGGCCTGCAGCTCGCGATCGCCCAGCGGCTGGCGACCATCGAGGCCGATCGGTTCGACGCCTACCCGCTGGAGCCCGGCGAGCTCGAGAAGGCGGTGGCCGACTTCACCACCCGCATCGGCGGCGAAGGCCGGCTTCAGCAGTTCCTCGACGCGCAGGAAGCCGACGTGGGTGACGTGGGCCTGGTGCTGCGGCGCGCGATTCGGGCGGGGCGGGCGCTCGAGGGGCGGCTGCGGCTCAAGGCCAACGTGACCGAGGCCGAGGCGAAACGTGCCCAAGCCGACGTCGCGGCCTGGCGCTCGTTGCCGGTCGACACGGTTCGTCAACTGCTCGCCAAGGAGCGCTTCGACAAGCTGGTGCAGCAGGAGCTCACCCAGGCGCGCAAGACGAACGACGTGCGGTTGCTGATGGCCTTCGCTCCAGACGGAGGCGCGCGGTGAGACAGCTGGCCGTCGAGCTCCGCACCCGCCGCATGACGCTCGCCGATCTGCCCGGCGTGATGGAGATCGAGAAAGAGGCCTTCACCAACCCGTGGTCGCTCGAGATGGTGAAGAAAGAGCTGAGCCAGGACTGGTCGACGGTGCTGCTCCTCGAAGAGTCGACGCCCTGGGGCTGGGAGCTGCGCGCCTTCGCCATCTTCTGGATCGTCGCCGACGAGGTGCACGTGTTGAACGTGGCCACGCACGTCGCCAGCCGCCAGAAGGGCTACGGCCGCAAGATCATGGACGAGGTGATCGCCATCGGACGGGGGCGGAAGTGCACCATCGCCACCCTCGAGGTGCGCCGCGGCAACGTGCCCGCCATCACCCTCTACAGCCGCCTCGGCTTCCGCACGGTGGGCATGCGGCCGCGGTACTACGCCGACAACCAGGAAGACGCCGTCATCATGAACATGGACCTCTGATGGCGGTTTCTTCGCTGATCCACACTGAGCGCCTTGACACCCAGAACGGGGCCATGTAGTCGGGCCGCCCTTTCCTCTGAAGGAACCGAGTCTTCATGCCTACGATCAGCCAGCTCATCCGCAAGGGACGCGAGAAGCTCCGCTACAAGAGCAAGAGCCCCGCCCTCAAGCAGAGCCCGCAAAAGCGCGGCGTCTGCACGCGCGTGTACACCACGACCCCCAAGAAGCCGAACTCGGCTCTCCGCAAGGTCGCGCGTGTTCGCCTCACGAACGGTATCGAGGTCACCTCGTACATTCCGGGCGTCGGCCACAACCTTCAGGAGCACTCGGTGGTGCTCATCCGCGGCGGCCGTGTGAAGGACCTGCCCGGCGTTCGCTACCACATCATTCGCGGCACGCTCGACTCGGTTGGCGTGCAGGGGCGCAAGCAGAGCCGCTCCAAGTACGGCGCCAAGCGGCCCCAGTAATCAGGAGACTTCTCAATGCCACGTCGTCGCGTACCCAATAAGCGCAAGATCCTCCCGGACCCGAAGTTCCAGGACCGGCTGGTCGCCAAGTTCATCAACGACCTCATGCGGAAGGGCAAGAAGTCGACCGCTGAGCACATCGCGTACGGCGCGTTCGCCGTCGTCGAAGAGCGTGCGAAGGAAGAGCCTCTCAAGGTCTTCAAGCGCGCCCTCGACAACGTCAAGCCCGTGCTCGAGGTGAAGAGCCGCCGCGTCGGTGGCGCGACCTACCAGGTTCCCGTGGAAGTCCGTCAGGACCGCCGCGTGGCCCTGGCGATGCGCTGGATCATCGAGTACGGCTCCGATCGTGGCGAGAAGACCATGATGGAGAAGCTCGCCGGCGAGATCATGGACGCTGCGAACAACCGCGGCAACGCCGTGAAGAAGAAGGAAGACACCCACAAGATGGCCGAGGCCAACAAGGCCTTCTCGCACTATCGGTGGTGAGTTGGTTCACCCTCACGGGTGACTGACTGGGCGGGGCTCTGGGAAACCGGGGCCCCGTTTTCATTTGGGCCGCTTCACGGCTCAGTCGATGCCCAGCTCCTTCTCGATGTCTTCGCGGTCGACGAGCTTGAAGCCCTGAAGCCACCACTCTCCGAGCACGCGCCGGAAACTGATCTTCAGCAGGCGCACGTTGCCCTGAGAGTCTTCGAGCACGAAGTGGCGAATCGTCATCCACTCGCCCAGCGTCTGCTCCTTCACCCGGTAGAGCGTCGCGAGATCGTCTTTGCCCAGCCAGCGGGTGAGCTCGGTGGTGACTCGCTCGGCTTCTCCTTCGAACGTCGGCACGAGGCGGGGCTGCACGCGGAGCAGCTGCTCGGTCATGCACTTCGGCCGCGCCTTGAACTCGAGCACGCACGCTTGAAGGTCGGTCTCCCACGCATCGGGGCTGAGCATGGGCTGGGCGATGACGGTGCCGCGTCTGGCTGAGACGTCGAGCTTCTTCGCGGGCGGGTCGGCGAACGAGGGCATCGCGAGCGTCACCGCCACGCATGCACCCACCCGCCGAAGCCACGAAGTCGTCACGTGGGAAAAACCCGTCGAAGCACTCAGGTGTGAAGGGAATCGGCAGACACGCTGCGTCAGCGGCGGGCCACGAGCAGGACGGCGGCAATCACCGAGGCTGCACCGACCCACTGCAACGCCGTCATCGACTCATGGAGGAAGACCAGGCCGCACAGGGCGGCGCTGATGGGCTCGAGGGTGCTGATGATCGAGGCGCGGCTGGCCCCGATGCGAGTCATGCCGAAGAGCAACAGCGGAATGGGGATGACGGTGCCGATGACGACGAGCCCGGCGATCGAGGGCCATGCCGCGAGGGCTCCCGAGAAGTCCAGACGGCCCTGAAGCAGCGCGCCGAGGCCGAAGCCCAGCGCCGCGATGCTCATGAGAATGGCGCTGCCGAACGTGGGCGCGACGCCCGGCTGCACCTTCGCGCCGAGCAGCACGTAGACCGTGTAGACGAGGGCCGTCGAGGCTCCGAGGGCGACGCCCAGCGGATCCAACGAGCCCGACGGCGTTCCCACCGCCAGCGCGATGCCTCCCGTCGCGAGTGCGAGGGCGATGATGCCGCTGCGGCCCGGAGGCTCCTTGAACGCGAGCCACGAGACGACCACGACGAAAGAAGGGAAGAGGTAGAGCAGCAACGCCGTGAGAGCGATCGGAATGCGCTGCGACGACTCGAAGTACAGCCACGCCTCGGCGACGTAAAGCAGGCCGAGGGCCGAGAACCCGGCGAGCTTGAGCAGCGGCAACTTCGTCACTTCACGGCGGGCGATGGCGAGCGCCCACAAGACCAGTGCTCCGCCGAGGAACCGCAGCATCAGCATCTGCGAGACCGATAAGCCCACCGCCGCGAGCTGCCGGTTGAAGACCGAGAGCGTGCCGAACGAGATGCCCGAGATGGCGACCATCACGCCGCCGATGAGTCGTTCGCGATCCACGTGACGTGGGTACCGTCGAGGGCGTCGTCTGTCACGTGGCGAAGTTTCCAGTTCGACTTCGCCGTCGCGAGCAAACTCGCGGCGGGAGGAATCGGCGGGTGCGAAGTCTGCCGCTCCTCAGGCTCGCTTTGGGCTTCGTCTCACGTTCGGGTGGGGCGCGCGATAGCGCACGCGTCAGGTGCCGAAGTTTGGCCAGCGTGCCTTCAGCAGCTCGAGCGCCCGCGGCTCGATGCGGGACCACGGGGTCGCCGCGGTGTGCACGCGGGGCAGGGTGACGAGCGCGAGGGCTGCGGCCTCCGAGATCTCGCTGTTGCCGAAGCCGAACGAGTGAAGGCCGTCGGCATGCCCGCTCTCGACGAAGGCCTCGATCGTCTTCGCCTTCACCTCGTCGACTCGCAGGTGGCGCAGCTTTGGGAGAACGCCACGGGTCGCCACCAGCAGGCCTTCCTCCTTGAACGGGTTCTCGCGGCCGAGGAAGAGCGTGTGGGCGTTGGGCATGTGCTCGAGCAGCGCGCGAAGGCCGGTGTTGCCGATTCGGTTGGAGAACAGCGACAGCGACTGCAGCCCTGACAGCCATGGCGCCGCCGACAACGCCTTCGCACCACGCGAGCCAACGCTGGTCATCAGCAGCTCGAGCTCCTTCATCCCTCTGCAGAGCGGCCCGGTTGCGAGGCTCGCGGCTCCCGCTTCGTCGAGGGCGTTGAGGCCGAAGTCGGCGCGCTGGAGCGGCCACGGAGCGTGGGAAAGCGCCGCGAACCCGTCGGCGGTTGCCTGAACCTGGGAGAGCGACAGCGAACGGAGCGCAGGCAAGTCGACCTTCGAGAGCGCTGCCAGGCCACCGTCTCGCAAGGCGTTCGAGTTGAGGGAGAGCGACTCGAGGGTTGGTGAACGCTGAACGACGGCGCTCACGCTCTCTGCCGAGAGCCCGATGCCGTTGAGCGCGAGTTCTTCGAGTGGTGGCGAACGACGGAGGAACGCTGCGAGCGAGTCGAGCGACGTTGGCGAGGTCTCGAGCCCGAAGACGCGAAGGCGGGGTGGCGCGCGCACGGCGCTCCAGTCGACGGCCGCAGACCTCAGCTCGAGGCGCTCGAGGTGCACGAAGCGGTCGAACTCCTTCGACGCCGAAGCGGACAGGGAGATCCCGTCGAGGTGCAACGATTGAAGCGGAAGGCTCGAGAGCGCGCGCAGCGTTACAGGCTCGAGTTCGCCCGCGACCTGTCGAAGCGTCAACGCCCGCAGCGCAGGGGTCTTCTCGGCGAGGACGCGCGCGAACGAGAGCGTCAGAGGAGCCGCCACCTCGAGCGCTTCGACCGACGCGAAGGCTCCGGTCGCGAGCAGCGGCTCCGTCACTTCTGGACGAACGCCTCCAGTCGAGAGCCGCCGCAGGTGCCTCACGATGGAGTGGCGTGGCAGCCAGTGGACCCACGATGGATCGGCCTCGGTGTCGAACACGTCGAGCTCGCGAATCGGCGCGCGCTCGTGAAGCCAGTCGAGCACGGCGGACGTGCGCAGGTGCACGTGGGCCACCTCGGTCAGGCCGTTCTCGAAGCGAGTGCCGCGCAGGTTGGTCGCGAGGTCTGGATCATCGGGCATCAGCGAGCGGCGCCATTCGGGGCTGAGGCGACCGAACAGCTCTTCACGGCGTTCGACCTCGGCCACCGTCGGTTGTTTCGCGAGGGCAAGCTGCAGGTACTCCCCGCGAGCATCGCCGGCTTCCAACAGCGCATCGGCGAGCACTGCGCGGGCCTCGAGATCGAAGGGTCTGGCGAGCACCGTTCGCCATGGCTGCTCGAGCGCTCCCGTGAAGGGTGCTGGCGTGTAGGGCTGCCAGGTCTCGCGAGGCTGCTGGCGCGCAACCGCCCGTTTCATCGCCATGTGGGTGAGCGTCGCATGGCGAGCGGTGCTTTTCGTGATCCACGAGCGACCCCGCCCGCATGAGGAACCTGATGCGGCCAACCCTGAAACGACGGGTGAACTCTCGAACAGAGGCGAACGCGCTGCCGCCGATCGCGCGGGTGCAACTTCAGGCGGCGGGTCGAACCCTGCTCGGCGCCCGCGACTTCACGAGCCTGATGGCGTGGAGCGAGCGCGAAGGCATCGGTTGGTACCAACTGGTCATCGAAGACGCGCGGGGCGCTCCGACGTGGGAGGTGTGGCTGCTCACGAGCGGAGACGACGGCGTCATCTTCACGCACGGCGCGAGCGATCACCTGGGGCTCATCCTGTCGCAGTCGTACGTCGTCGATGTTCAAGCGGCACGCAACGACCTCGTCGAGGGGCTCCAGCAGGCGATCGACCGCTTCGTTCCTCCGGTGTTCCGGGGCTGGGTCAACGAAGAGTCCCACGCCACCGTGAAGCTGAAGGCGATCTCCCTTCCATGGTCTTCGGAGGAGTCATGAAGACGACGTTCCTCAAGCGGCTCACCTCGCGTCGGGAGCTGGACGTTCAGTTGACCGCGGACGGAGAGGCCGTGTTGGGCGACGCTCGAAGAGGTGGTGTCGTGGTGCGATGACGAGCTGCTGGGGTGGATCAAGGTGGGCTTCGACTCGCCGCGCGGCCAGCGAATCTTCGAGGCGTGGCTGCTGGCCAATGGAGACAACGGCGTCATCTTCGAGCCGGGCGCTCCGATGCATCTCGGCATCGGCATCGCGCACTCCGTCGTCTCCGACATGAAGTTCGACCGGGTCGAGTTGGTGGCGACGCTCCAGCAGGCGCTCGATGCCTTCGACGGGCCGACGCTGCAACTGTGGTCGCGAAGCTGAAGGAAGGCCGGGCTACGCTGGCGGAATGCGCGCATGGCTCTGGATCCCGATCGTCTTCGTTCTCGGGTGCGGAGGCACGACGAACCCACCAGTCAGCAAGTGCGAAGGCGTTCGCTGCTTGGGGACCGATGTGTGCGAGATCGACACGGGCGTGTGTCGTCCCCGCGCGATGGATGCAGGTGTCGACGCAGGCCAGGCCGTCGACGCAGGTCGTGACGCGGGCATGATCGACGCCGGCGTTGCAGACGCGGGCCTCGACGCTGGTGGGCGTGACGCAGGCGTCGATGCAGGAGTCGATGCAGGAGTCGACGCGGGTGTGATCCTCGACGCAGGGCTCGATGCCGGAACGCCCGAGTGTTTCGACAGCTTCGACTGCATCGGTGTGAAGAACCGCTGCGATCAGTCGAGAGGACGCTGCGTGGAATGCCTCGACGACTCCCATTGCCCGACCGCGATTCCGAAGTGTGACGTCGTTCGCAACGAGTGCGTCGAGTGCCTCTCGAACGTCGATTGTTCGAACCCGCGCCCCACCTGTCGCGCGCGCGTCTGTGACGACTGCCTCACGCTCTCGGAGTGCGGCCCTGGCCGGCTCTGTGACCTGCGCTTCGGCGACTGCTCGACGCTGCCTGATTCATGCGCGGCGCCGCAGGCCCTGCAGATCGCCGACGCGGGTGGCTCGGCCTTCGTGACGGTCGATCTCTCCACCGCCCTCGACGACGTCAGCACTTCGTGCAGCGCTGGGCCCGATCTCGTCTACGCGCTCGACCTGCCAGCCACGCGCGACGTGACGATCACCGCGCGGCTCGTCGGCGCAGGAACGGCGCAGCCAGCGGTGGCGTTGCGTGCCGCGCCATGTGGCTCGGGCGCCGAGTTCGCGTGTGATGCCGTTCGAGATGGGGGCTCGGCCGCTTCGCTCGCGCTGAGCAACGTCGCGGCTGGCTCGTACTTCGTCGTTCTCGAAACGCCGCCCGGGAGCACGGGGCGTGTGGAGCTCGGGGTGACGGCCGTTCCCCAGCCGACGATGGTGGCGAACGACACGTGCGCAGGCGCCGAGGCGCTGCAGTTCTTCGGCACTCGCGCGGTGACCGTGGGCTCGACGGTGCTGGGCTCGAACGATTCGACCGGTCCGAGCTGCAGCCCCACCGCCGCCGCGACGGGCAACGACCTCGTCTACGCCTACGCGGTCGACGGCGGCGCGAACGTGTCGATCACCGTTCGCCCGCTGCAGGGCTCGGCGCTGGTGCCGGTCGTCTCCGTTCGACCCGCCTGCGCAAGTGCCATGAACGAGCTCGGCTGCTCGGCGGCCACCGCTCCAGCAGAGACGCGAACGCTCTCGCTGCCGAACCACGCGCCCGGTCAGTTCGTGGTGGTCGTCGACTCGGTGAACAGCAGCACGGGCAGCTTCCAGCTCGAGGTGACGAAGACGCCGATCGTGCCGAACGACACGTGCGCCGGCGTGCAGCCGCTCACCTTCGCGGGCAGCGTGGCGACGGCCACGGGAGACACCACCTGGGCAGCCAACGACAACGCCCTCACCGATGCCACGCCATCGTGCTCTGCGTCGGCGCGCACCACCGGGCAAGACGTCGTCTTCTCGTACACGCTCACGCAAGCGCGAGACGTCACGGTGAGTGTCACGCCGACGGGCATGTCGCCGACCTTCTGGCCGGTGCTCTCGATTCGAAATGCGTGCACCAACGCCGCGACCAACGCCGAGCTGTCGTGCGTGAGCCCGAACGCGTCGATGCAGGCGCGCACCACGTTGGTGAACCAACCGCCAGGCACGTACGTGGTCTGGGTCGACTCCGCCGCGCAGACGAGCGGCCCGTTTCAGCTCGAGGTCGTCACGGCAGCGCCGACACCTCCGCCGACGAATGACACCTGCGCGACGCCTCAGGCACTCGTCTTCACCGGCAACGTCGCGACCGTCACCAGCTCGACGCTGCAGGCCGCCAACGACAACTTCGCCTTCGACATCTCGCCGACGTGCTCATCGACCGCGCGGCAGAACGGCCGTGATGTCGTGTATTCGTTCACGCTCGCAGCGCCGCAGGACGTGACGATCGACCTGACGCCGACGGCGGGCTCATTGCTGCGCCCCGTGCTCTACGTGCGTCGCGGCTCGTGCAACTCGCAGCTGCTGGGTGACGAGGTGGTGTGTCTCGAGCAGCTCGGCCCAGCGCACACGGTGCTCACCAACCTCGCGGCCGGCACGTACTGGCTCTTCGTCGACGGGACAGGAGGCAGCTCGGGCAACTTCACGCTCAACGTGACGCGCTCGACCGCGACGCCGAGCCCGTCGAATGACGAATGCACGGGCCTTCAGGCGCTGGCCTTCACGAATGACGTCGCCACCGTGGTCGGTACGACGTTCGGCGCCAGCAACTCGAACACCAGCAGTGACAACGCGCCCGCGTGTGGAACCGACTTCATTCCGCGTCGGTGGGGCCGCGACCTCGTGTACTCGTACACACTCACGGCTGCGAAAGACGTCGAGGTTCGGGTGACGAGCGGGAGCGGCAGCACCTACGCGCCCGTCACCTACGTGCGTGGCCCGGGGCAGTGCGCGCTCGGCTTCGCGGGCAACGAGCTGGCCTGCGGCGCGGCGAACGGTCCGGGCTCGGCCATCGTCTACCTGCCGAACCAGGCGCCAGGCACGTACCCGCTCTTCGTCGACTCGAACTCGTACGAGACAGGCATCTTCACGCTGCAGGTGCGTCAGCTGCCGCCCACGCTGCCTCCGGCGAACGACACGTGCACTGCGCCGCAGGCGATCTCGCTCGGCGCGACTGGCGCGACGGGCAGCACCGTCGGCGCGCGCAACGACTACTCGATCGGCTCCAACCCACGCTACGCGATGGCCTGTGGCAACTCGTTCATGGACGGACGTGACGCGGTCTATTCGTTCACCGCACCGTCGAGCGGCACGTTCACGGCCACGGTGACGCCGCAAGGGCAGTTCGATCCCGCGCTCCTGCAGCTCGGTGGGTGTTCTGCCGCTCAGTGCTTGCGCTCGGCTGACACGGCAGGGCCTGGCGCGGCAGAGGCCATCACCTTCACGGCGTCGACCGGTCAGACCGTGTTCTTCGTCGTCGACAGCGCGACCGAGGGCGCTCCGTTCGGTTCAGGAGGCTTTACGATTCGGGTGCAGTGAGCCCGGTCTTGCCGCGGGTGATGACGTACCGCTCGCAGTCATCGGCCCACTGCGCGGCCTGGGCCTTGTTCTTCTTGAAGAGCGCGACGAACGCGCGCAAGCACCCGGCGAAGGTGGCGTCGTCAGCCGTGAGCGCCTCGACGAACTTCTTCGCCTTCGCTGTCTTCTCCTTGAGCTTCGGGAACAGCAGCATGATGCCGTGGCAGCGGCCCTCGAGCAGATCACGCCGGGTGTCGAGCTCGAAGAAGTCGATCAGCACCTTCGCTCGCAGCGTGTCTTCCGCCGACAGGCCCTTCTTCGGGAACACGAGCGGGCCGTTCCAGCCGAGCAGGTCTTCGGGATTCGTTCCGTTCGCGCCAACTGGCAGTACGAGGCAGGGCTTCTCGATCGGGTCGAGCTCGGCGTTGCGCTGTCCCTTCTTTCCGCGCTTCCCCAGAATCGGAAAGCGGTCGCCCTTGAGCTCGCTGTTGCAGGTCTTGCACGACACGCCGTAGTTCAGGTGATCGAACGCGAGCCACACGTAGCCGGTGGGTACGCCTGCTTCGAGCGCATCGTCGTAGTCGATCTTCCGCCGGGCCTTCACCTTCGCAGGCGGCCACGCCGTCACCCGGTTCTTCGGGCGAAAGTGCTCGACGTCGTACTCGACCTTGCCCGACGCGCCGTCGCGTTCGTCATCGGGCTTCGGCATCGGCTTCTCGCAGTACATGCACTTGAAGCCCTGCAGCTCCATGTACACGCCCTTGATCTCGGACCAGATGCCGTCGCCTTCACCGACGTGGCCCGAGGCGTTCGCCGCCTTCGCCTTCGTGAGCGCCTTCTTCAGCCAGCCCGCGGCTTCGGCCTCGATGCGCTGCTGAAGCTCGGTCTCGGAGACCGCGAAGCGAATCACTTGCGCACCTTCGTCTTCTTCTTCGGAGCCTCGACGGCGCGCTCACCCAGGCTCAGCATGCGCAGGTACTGGCGGGCGAGGTCTGCGTCTCCAGTACGGGCCTGCTTCGCGACTTGATCGAGGCGCTCCACGAACCCCGGAGCCCGCGTGCTCTCGAGCCCGAAGTACGGGCTGGTCAGAATCTGATCGCTCGACAGGCCATGCACCTCGATGGGCGCGGGCTCGACGATCGACTTCCCGTCTTCATCACGCAGCACGAGCACGTTCTTCTGGTGCACTGAGCCGATCACGAGCGGGCTGTGCGTGGTGCAGATGAACTGCATGCGGGGCAGGGCGGCGGCCAGGCGCGGCAGCACCTCTCGTTGCCACTGCGGGTGCATGTGCAGATCGATCTCGTCGACGAGGGCGATGCCGGCGGTCTCGTTGAGCTTGTGGCCCGAGGGCACGCCGCGCGTGACGTGGAACAGGAAGTCGGCGACCCAGCCGATGAAGGCGCGGTAGCCGTCGGAGAGCGCGTCGAAGGGAACGCGTGAACCACCGACGTCGAAGAGCGAGTCATCGGTGCCGGGATCGTCGACGAGCTTCGCGCTGCCGACGATCTCGTTGAGCAGGCCGATCACCTGCTTGCGTCGCCCCGGGTTTCGCCAGGTCGGCAGCCACGACGACAACGGCCGCAACACCACCGAGTCTTCGAAGAGGCTCGCGACGCGAAGGAAGCGCGGGTGACGTTCTTTCTCCTGCGCGAACGAGCCCGTTGAGCGGCTGCTCTCGACCCTGCGCGTCGCTCCGTATCCGACGACGAAGAACCCAGCCGAGCCGGATTCCCACAACGTCTCGCTCCACGCCGGCGCCTCGGTGGCGGAGAGCCGATCGATCCACCCGCTGCGCGGCGGAATCACCTCGACGGTCGACTTCCAGCGGCCCTTCGCGCCCACGTCGTCAGGCGTGAACGTGAACGTCGCGTCCATCACGCCCTTCGAGCTGCCAGTCTTCGTGCGACGCGCGATCGATCTCGCCACGAAGCCAGACGACGACAGGACAGGCGCGATGGCCGCGAGCGCGATGCTGCGCAGCACCGTCGACTTCCCCGCGCCGTTCGTGCCCACGACGAGCGTCACGTTGTTCAGCCCAGGACCCTTGTCCTTCGAGTCTGGCGCCTGAAACGTCAGCGCCGCCGACTCGAACGTACGAATGCGCGAGAGCCGCAGGTCGTGGACGTACATCAGGCCTTGCCTTCACGAAGCCAGCGCTCGACGCCCTTCGCCACGGTGAGGAAGTTGGGCTGAATGCGCCCGACGAGGAACGACTCGATCGCAGGGCCGATGGTTCCAGCGAGCAGCCTCGGCACGCCGCGCACCTTCGACGCGTCGACCTTCAGCTCGCCCCGAATCGTGAACCGCATGGCGTTGTCATTCACGACGGTGAAGGTGTTCGTGCCCGCGGCATCGAGCGCCTCTTTGAACGCCGGCACGATCGTCTTCCACTGGCAGGTGAAGTCGTTCTCGTTCCACGTCGCGAGATCGTCCCACTCCATGAGGTCTTCGCTGACGACCTTGCGCACGACCGAGGGGATCTCACCGCCGCCTTTCCAGCGATTCACCAGCTTCACGATCGGCCCCTCGTCGGAGCGAGACGTCACGGTGATCGCCCGCACGTTCTCGAGGTACGGCACCAGCCTGGGCAGATCGTCGCGGTAGGCCTTGAAGACCTTCTCGCGCGAGAAGGGAATGTCGACGGTCACATCGAGGCGCATGGTGGCTTTCGGTCAGGACTTCGAGGTGGGCACGTGGGCGCCCACGTCCATCGGGGTGAAGGTGAAGGTCGGCGCGAGGCCGGGGGCGAAGAGTGACGCGGTCAGCTCTGACGAGTTCGCCAGGGCGGGGAACGTCGGGTCGATGGGCGAGGGGCCGGCGACGAGCTTCTCGACGATCATCGACGAGTACTGATCGAGCGAGTCTTCACGGGTGTTGCCGTTGAGCACGACCTCGAAGCCCATCTGCTCGGCGTACGCGCGCACGCCGGCGATTCGTGACTGCAGCGGCGCGTAGCTCTCGGGTGACACGCCGTTCTCGCTCACCACGAACGGGCCCTTCGGCGTCACCACGCACAGCGACATGTTTCCTCGCGTGTGGCCGGGCGTCGAGAGCAGCGCGAGCCCGGGGCCCAGCGATACGTCACCGTCGAGCTGCACGACGCGCTCCTCGGAGATGTCGCAGCCGTGCGGCACGTACCAGACGGCGTTCATCGGGTGCAGGTCCTTCGCGGTCAGCCACTCCTGGCGCATGACGAGCAGCTTCGCGTTCGGAAAGAAGGGCGCCTCGCCGCCGAGCCATCGCCGCAGGTCCTGCACGTGCAGATGATCGAAGGCGATGAAGTCGACATCGGCTGGCGAGAGGCCCGCGGCGCGCAGTGCGTCTTCGACGGTGCCGTGGTTGGTGGGAATCACCTTGCGCGAGAGAAACTCTCCGAAGCGCGTGGCGAGATCGGCGAAGAAGGTGGCCGATCGGTTCGCCTCGATGTCGCTCGGGTTGAAGAGCAGCGTCTTGCGCCGGCCCTCATGATCGAACTGAACGATCTGCATGCGGTTCGTCATCATCACGAAGGGCGCAGGTGACATGGCGCCGCTCGAGAACGCGTACGCGGTCGGGTAGGGGAAGGTGACGAGCTTGTGCGTCGAGCACGAGAGCACCGGGCCCTGGGCCAGCAGTCGCTCGCGCGTCGCTTCGGCTGCCCGTCGCAGCTTTCTCAGGCGCTCGGCCGGCAGGGGCTCACGCCACGCATCGCGAAGGCCGCCCTCGAGCGCGTCGAACTTCACTCGTCACCTTCGTCATCGCCCGAGCCACGGCCCTTGCGCGGCTTCTCGTCATCGTCTTCGTCTCCGGTGCGTTTGCGCGCGGGCCCACGCTTCGCCGGCTTCTCTTCTTCCTCCTCTTCTTCTTCGTCCTTCTTCACCGCGTCTTCGTCTTCTTCTTCCGCCTCGGCCTGCGCCTTCGTCGGTGGCGTGCCGACGGCGATGGTGAAGCCGGGCAGAATCGCCCAGGCGAAGCCCCCGTTGAGCTGAATCTCTCCGGTCGACATCGCACCCACCCGCGAGCTGATGTTCTGTGACAGCGTGGGGTTCACCGAGACCGCGATCTCGGGACGAATCGAGACCGTGCCGAGCGCGATCGAGAAGCCCACCGCCGTCATGATCTGATGCGTCGTCGTCTGCGTGATCTGATCGGTGCGATCGGCGTTCGAGTTGGGAGCCGAGCTCGAGTTCGAGCGGTTGAAGACGAAGTCGTAGCCGACGCCCGCGTAGAAGCCCGAGCGGTGGCTGATGAGCAGCTTGAGGCCTCCGAGGAACGTGAAGCTGGTGGTGGCTTTGGGGTTCACCTCGGTCTGCGCGCCCGTCGCCTGCGCGACGAAGTCAGAGGTGCCCACCGAGCCGTAGCCGAAGGCCACCGCGGGAAGGATCGCGAAGTGCGCCACGCGTGACTTGTTCACCGTCCACTTGAGGCCGGGCTGAATGCCGGCCGGAGAGACGTGCACGTTGAGCGCGATGTGATCGTTGAAGCCCTTCTGCACGTTGGCCTCGAACGCGGGAATGTTGAACACGCGGTTCTGCGTCTGCGAGTTCGTCTGTTCTCCGGTGACGGGGTTGGTGTTGGTGACGATGGGGCCGGTCTGTGCGCCGTAGCCGATGCCCGAGAAGACACCGACCTCGGTGCCTCGGCCGACGGGAGCCGCCATCATGCCGAGGGTCATCGATCGCGGCACGACGCAGCCCACGAGCAGGAAGAAGGGGAGCACCAGAGAGATGCGCATGGGCGCGCATGCTACCGCTCACGAGCGGCCGCCCGTCACGGAAACCGGTGCTAGAAGCCGCTGCGCATGGCGCGCACACGTGAGGGCGAAGAGCTGAACCCCGGCATCGCGACCGACGAGGTGCGGCTCGAGGCGTCGCTGCGCCCGCGTGGCTTCGGCGAGTACGTCGGCCAGACGCGCGTCGTCGAGAAGCTGAAGGTGTACGTGAAGGCCGCGAAGAAGCGCGGCGAGTCGCTCGATCACTGTCTGTTCTCGGGGCCCCCCGGCCTCGGCAAGACGTCGCTCGCGCACATCATCGCGACCGAGCTCGGCGTCGGCCTGCACGTCACCAGCGGGCCTGCGCTCGAGAAGAAGGGCGATCTCGCGGGCCTGCTCACGAACCTCGCGCCGCGCGACGTGCTCTTCATCGACGAGATCCACCGGCTGTCGGCTGCAGTCGAAGAGTACCTGTACCCCGCGATGGAGGACTTCCGGCTCGACGTGACCATCGACACCGGCCCGGCCGCGCGCGCGATGAAGATCGATCTGCCGCCGTTCACGCTCATCGGAGCGACGACGCGCACCGGGCTGCTCACGTCTCCGCTGCGCGATCGGTTTCAGATTCAGGAGCGCCTCGAGTACTACGACGCCGCGCAGCTGCAGCAGATCCTCACGCGGTCGGCGGGCATTCTCGAGATCGAGCTCGACCCCGAGGGCGCGCAGGAGGTGGCCAAGCGCTCCCGAGGCACGCCGCGCATCGCGAACCGCCTGCTGCGCCGCCTGCGTGACTTCGCCGAGGTCGAAGGTGATGGAACGATCACGCGCTCGCTCGCGCACACGGCGTTGGCGCGCCTCGACATCGACGCCTCGGGCCTCGATCGAATGGATCGGCAGATCCTTCAGACGATCATCGACAAGTTCGGCGGCGGGCCCGTCGGCGTCGAGACGATCGCGGCGGCCATCGGCGAAGAGCGCGACACCATCGAAGACGTCTACGAGCCCTATCTGCTGCAGGAGGGCTTCCTTCACCGCACCCCTCGTGGCCGCATGGCGACCGCTCGCGCCTACGAGTATTTCGGCAAGCTCGCGCCCCGCCGCGAGGCCCAGAACGACCTGTTCTGAGGCGGTTTGCCAGGCCGATTTTTGTCCGACACGACAGGCCTGTCAGAGCGGCAACCTCGCGAATTTGTGCCATTGCTGTCGCGACGTGGGTTTTTCACGGTGGTGCAAGCGTGCTCCACTGAGAGATTCCGCAGGTTTTTGCGAGACGAACCGCCAGTTTGGTGGCATAGGTGTTGAAAACACAACGCGCCGCAGCAAGAGGGAGGCGCACGCACGTCATGGCCGGTGACAGTTTCCAACAGCGCACACTTCAGCGCGCAGCATCGATTCAGGGCGTCGGCCTTCACTCAGGCCAACCCGTCACGTTGCGGCTCATTCCAGCGCCCGCCGATCACGGTCTCGTGTTCGTCCGCACCGACCTCGCTGACAAGCCCCTCATTCCCGTTCGCTCCGAGTACGTCGTCGACACCTCGCTCGCGACCACGCTGGGTCACGGCAAGGCACGCGTCGCCACCGTCGAGCACCTGCTGGCTGCGCTGAGCGGCCTCGGCATCGACAACCTGCGCATCGAAATTGACGGGCCCGAAGTGCCCATCGTCGACGGCAGCGCCGAGCCCTTCGCGCGCCTCATCAGCGAAGTCGGCATTCGCACCCAGGAAGAGTTCAAGCAGTTCATCGTCATCAAGCGCTCGGTCACGGTGGTCGACGGCGACAAGCACGCCACGTTTTCGCCCTCGCGCCGGTTCCGCATCGACTGCACCATCGACTTCAAGCACCCGCTGATCTCCGACCAGCAGTTCACGCTCGAGTTCAGCGATCACTCGTTCGTTCGTGAAGTGGCGCGCGCGCGCACCTTCGGCTTCCTGCGTGACGTCGATCGTCTTCGCCAGATGGGCCTGGCCCGCGGCGGCTCGCTCGACAACGCGGTGGTCGTCGACGACTTCTCGATCCTGAACCCCGAGGGCCTTCGGTTCCCCGACGAGTTCGTGCGCCACAAGCTGCTCGACGCGCTCGGAGACGTGGCGCTGCTCGGCAAGCCGGTGATCGGCGCGATGACGGCCTACAAGACGGGCCACGCGCTGAACCAGCGGCTCGTCGCGAAGGTGCTCAGCGACCCTCAGAACTACGAAGTCGTTCGTGCCCGAGGCCGCGACCTGTCGAACGCGCGCCTCGAGGTGAACGATCTCGCCGGAGTGCTCGCGCCCCACGCGGCGTGAGTCGCTGCGCTTCGCTGACGGTGGAGCGCGATGAAGCCAGCCCGAAGCAAGAAGGCCGAAGCGATCGTCGAGAAGCTGCGCCAGCGGTGTCTTTCGTTTCCCGACGCGGTCGAGCGGCTGTCGCATGGCGAGCCGAACTGGTTCGCCGGCAAGGGAAAGTGCTTCGCCTCGCTCGATGATCACCACCACGGCGCGGAGCACCTGTCGGTCTGGCTGCCGCAACCTCCGGGCGTTCAGCAGGATCTGATCGAGCTCGACGCGGCGAGGTTCTTCAGGCCGCCATACGTCGGCAGCGCGGGGTGGGTTGGCGTGGTGCTCGACGAGAAGCCCGACTGGGCGGTGGTCGACAAGCTGCTCCGCGAGGCGTTCCTGCACGTGGCCGGCGTGAAGCTGCGTCAGCGACTGCTCGGCCCGTAGTTCAGGGCGGGTAGTGCGGCTCTGTTCCCTGTGCTCTCTTCCGCGGCGTGTTTCGCGCGTGGCTCTTCGTCATCGCTCTGTGGAGTGGGTGCACCTGCCGCCCGCCCAGCGTCACGCCTATCGAGTTGAAGCTGCGCGCCGAGCCACCCCAGGTGCACCTCGGCACCCCGTGGACGAAGACCACCGTCACTGCGCCGCTCTCCATCATCAACGACTCGCGCGGTTCGGCGACGGTCGAGCTCGTCGTCGAGGGCACGGCCTTCTCGGCGCCGGCGACAGCCACCCTCTCTCCCGGAGACAACCCGATCGAGGTGATCGCGAGCTCCGATGACGCCGGCGCGAGGGACGGCCTTCTGCGGCTCGTGCTCGACGGGCAGACCGTGCTCGAGGTGCCGTTGGCCGTCACCTTCCGTGAGCCGCCCGACTGCGGTCAGGCCAGCGAGTGTTCGTCGCTGCGCTTCGATCGTCAGACGAGTCAGTGCGTGTTCGAGCCGCGGCCCAACGGAGTCTCGTGCGGCCTGGCCGATCGGTGCCTCTCTGACGGGCGGTGCCTAAACGGTGAATGTGTCGGTCAGCCCGTGCAGTGTGACGACGCTGACCCGTGCACCGTCGACGTCTGCGAGACCGTGCGCGGCTGCGTGACCTTGCCGCGCTTCTGCCCGAACCCCTCGCCGTGCCTCACCGGCGTGTGCTCTCGAGATGGCGGCTGTGGCGCCGTGCCCGTCGTCGACGGTCAGCGCTGCGGCAACTTGAGCGCCACCTCGTGCACCTCGGTCGAGATCTGCGTGAACGGCCAGTGCGTCGAGCGCGATCCTCCTGACGGGTTTCTCTGCGCCGTCGCCAGCCCCTGTCGCGGCGAAGGCCGATGTCAGGGTGATGTCTGCGTGGTCCCCGAGGCGAGGCCGCTCCGCGCGACGTGGGAAGTGGGCGGGCCGCTCGAAGACGGTGGCGTGGGCGATCAGTGGACTGACGTCTTCGTCGGCGTCGACGGTGGCGTGGTGCTCTCGAGCTATTTCGGTACCGCCCCGATGGTTCAGGCGCCCACGGGCCGCCGGTTGCCGTCGGCTTCGCGCCGCTGCGTCGCCTGGAACGATCTCGTGGTGTGCGCCGACACTCCCGCGCAGGCCGTCACCGCCGTCAGCGCGACGACGGGCCTGCCTGCCTGGGTGTACTCGCGGGTGCTGATCGATCTGCCGTCACTCGCGTTGCCCGACTGGGAGACGTTCCTCGCGCGATTGGTAGTGCTGGGGCCGACCCGCTTCGGCGTGCTCTACGAATCGCGGCGCATCGAGGCGATGCGAGAGACCAACTGCCGGCGCTTCTCGTTCGTGGTGCTCGACGACGCCGGGCAGCGGGTCGTCGCGCGGCTCATCGACGATCCGATCTTCCTCACCTGCAATCACCCGCACTCGTACGGCGTCGCGGCGGATCCGCAGGGGAACCTCTTCTTCGCCTTCACGCCCAGCGCGAACGTGTCGCCAGCGCTGCCCGATCCCAACGCGGCCGGCACCGTGATCATGAGCTACTCGCCGGCGGGCGTGCGTCGGTGGCGCCACTTCGTACCCAAGATGCCTGGCGGAGAGATCGCCGTCGGCCGCGGCCTCATCACCGTCGAGGCTGGTCAAGCGATCTACGACGCCGCGCGCGGAGTCGTGCTCGACACCTTCGGCATTCCATTCGGAGAGGGCCTCATCGCCGACGAGTGGGTGGTGGCGGGACCCAAAGGCGTCGACGTCGAGCTTCGCCAGCCCGGCACCGACGGCGGCACCGTGCGCTTCGGCTCGGGCTCCATGGCGTCTTCACGGAGCGGGCTGCGGGGCGCTTCGTGGAATGGGGCTCCCGTCGCGCTGCGGCTCTCGGAGGCAGGAGGAACGGCGCTGCTCGAGGCGTTTCCGCTCTCGCGCTTTCAGTCGGGCACCGTGCAGCCGCTGTGGACGTGTGAGGTGCCCGATGGTGGCGCGCCCGTCTTGTTCGAGGTGAAGCCAGACGCGCTGGTGATCATGACCGACCCCCAGCCGGGTGGCGCGGGCCTCTGTGAGAACTGCGACCCGCCCTGGGCGCTGACCCGCAGCCGCTTCTTCGAGCTTCCCGTGCCCCGCATCGCGCCGCCGCACATGCCCTGGCCGGGACCGTGGGGTGGAGCGGGGCACGATCACCAGGAAGACTGAACGTGCGGGCGGTCACGCTGGTTGCGAAGGGGGAGGGGGTGGCCTAAGCGCCGCTCCATGACCAACCCTCTGCGCAGTGCCTTCTTCGCGGTGTCGATCGCTGGTGCGCTCGTCGGCTGCAAAAACGAAAACAGTGGCACCAAGACTCCGCCCGCTGCGCAGGTGCAGCTCGTCACGGCCGAGAGCCCCGACACGGTTCTGGCGAAGCTCAACGGCAAGGACATCAAGCTGAAGGACGTCGACGACGTCGTCGGCAGCAAGATCAAGGAGCTCGACAAGCAGAAGTTCGAGACGCGCAAGCAGGGCCTCGAGCAGCTGATCGTTCAGACGCTCGTGAAGGAAGCGGCCGGCAAAGAGGGCAAGACCGAGGAGCAGTTCCTCAAGGCGAACATCGACGAGAAGCTGCCGCCTCCGCCCGAGGCCGAGATCAACAAGGTCTTCGAAGAGAACAAGTCGCAGATGCCGCCGGGCTCGACGATCGAGTCGATGCGTCCGCAGATCATCGGCTTCCTGCAGCAGGAGCAGAAGCGCCAGGTCGCGATGAAGCTGTTCGGCGATCTGCGCGCCAAGGCGCAGGTACAGGTGCTGCTGTCTGAGCCCCGCGTCACGGTCGAGGCCAAGGGCCCGGCGAAGGGCGCGAACGAGGCGAAGGTCACGATCGTCGAGTTCTCCGACTTCCAGTGCCCGTTCTGCAGCAAGGCCGAGCCCAGCGTCGACGAGGTGATGAAGAACTACTCCGACAAGGTGAAGGTCGTGTTCCGCCACTTCCCGCTCGACTTCCACGAGAAGGCCTTCAAGGCGGCCGAAGGTGCGGCGTGCGCCGAAGAGCAGGGCAAGTTCTGGGAGTTCCACAAGACCCTCTTCGCGAACCAGGGCGCCATCGACGTGAACGATCTGAAGACGCACGCCAAGACGCTCGGCCTCGACACGGCGAAGTTCAACGACTGCCTCGACGGCGGCAAGATGAAGGCGAAGGTCGACGCTGACATGGCGGCTGGCCGCGCGGTGGGCGTCAACGGCACGCCGGCGTTCTTCATCAACGGCATCGCCATCTCGGGCGCCCAGCCGTACGAGAAGTTCAAGGAGATCATCGACTCCGAGCTCGCGAAGTAATCGGGCTCGTCGATGACGACGCCGAGAGACGCGATCGCGCTGGCTGCGGATCTTCCGCTCGCTGACGCGATCGCGCTGTACGACGAGGTCAAGACGCACGTCGGCGTCGTGAAGGTCGGGCTGTCGCTCTTCGTCGAGCACGGCCCGCAGGCGGTGAAGGCGTTCACGTCGAAGGGCGCGCGCGTCTTTCTCGATCTGAAGCTCCACGACATTCCCAACACGGTCGAGCTGGCGGCGAAGGCGGCCGGCTCCCTCGGAGTGGCGTACCTGACGGTACATGCAGGCGGTGGCGAGCACATGGTGCGCGGCGCCGTCGAAGGCTCGAAGGCAGGCGCTGCTGCGGCTGGCGTCGCGCCTCCCGTGATTCTGGCGGTGACGGTGCTGACGTCGATGGATGATCCAACGCTGCAGTCGGTGGGCGTCGAAGATCCCGCGTTGCTGCAGGTCGAGCGGCTGGCGGCGCTGGCTGCAAAAGCAGGAGCCGGTGGGCTCGTCTGTTCTGCGCGTGAGGTGAGCGAGGTGCGGCGCGTGGTGGGCCCGTCGCTCGTGCTGTGTACGCCGGGAATTCGGCCGAAGGGCGTGGCGAGCAACGATCAGGCGCGGGTCGAGACGCCGGCGAGCGCGATCGCGGCTGGAGCGACGTTGCTGGTCGTCGGGCGGCCGATCACCCAGGCGAAGGATCGCGCGGCCGCGGCGAAGGCGCTGCACGACGAGGTCGGGTCGGCGCTGTCATCGTAGACTCCAAAGCCGCATGACGGACGACGAGAAGCCATCGGTTGCATGGTCGATTCTCGCCGCCGCCGTCGCCCTCGGTGGGCTGCCAGTCGGCCTCGTGCTGCTGCTGGTGACCGCGCGGGGCGCTGAGGACCTGGCTTCGGTGTGGAACGAAGGCGGGTGGGGCATGTACCCGATTGTCCTTCTCGCGATGGTCACCACGCTGATCTCGTCGGTGGGCGCCTTCCTCGCGCCGCGTGGTGTGCCGGTGGTGACGGGCGCCGCGCTGGCCGCAACCGTGCTGGTGATGGGCGTCGCCGCCTTCTCGTACGTGAACGGCGCCAACAGCTCGTTCGAGGCGGTTCAGTACGCCGCGCCAGCTGACCAGGCGATCATCATGCGCGGGGCCCTCGGAGAGGTCGCGTCGCTCGTGCTCGTCGCGAGCTCGCTGATCGCCGGGGTGCTGCTCATGCAGGGGCTCTCGCTCGTCGTGGGAGCCGCAGCCTCACGCAAGCTCGCGCTCTCGATCGCGGGAGTCGGGTTGGTGGCCCTCGGTGTCTGGCAGTTCTTCTCGGCCCAGAACGCGGGCGCTGAGCGCGACTTCTACTGGGCCCTCGCGCACGCCTCGCCGATGGATCGGTTGACCCTCGTGGCGGCCGGGTTCGAGGAACTCGCGTCGAGCGCGAAGTCGAGCCTCTGGCCGCTCCTGGCGGCGCTCGTCGTGGTGATCGCGGGCGTGGTGAGTCTTCGCGCCGATCGTCGTGCCGCCGCGGCGGTGGTGTTCGGCGTGCTGGTGCCGCTCTCGGGCCTCGGCGGGCTGCGTGCGCTGGCGAAGCCCTCGGCGACGGTGCTCGAGCTCGCGACGTCACCAGGCGTAGCGCCGGAGTTGATGCAGCTCGATGCCACCCCGCTCGACGAGAAGGCCTACCGCCTCGTCACGCTGGGCCGTGCGCTGCGCGGGGACGATGGGCAGCCCCTGACCTTCGAGCAGCTGAAGACCACCATCGGCGTAGGCCGGGTGTGGCTGGGCCTCGAGCCAGGGTTGAAGTCCGCCGCGGTGCTCGAGTTCCTCGGGCAGCTGCAGAAGGCCGGCACGACGATGGTCTCGATCGTCGGGCAGAAGCGCACCGAGCCGCCGCCGTTCGTTCCTCCCGCGTGGCAATTCGTGTTCACCGAGCGGCGCGCCCTCGACTTCGAGCTCGTCGCGGCCTCGGCGTGCGAGCAGTGTGCCTTCGCGACGCTGACGGAGAAGGGCCTGGTGGTCGACGCCGAGACGTGGCCGCTCGAGACCTCGAGCTTCGCCGTCGGGCCCGACGAGCGGCACAAGGTCTTCGTGAAGACAGACGGGCTCACGCTCGAGCAGGTGTTGTCGATCGGTCACACCGTCGCTGGGAAGTCGATGCGCGCCGTGCTCGTGCTTCCCTGAGCTGCTCGTTCACTTCGGGGCCGCGCGCTCCTTCGAGCAGAACTCCATCACCGCCTGAATCAGCCGCCCGCACGCCTGCGGATCCTTCGCGCCGCGATCGTTGCAGTTGGCGACGCTCCAGGTCGCGGCCTTCATCAGCTCGCTCATGCTGGGCACGTCTTCACAGAAGTCGGGCCGGACCAGCGTGTTCTCGAGGCAGGCGCGCAGGAACACCTTCTGCTCGGCCTGCGCAACGAAGCCATCGGCGTTGTCGAGGCGGCGCAGTGACTCGGTCACGCAGCCATCGGCGTCGGTCGTGTTCCCGAACGTCTTCGCCTCCGCCATGATCCGCTTGCCGTCTTCGCGCAGGCGATCCTTGTTGGCGTTGAACCACCACGCGACGCCGCCGATGCCGAGGCCGCAGGTGAGCACCAGGCCCAGCATCACGAGCAGCAGAATCTTGAGCCACTTCGGCATCGGTCAGCCTCCGCGCGTGTGCATCTCGAGGTGCGGAGCGCCCTTGAGCTCGGCCGCCGACGCGAGCGGTCCACGAACGCGAAGTGCCAGCCGTTGCTCTGCGCCGCGATCGCTCCGCCCCGACCACGTGCTGCGGAGCGCATTCTCGATCGCCTGCGCGTCATCACCGCGCCGCAGTGCTGCTCTGAGATCGAGCCCCGCCGACGCATAGAGACAGGTGAAGAACGTGCCATCGGCCGTCACCCGCGCACGATCGCATGCCCGGCAGAACGGCTGCGTGGTCGACGCGATGACTCCGAACGTGCGCCCATCGGGAAGGCTGAAGCGCTCGGCAGGCGCAGCGCCACGGCCGGGCAGCGGCTCGATGCTGCCGAACACCCGCGAGAGTTGGGCGAGCATTTGCGCTCGAGACACCACGTCGTCGCGCTTCCACCGCGTCGCGCCACCCACGTCCATGTACTCGATGAAGCGCAGCTCGGCGTTCACGCTGGCGGCGAAGTCGAGCAGCGGCACCAGCTCGTCGTCGTTCACGCCACGCACCACCACGGTGTCGAGCTTGAGCCCGCGCGGGAAGGCGACCCGCACCGCCTCGGCGATGCCTGCCATGACGGCGCCATGCGAATCGCGCCGGGTGAGCGCGCGAAATCGGGCCGGCTGCAGCGTGTCGAGCGAGACCGTCAGCCGATGGAGCCCCGCGTTCTTGAGCGAGCGCGCCTGCTCGCCGAGCAGCACGCCGTTCGTCGTCAGCGCGAAGTCCTTCAGCCAGGGCTTCTTCGCCAGCAGCGCGAGCAGCACGGGCAGATCTTTGCGAACGAGCGGCTCGCCTCCGGTGACGCGCAAGGTGTCGACGCCGAGCGCCGCGAAGCGATCGACCAGCGTGTCGATCTCCTCGAACGAGAGCACGTCGGGCCTGGCCAGCCACGCGTACTCCTCTTCGGGCATGCAGTACGCGCAGCGCAGGTTGCAGCGATCGGTGACCGACAGCCGCAGGTTCTTCAGTGGGCGATTCAGCGTGTCGCGCGGCCCCGTCACGTCAGTGCTTCGTCGGATCGTCGGAGTCGGGAGGAATCGGGGAGACCGCAGGCAGGCCGTGCGACGGCGTCATCTGCGAGGCCTCGCGCGCTTTGCGCCGGGCCATCATGTCTTCCTTGATGCGAATGAGGCCGACCTCGCCGATCGAGTTGAAGGCCTTCACCACTTCGGGATCGAACTGCGACCCACCGCACCGGGTGATCTCGGCGACGGCGTTCGAGAACGTGGTGCCCTTGCGGTACGGGCGATCGCTCGTCATCGCGTCGAGCGTGTCGGCCACCGCGAAGATGCGCGCGCCGATGTGAATCTCGTGGTGCTTCAGCTTGCGCGGGTAGCCCTGACCGTCCCAGCGCTCCTGGTGCGAGAGCACGATGGTGGCCGGCACCGAGAGGAAGGGAATCGGCTGAATCATGTTGAAGCCGATGTCGGGGTGCTTGCGCATCTCGACCCACTCGTCGTTCGTGAGCTTGCCGGGCTTGAGCAGCACGGCGTCGGGCACGCCGATCTTCCCGATGTCGTGGAGCAGCGCGCCGCGGCCGATCTCTTCGAGCTCGACGCCCTTGATGCCGAGCTGGTTCGCGATGGCCACGGTGTATTCGACGACGCGAATCGAGTGATCGCTCGTCTCGTGCTCACGGGCGTCGAGGGCCGAGACCAGCGCCATCAGCGTGTTCTCGTAGGTGACGCTGATGTCCTTCAGCGCCTTGCGCAGCTCGGTGGTGCGGTCGCGCACCTTTCGCTCGAGCTTCTTCTGGTACTTCTTGCGGGCGAGCTCGATGCGGCGCTTGGCCAGCGCGCGCTCGATGGAGCGGATGAGATCGGTGAGCTTGGGTGGCTTGAGCAGGTAGTCGACGGCGCCGCGGCGCAGGCAGTCGACGGCCGACTCGGTGTCGCCGTACCCCGTGAGCATGATGATCGACGTGTCGGGGTGCTTGTCGCGAAAGTGCTCGAGCAGCCACAGCCCGTCTTTGCCGGGCATCTTCATGTCCGAGATGACGAGGGGCGTGTCTTCACGCTCAGCCATGTCGAGGGCCATCTCGGCGCCCGAGGCGGTGTCGCAGTGGTACCCCTCTTCACGGAGCAGGACCGAGATGACGTCACGTACGGACTCGTCGTCGTCGACGATGAGAATTCTGGCCGGCGGCGGGGGCAGGGCTTCCACGGGGGGCAAATCTCTCGAAAGCGGGCCCCGAAATCCACCCCAACGACGAGGCCCCGAGGGGAATCAGGGTGGGGTCAGGAGAACCGCTGGGGGCGGAACGGCGAGAGATCGACGCTGGTGCGCTCTCCGCGAACGAGCTGACCGACCAGCTTCGCGGTGATGGGCGCGAGCAGAATGCCATTGCGGTAGTGGCCGCTGGCGATGAGCAGCCCCGGCTGACTGCCCGGCCCCAGCATCGGCAGGGCATCTTCCGTCCACGGGCGAAGGCCCGCCCAGAAGTGCTCGACCGTCGCGTCTTTGAGCATCGGGCAGGCGCGGGTGGCCTGGGCCAGCACCGTCGCGAGCCCTTCGGCCGTCACCCGCTTGTCGTAGCCGACGAGCTCGACCGTCGTGCCGCAGATCACGTGCCCATCGGCGCGCGGTACCACGTAGCCCAGCCCCGACTTGAGAATGTGCTTCACCGGAGGCAGGCGCAGCACCAGCTCGACCATCTGGCCGCGCGCAGGTTTCAGGTGGTGTGGGTCGATGGCTGCGCCCGGAATCAAGGACGACCAGGAGCCAGCGGCGATGATCGTGAGCTCGGCTCGAAGGGCTTCCCCGTCGAGATCGACGCCTTCGACCGTTCCATTCGTCTGCAGAAGCCCGCGCACGTAGCCCGTCTTGAACGTCACGCCGCGCTTCGCCGCAGCGAGCGACAGGGCCTGCATCAGCTTCTTCGGATCGACCTGATGATCATCGGGGAAGTGTGCGGCCGCCTCGACCTCCTGCGACGCGTTGGGCTCGAGGGCGCGCACTTCTTGCCCGGTGCGCAAACTGGCCCGAAGCCCTGCCGCCTGCTGCCACGCCACCGTCGCCTCCAGCTCGTGCGCCTGCGCTTCCGTGTAGCCGAGCTGCAGCGCGCCCGACTCGAGGTAGGCGACGTCGACTCCGCTCTCGGCGCTCAGCGTCTTCGCCCACGAGGGGTAGAGCCCGCGGCTGCGCATCGAGAGCTCGAGCATGGGGCCCGGGGCTTGCGCCTCGAGCTGTGGAGCCAGCATGCCCGCGGCCGCCGTCGACGCCTCCGCTCCGGGAATCGAGCGCTCGAGCACCGTCACGTCGAGCTTCGACTGCGCCAGCTCGCACGCGATGGCCGTGCCCATGACGCCGCCGCCGACGATCAACACCTTCATGGCGCGCCTCCGTCGAGCATGACGATCGGCGTGATGGTGAGCGCCGGCGCCGAGCGCTGGTGCGTCTTCCAGAAGAACCAGAGAAACGAGAACAGCGTCAGCACCATCAACACGATCGTCCGGGTGGGGAACTTCGGCACGAAGCAGAGCTTTTCACGCTGAACGCATCGGGTTGCCAGCAGATCGACCTGCCACACGAGACTTGCGAACGATCACCCGTGCGCCTACTCACCCGGCAACTTCTCTTCTCAACGGAGGTTTCGTGGCTGACGCATTCGACGTGGTGATCATCGGTTCCGGTCCTGGTGGGTACGTGGCGGCGATTCGCGCCGGGCAGCTCGGCCTCAAGACCGCGCTCGTCGAGAAGGACAAGAAGCTGGGCGGCACGTGTCTGCACCGCGGCTGCATTCCCACCAAGTCGCTGCTGTGGACGGCCGAACTCTTCGCCCACATTCAGCACGCGGCCGAGTTCGGCATCAACGTGGCGAACCCGATCGTCGACTGGGCCCAGGCGCAGAAGCACAAGCAGAAGGTCGTCGACAAGGGCGCGGCCGGCATCGACTTCTTGATGAAGAAGAACAAGGTCACCGTCTTCAAGGGCTTCGGCACCATCGCCGGCAAGGGCAAGGTCGAGGTCAAGCTGACCGAGGGTGGCACCACGCAGGTGCTCGACACGAAGAACATCGTGATCGCCACCGGCTCGGTCGTCACCACGCTGCCCAGCATCAAGATCGACGATCAGCGTATTCTCTCGAGCGACTCGATCCTCTCGCTCGATCGCATTCCGAAGAGCCTCATCGTGCTGGGCGCCGGCGCCGTCGGCACCGAGTTCGCGTCGGTGTTCGCGCACGTGGGCTCGCAGGTGACGATCGTCGAGTTCATGCCGAACCTGCTGCCCATCGAAGACATCGACGCCTCGAAGGAGCTCGAGAAGTTCTTCAAGCGCCGCAAGATCGAGGTCATGACGTCGACGAAGTTCGAGTCGATCGAGACGACTCCGACGGGCGTGAAGGTCGTCGTCACGCTCCCCGACGGCTCGAAGAAGACGCTCGAGGCCGAGTACTTCCTGTCGGCGGTCGGCCGCGCGCCCGTGACGAAGGGCATCGGGCTCGAGAAGACGAACATTCAGCTGATGCCCAAGGGCACCATTCAGGTCGACTCGATGATGCGCACGTCGGAGCCGAACGTGTACGCCATCGGCGACATCACGCCGTACCCCTGGCTCGCGCACTGCGCGTCGGCCCAGGGCATCGTCGCCGTCGAGCACATCGCCGGGAAGAACCCGCACCCCGTGAACTACGACCGCGTGCCGAACGCGACGTACTGCTACCCCGAGGTCGCCTCGGTCGGGCTCACCGAGAAGAAGGCGAAGGAGAAGGGCTACGACGTCAAGACGGGCATCTTCCCGTTCAGCGCCATCACCAAGGCCTCGATCAGCGACGAGGGCATGGGCATGGTGAAGATCGTCTCGGACAAGAAGTACGACGAGGTGCTGGGCGTTCACCTGGTCGGCCCGCACGCCACCGAGCTGCTGGCCGAGGCCTGCGTGGCCCTCAAGCTCGAGACCACCACCGAAGAGCTCGCCCAGACGATGCACGCGCACCCGACGCTGTCGGAGATCATGCGCGAGGCCGCGGAAGCGACGCTGGGTCACGCGATTCACATCTGAGTTCAGGGTCGATTGAAGTTCCGAGGGCACTGGCGAGCGATCGCCGGTGCCTTCGTCGTTCTGGCGCTGGGAGACGGCGCGGTCAGCGAGCGTCCATCAAGCAGGCGCGCTCGGAGCCCGCCGCGCAGGTCTCGGCGATGAGCTTCTCGGCCAACTGCGGGGTGCGCGGCACGGTGAGGCCGTGCGCTGCGTTGAACGCCTCCAGCACGCACCCATCGCCCTGCTTCGCGCGACAGGCGACGCTGGCGCGGGGCAAGGCCTCGAGTGGCGCCTCGCGTTCGAAGCGCAGGCTCTCGGTGGCGCTCTCGGCGCAGGCCTGAACGTCGCCCTCGCCACACGCGACTCTGAGGTACCCCAGCGCCTGCTTCACGTCGGCGTCGAGGCGCGCCCCCAGCAGCAGGTGCCGGCCCAGCTCGGCGCAGTGGCCAGAGCCAGGTCTGCACCCCTTCTTGAGCACCTCGAGCTGCTTCTTCCAGTCTGCGGGGGCCAGCGCCGCACAGGCGCGAAGGTTCCCCGCCTCGCACCACGGCTGGAGCACGGGCTCGAGCCTGGCTTTGGGCTGACGGCCAGACTTCTTCTCGGCGACGGCCCACGCCAACAGCGTGCAGGCCTCGACGTCGCCCTTGGCGCAGAGCGGGTCGAGCCGCCCCAGGGCGCGGCCCACTTCGCCAACCGAGAGCGCGTGGCGCCCATCGAGCGTGCAGGCGTCGAGCTCGTCGACATAGCAGGCGCGTTCGCACTCGGCCGGCTTCAGTCTGCACGCGTGCTGCATCGAGATGCGGGGCGGCAGCTCCCACAGCCAGGTGATCTCGGAGGCGGCAGGGCGTGCGCAGCCCTCGGTCGACCCGGCACGTCCGACGAGCGAGCCGGGCAGGGTGGTGATCACCGGCAGCCGCTGTACCTTCGTGGCGCGCACTGCATCGGGGCTCTGCACCTCGAACTGAAGCCACTGAGGGCTCGTCCAGCACGGCAGCCGAAAGACGAACGCTGCGAGGCCCTTCTTCGGCAGCGCGTCGGCCACGGCCGCGATCTTGAGGCGGGTCGGCGTCGCGTCGCTCGAAGCCCGCTCGAGGCGCACGCGAACCACCGTCGCCTCTTCGAGGGGATCTTCGAGGAGCACCCGGGCCGCGAGCTGGCATTCTCCCGTCGGCTCGGCGACGACGCGCCAGAACACGTCGCTCACGCCTGCCACGCTGAGCGCCTGAATCTTCGGCGCGGTGGTGATCGCCTGGCCCGCTCCGACGCGCAGCGCCGCGACGCGCCCTTCCGGCGTCAAGACCGGCCCGGACGTCATGGCCGGCGCAGGGTCGGGCTCGAAGCCGTCAGCAAAGAGCTCTCCCTGAACGGACTTGAGCGTGAGCGTCGACGTGGCGGGATCTTCGCGGAAGCCCCACGCCACCCGGCGGGTCGCCCCCTGGGGAATCGTGTCCATCAACTTCAGCGGTTGCAGATCGTCACCGTCGACCCGCGGCGCGCGGAGCAAAGTCACTCGCCCCGTCGTGCGAACCACCTCGACGCCACGAACCTCGCCCGAGGGCAGGGTGATCGAGACGGTCGCTCCCCGGGGCGCGATGATCGAGTCGGCGACCAGTGCCCACCCGGACTCACCGCTGCTGACGACCACGGCGGCCGTGACCCCAGCCGCTGATCGGGCCAACAGCACGCTGCGCGGCAACGACGCGGCGTCGGCCGTGCCCTCTGGAGCGTCCACGAGTGGCGAGGCGACCGCGTACAGCTCGGCGGGCGCGCTCGGGTTGGCGGGGTCGATGACCGCCGGCTGGCCCACCACACGGGTGAACGCCGTCTCGAGGGTGTCGGTGGTCACCAGGTCGACGCTCTGGTTCTCGGACGCGGCGAAGCCCACCAGTTTGCCCTCGAGATCGAACACGGGGCCCGAGCGGTCATCGGGCAGATCGAGGGCGCGACGCTCCGGGCCCGGAGCGTCGGTGAGCCAGCCTCCGCTGAAGCCGTCGACGACGCGAACGACGCGGGTCAACGCGGGCGCGTGCTGGCTTCGTCGAAGGGGCGCGGCGGCGCCTCCCCCGAGCACCACCAGCCGAACACCGTTGGTGACGGTGCCCTCGGCCAGCTGAACGGGAATGGGCCCCTGCGCAGACAGCAACTGCTGCGTCGTGACAGGCACGCTCGCTGGCAGCAGCAGCACGACGGCTCCACCGACCTTCACCCGAGCGCCGGTGACGAGCCCGTCGAGTGTCGTCACCACCGTCGCGGCCACGGCCTCTCGAACGTCGGCGGCCAGCCTCGGGCGCGCGGGAGGCCTGAAGAAGGCCTGCTCGATGAGGGGGCGTGCCTGCTCGTCGAGCGCCGCCTGCCGATGCGCACGGGCCCACCCGACGATGGCGAACGTCTCATCGCCGAGCACCGCGACCCGAAGAATTCCCGAGACGGGGGCACGGCCGAGCATCGCCGTGAAGGTCGACTGGGTCGCAGCATCGAAGAGGCCGCGCTGGTCGACAGGCTGTCCCATCGCCACTCGCGTCAGCCCCTGCTCGGCGAGCCAGAGCTGTGCGTCGGTCATCGCAGAGTCGAGGGGGCGATCGCGGGGCAGCGCCAGCAGCGCGAGCTCGAGACCCAGGGCCGCGTCATGCATTCGCGTTCGCCCTCGAGCCGTCGACGTCACGCGCAGTGAAGGCAGGCCGACCGGCAGCTGCAGCCCCGTCGCTTGATCGACCATCGGCACCTGCAACGGCGCGCCCCGGTCGCCAGCGCGCAGCTCTGCGAGGAGTGGCCGGTCGCGGAAGCCGTCGAGCGCAGGCGGGGCGAACGCAGCGATGGAGGCGAGGCCTGCTGCCACCGCCACGCCTCGTGCCCGCGACCAGAGGGCCACCGCGACGGCGGCCAGCGCCCAGAGGGGGAAGATCACCGCGAGCCCCGGTCGTTGCGCCGAGGTGGTGGCCAGGGTGGCGCCCGCGAGGATCACGGCGGGCACGGCCGCGCGATGAAGCTGAATGAAGCCCACGGTCGCGACCAGGAGCGCGAGCAGCGCGAGCCACAGGGCCGCACCCGACACCTCGGGTCGGCCTGCGGTGACGGCGTCGAAGCCGACGAGCACCGCGAGCGGAGCGGTGAGGGCCAACCCGAGGCCAGCCGCCGGGTCGAGCGACTCGGTCAACCAGGCAGGCAGCGCGAGCTGTGGCCCCTCGGCGCGTGGCGCTCTCGCGACGGGCCGGGCCTCCGTCGCGCGGGGCCTTGGCGAGGCCGCACGGGACTCCTCGGTGCCATCAGAGGGAAGCTCGAGCGACGGCGCCGTCGCCTCGACCTCGCTGACGGAGTGGACCACGAGCCCTGTCAGCCCCGTGCTCGGAGCAGGTGGCGGCAGCGAAGCCATCGGCAGCGCCGGCCCTCGGTTGGCGGCAGTGGGCTGCTCGTCAGGCAGCCTGAGGGGAGTCGCGGCCGCTCCTTCGTCCGGCAACTCGAGGCGAGGCTCGGTCCTGGGCGCCTCTTTCACGAGCTCGATCTTCGCGAGCTTCATCGGCAGCGTGTCGATCGGCATCTGCTTCGTTCGCCGGTGCTCGGCGCTGAGCTCGGTCTCCCACCCGCACTGAGGGCAGGCCGTCAGCGTCGGCTGAAAGACGCGCGAACACGATGGGCAGACGACAGGAGCGGACATGCAGCGAGCGCGGGCATCGTACTGGCCCGCGAAGAAGTTACACCACCCGTCCTCGCAGCTCGGCGTGCGGCCGCTGAATCAGCTCGGTCGCCACCAGCAACGAGGGCTCCACGGCAGCGGCAGCGCCTTCGAGGGCGGCTTCGACGTCGTGCTGCACGCCCGAGAGCGAGAACCAGCCCTTGCCGCCGATGCCCTTCGCGAGGTGCAGGGCGGTCAACTGAACGCGGGCTCTCTTGAGCGCCGCATCGGCAGCCAGCAGCGTCGCTGAGACGGTGTGCAGCTCGACCAGCCCGACCGAGTCATCGGGGCCGACCTTCGCGAACACGCCATCGAGCGCGCTCACGACGCCTTCGGCGATGTGCGGAAGGAACAGCTTGTCGAGCACCCGTGGCCCAGCCGCCTCGAGGCCGGCCTTGAACGACTCTTCGGCCTCGCCGACCTCGCCCGAGAACACGAGCAGGTACTTGCCGGGAGACACGGCTTCGGCGATCGCGATGCGAACGCGCGCCTGCTTGAGAAGCGCATCGGCCACCACCGGGCCCCTCGCGAGGGACTCCAGCTCGAAGAGGCCGAGCGCTGGACCAGGCAGGTCGATGGGCACGTTCAGATGATACGGAACGAGTCTTTGAGCGTGCAGCGGCGCTCGCGCGTGAAGCTGATGGCGGTCGTGAGGCCTTCACCGGTGGGGGAGGCGATCGTGAACGAGGTGTAGCCCTCTCCCGTCAGGCCGAGGCCTGCGAATGACGGCCCGTTCTTCACGAAGATCGACGTGTTCACCACCTTCGCCATCTCGGAGAGGTGATCGATGTTCGTCGAGTGCATCGTCGCGGTGTGCCCGAAGCCGTGTTCGGCCTGGAGCGCCGCAGCGATGCAGTCTTCGACCGTCTTGAGGCGCGAGAAGCCGACGACGGGCATCAGCAATTCGGCCTGCACGAACGGGTGCGTGGGATCGACTTCGGCGAAGAGCAGTCGCGTCCCCGACGGAGCGCGGAAGCCAGCGGCCTCGGCGATCTTCGTCGCGTCCTTGCCGACCCAGTCACGGTGCGCGTGGCCGTCGTGCACGACGAGCTTCTCGAGGCGGTTGATGGCCGACGACGGCACTTCGAAGCCGCCGTACTTCGCCATGTTCTTCTTGAGCTGATCGGCGATGGAGTCGACCGCGAAGATCTCCTTCTCGACGATGCAGACGATGTTGTTGTCGAGCGAGGCGCCGTCGACGATGTCCTTCGCGGCGCGATCGAGATCCGCGGTCTCGTCGACGACGGCGGGCGGGTTTCCCGGGCCTGCGGCGATGGCGCGTTTGCCCGAGTTCATCGCCGCCTTCACGACGGCCGGGCCGCCGGTGACGACGATGAGGCGAATCGACGGGTGCTTCATCAGGGCCTGCGCCGTCTCGATGCTCGGGCTGCCGATGGTGACGATGAGGTTGGCAGGGCCGCCCGCGGCGACGATGGCTTCGTTCAGCTTCGAGATGAGGAAGGTGCCGACGCCCTTGGCCGACGGGTGCAGGTTGAAGACGACCGCGTTGCCGCCGGCCACCATGCCAATGCCGTTGTTGATGATCGTCTCGGTGGCGTTGGTCGAGGGCGTGATGGCGCCGATGACGCCGAAGGGCGCGCGCTCGAGCAGCATCAGGCCGTGATCGCCCGAGACGGCGATGGGCTTCAGAATCTCCATGCCGGGCGTCTTGTTCGCCACCAGCAGGTTCTTCTGAACCTTGTCCTTCACGTTGCCGAGGCCGGTCTCGGCGACGGCCATGTGCGAGATCTCATCGGCCAGGCGGCGCGAGGTCTCACGAATCGCTTCGATGACGCGCTCGCGGGTCTCCACCGGAGTGCGCACCCATTGCTGCTGGGCCTTCGTGGCCGCAGCTCCCGCGGCGTCGAAGTCATCGAAGATGCCGGGGCGTTTGCTGTGCACGACCGGCGCCGCACTCTTCGGAGCCGACGGCGCCTTGTTCAGCTCGCTCGAGAGCTTGCGAACGACCTGTTCGACGATCGCGTTCAGCTGAGACTCGTTCATCGCAGCACCTCGAGCTTTTTGGGGTCGCCGTTGGCGTCTTCGCCGTACACGCGCGCGGCGGGCACGGTTCGACTGACGCGGTCGGCCTTCTCGTAGACGATCAACACACGATCGCAGCCATCGTTGGTGATGGCGCGCTCCACGGCTTCACGCGCACGAACCTCGAGCGCACGAGACGAGCGGAGCGGCTGACTGGCGGGGCGTTGGCTCACTTGACGTACGTGAGGGTGCCGCCGACCTCGAGCTGATCGACGATCGCCATGATCACGGCATCGACCGGCCGATCTTTCGTCATCTCGGTCTGCCGCGCGGAAGACCCCGACGCGTACAGCACGACCTCGCCGACACCCGCGCCGACGGCATCGACCGCCACGACGAGCGTGGAGGTCGGCTTGCCCTCGGTGTCGAGCCCTCGCACCACGAGGAACGTCGACCCGTCGAGCGTGGGCTCTTTGCGGGTGGACACCACGGTGCCCACCACTTTGCCGAGCAGCATCGCGGCGCCTCTCGGTTACTTCTGACCCGTCTCGGCCTTGGCCTGCTCGAGGCGGCCGAGGGGGAGGACGAGGTCGATGTTGACGTGCGGGCGGGGGATGACGTGCGTCGAGACGAGCTCGCCGACGCGCTCAGCGCCACGGGCGCCGGCCTCGATGGCCGCCTTGACCGCGGCGACGTCGCCACGGACGACCATCGTCACGTACCCGCCACCGATCTTCTCGTAGCCCACGAGCTCGACCTTGGCGGCCTTCACCGCGGCGTCGGCGGCTTCCACCATGCCCACGAAGCCCTTGGTCTCGATCATTCCCAGTGCGTCAGCCATGTGCGTTCAACTCCTTGAAACGAAGTGCGGCGGTGAAGATGCGAAAAACGAAGTTCACTTGTCTTTGAACGAGGGCGGTTCTTTGCCCGAGATCGACTGAATCGCGGCGATCGCAGCCTGCGCGGCCGAGTCGATCTCCGACTCGTTTCCGGCGAGGTACAGACGACCGAAGGCGCCGAAGGTCATCACGTCGATGAGCTTCACGTTGGCGGCCTTCTCGGCCTCGTTCGCAGCGAAGGCGGCGTAGGCGGCGGGCTCGCACTCGAGAATGAAGAGCGACTGGCCGGGCTCGATCATCGACCCGAAGCGGATCTTGTCGAGGATCATCGCGTGCATCGGCTCGATGGCGCGAATGATGGTGTTCGAGACGATGCGCGGCTTGAGGCGATCGTTCTCGCCGACGCCCATGTGCTTGAGCACGGCTTCACCGGCGCTGCGCACCTCGCCCTTGTCGTCGGAGTGCAGCTCGAGCATGCCGTAGGCGCGCTCGACGACGAGGGTGGCGGGCTGCACGCTGGTCGACTTCAACGCCACGTCCATCAGGCGGTGAATGGCCATGCCCGGCGCGATCTCCATGAAGAGCGACGCGACGTAGGGGGTGGGAAAATAGCCGCGGCAGGTGGTGCAGATGTGAGCCGCAAGCTGTGGCTGGAGCGAGTCCAGGAAGACGTAGGCACGAAGCGAGGTCGACAATGCCCCTCCGAGCGATCGACGAGGAAACGACGCGGGTTTGTAGGAGACCGCTCCGAGGATGACAAGGACTGCGTGATAGCCTCGCGCGTCACTTCGCTTCGGGAGGCCACATGGCGCACGGCGATCACGACCATTCACACGAGCATGAACACGAACACCTGATGCCTGATGGCTCGAAGTACCGGCACAGCCACCCGCACGGGCATGGGCACTCCCACGATCACGGAGCGGAGCACGCGCACGGTGACTCGGGTCATGAGCACGAACACGAGCATGAGCACGTGAACGCCGATGGAACGGTGACGAAGCACGAACACGGCCACTCGCATGGCCATGGGCACGGTCACTGAAGATTGCTCCTGATGGATCGGCGTGAGAAACGCGCGCGCGATGCAGCGGTTCTTTCTCGCGGCGACGTTGCTGCTCGGCCTGTCGGTGGTGTGGTTCCGGCCGGGGCCGACGTTGCTGATCGGTGGCGACTCGGGCTGCTACGCGCGCATCGGTCGTGAGCTGGCCGAGCGTCCCCTCTCGTCGTGGCTCGAGCTGACGCTGGCGCACGAGCCGTTCTTCGAGCACCCGCCGCTGGGGTTGTGGGTGAACGGGCTGGCGGTGTCGTGGTTCGGGCCGAAGCCGGAAGTGCTGGTGGGGCTCGCGCGGTTGTACGCGTCGCTCACGTTGCTGGTGTTGGCGGCGATGGCGGCCGAGATCGTGTCGCGGCGCGGTCGAATGATGGACGTGCTGAATGGGCCGACGCTCGCGGGCTTCACGGTGCTCGGAGCGCTGACGCTGCCGGGCTTCTTGTACGAGTCGCAGGTGGCGATGCTCGAGGCGCCGTTGGGTCTGGCGCTCGCGTTCGGGCTGTGGGCCGTCGCGGGCATGCTGAAGAGCTCGACGTTGACGCACGAGAAGCTGCCGGTGGGAGCGGTGGTGGCGTTCGTGGTGTCGGTGGTGGCCGGGTTCTGGGTGAAGGGACCGCCGGTGTTGGTGCTGGTGGGCGTGGTGGTGGTGATGCTGGTCGCGCGGTGGATGCGGCCGTCGGTTGGGGGCATCGCGATCGTCTCGTCGCTGATCGCGGTGGTCGTGAGCGTGTTCGCGTTCGATGCGCTGCGAGAGAGCAGGGGACTCGCGCCGTTCTTCTCGACGTATCTGTCGAAGCAGGTGCTGGCGTCGGTGACCGAAGGCCGGCACCACCCTGATCGAAATCCGTTCTTCTACGTGGGCCCGACGTTGAGCTGGTACGGGCCGGCGGTCGGAGCGCTGGTGCTCGCTCCGTTGTCGGTGGTGTTCAAGAAGCGGCTCGTGCGCGTGTCGCCCGAAGCGATGGTGCTCGGAGCCGCGCTCTGGCTCGGCGTGATCGTGGGCTTCAGCGTGCCGGTGCAGAAGTACCAGTGGTACGTGCACCCGGGTCTCGTCGGAGCATCGTTGCTCGTCGGCTCGGTGCTCGTGCTGGTGCCGGTGAAGATCGATCGCTTCATCGCGATCGGTTGCGTGGTGCTCGCGCTTGCGTGGCCGCTGGTGCGCTTCGTCTCGTGGGATTCGCGGTTGTCTCAGACGCAGAAGCAGATCGCCGCGCTGCAGTCGTCGTCGGGCCCGGCTCGGGCTGAAGCGATCGCCGATTGTTCGCCGATGGACCCGTGGGTGTCGGGTCATCTGTTCGGCTTCCTCTGGGACGCGAAGCGAGTCGACTGTGCCGAGCCCGCGTCATGGCGCTTCGATGGTGAGCGTCTCGCTGCACCGTGACTGCGCTCCCGTGGAGGGACCTGCTCATGCCGACGCCAGCCTCGTGAAGGACCGAACAGGTCGTGAACCTCGAGTTCCCCTTGCAAGTTGGCAAGACGCCCCCGACCTGAGCGCCACGCCGCGTTCGATCAACCGATTCGGGTAAGCGAGACCGTGACCATCACCGCTTCACGCCAGTGACGACCTGGGCAGTGGGCCTGGACTTGATGGTGTCCGGGAAACTCGGGCGCCAGAGCCGAAAGCTCTTTGCGTTCGGTACGTCGTAGAACGCCTCCCGCCATGGAGCGGCGCCGAGGGTCGCGAAGAACTCCATCAAGAGTCGCTCGTTCAGGCGCTTTCGTTTGATTCGGTTCGAATAGGCGGCGATCGGCTCTCCCCGAAGCGGTTCTCCCGATTGATGAAAGGTCCACGCGCTGCCGTCTCGCGAGACCTGTACCAGCCGAGTTCGTGCTCCATCTTCACCGCCTCGACGAAACGCGAACGACGTGGCCGCCTGCATGGGCCCATCGGTGTCGGAGCTGGACCAGTGAATCGTGTCGACGCCGTGCAGCCTGCTCAGGTTGTGACAGAGCGAGTCGTAGCCATCGCAGAGGAAGGAGTTGCTCCACACGGGGGTCCACTCCGTCTTCGTCGGGAGCGCGAGGAAGACCGTCGGGAAGTTCGTCAGCGTCTCGATCGATCGAAACACGGCGTCGATGCTGTCGAAGGAGCGCCACTCCGACTCGCAGGTCTCTGTCGGAACGATGCGCTTCAGCTCGCTCGATACGAACTCCGCGACGCGCTCGAGCGGTGCACGAACAAGTTCCATCGAACGCGGCAAGGGCCACCAGGTCTCGAACACCGGATCTTTGTGTGGGGCCATCAGGTCTCGGCCTTTGCGCTACGCGGTCGGAGCAACGCCCAGATGACGAATGGAGAGAACACCACCAACTCCGTCACGACCACGAGAAGGCCGCGGGCCGAGAGCATTCCGGCTCCGATTGGAGCGACGGGAATCGGCTGAACCGGCCAGAAGAAGCGCTCCGTCGAGATCGGCCAGAGGATCGCGCAGCCAAGGCCTCCGTCGGTCAGCATGTCGAGCAGTGGGTGCGTCAGCACCACCACGAACGTGAACAGCGCGAGCCGGCGATCTCGGCGCAGCAGCCACGCGATCACTCCGCACAGCATGGCGAACGCAACCGAATGCGACGCCCCGCGATGACCGAACTGATTCGCGTACGGAATGCGGAACACGAACGCGATGACGTCCGCGTCGGGCAACATCGACAACGCCGAGAACGCGAGCATCGAGACGAACGCGCGCTTGCGCGAGAACGCCCGGCTCGCCGCCATGCCCACCGCGATGTGACCGAAGCTCGCCATCTCTCTCCAAAAGCGAAGGGCGCCGACTCCTGTGGAGCCGACGCCCTCGTTCACCACCGCTCAACCAGCGTTACTGGCTGAAGCCTTCGAGCATGTAGTGCGCCTCGATGCGCTTGAGCGCGAGCACCATCGCGGCGCAGCGCGTGTCGACCGGCTTGCCGATGCAGTACGGCCGGCTGTCGTGCATGTCCGTGCGGCGCGGATTGTTGCGCGCGATGTCACGAATGATGCGGTAGTTCTTCTTGAGCGCGAGCTCGAGGCGCGTGTCGACTTCCTTCTCGCTCCACGACTCCATGCGCTTGTTCTGAATCCACTCGTAGTAGCTGACCGTCACGCCACCGGCGTTGCAGATGATGTCGGGGATGAGGTCGATCTTCCGCTTCTCGAGCACGCGGTCGGCTTCGGGTGTCGTCGGTCCGTTCGCGCCCTCGGCCACCAGCTTCACGTTCAGCTTCTCGGCGATCTCTGCGGTGATCTCGCCACCGAGCGCCGCGGGCACCGCGATGTCGGCCTTCACCTGCCAGAAGTCGGCCTTGCTGATCGCCTGCGCGCCGGGGAACCCGAGCACCGAGCGCTTCAGGTTCTTCGGGTTCTCGTTCGCGTAGCGCATCAACTCGACCGCATCGATGCCCTCGGGGTTGTAGATGGTGCCGTCGGCGTCGTTCACCGCGAGCAGCTTGGCGCCCATGTTCTGCAGAATGACCGAGCCCCAGCTGCCGACGTTGCCGTAGCCCTGCACGATGAAGGTCTTGCCCTTCACCGACTCGCCACGATCCTGGAAGTAGTCTTCGATCGTGTACGCGACGCCCTGGCCGGTCGCCTTGGTGCGGCCCTCGGAGCCGCCGATGCGCACGTCTTTGCCGGTGATGACGCCGCGCTGGTTGTGACGCTCGCGCTCGCCGTCCGAGAACTGACGCAGGAAGAGCGCCATGATCTCGGAGTTCGTGCCGACGTCGGGCGCCGGAATGTCGATGTTCGGGCCGACGAGCTGCTTCAGTTTGTACATGAAGCGCAGCGAGATGGCCTGCAGCTCCTCGCGGCCGAGCTGGCGCGGGTCGAGCTGAATGCCACCCTTGCCACCACCGAACGGAACGTCGGCGATCGCCGTCTTCCACGTCATCTCGGCGGCGAGCGCCTTGAAGAGGTCGAGCGACACTTCACGGTGGTAGCGAATGCCGCCCTTGTACGGGCCGCGCGCCTGGTTGTGCTGCACGCGGTACGCCTTGAAGCGCGCCGTGTCGCCCGGCACGAGCTGGTACACCGTGCCGTCTTCCAGGCGCAGGTGGCCGGCGCGAATGTTCACATCGCTGCCCAGCAGGGCCTTGCCGTTGAGAATGATCTTGCCGTCGGCGAGGCGCTCGAACGCGGCGGCGTCGCGCACCTTGGTGACGCTCAGATCGGCGAAGCTGCGAGCAGCCTCCGCCGGCACCGGCACCAGGCGGTCCTTCAGCTTGGTCGTGACATGAAAGATGTGCTCGTAGTCGGGCTCTTCGAGCTCGAGGCGCACGCGCCGGTCGAGCCCCATCGCGTCAGCCGCGCGATCGAAGATCTCCATCGCCTCGGTGTAGATGGTCTTGCGCTGCTGCCCGGCGTTGGGCACCCGCATGAAGTTCTCTTCAGCCATGGTCCTGTGCTCCTGGGAAAAGGCTCCGAAAAACACTCCAGGTGGAGCCGGAAAAACCGCGCGGACCGTATGGGCCGCCCCCTGGTGCAGGTAGCCAAAACTGACGCCACGCCGCGTCAACCGAAGGCCCTGAAAACCATCGTGAATGCGCCGTGAAAGCACCGCTGTTTTGTTGGGTCGACTCCCGCCTTCGTGAGCCACATTCGCCGTGGCGAGGGTCAGGAAGAACCGCAGGAGCCACCGCTCATCAGGCTCACTCCGGCTTCGTCTCCCGGTTGTTGGGTCGACTCCGCCTTCGTGAGCCACATTCGCCGTGGCGAAGGCCACACAGAACCGCGGAGCCACCGCTCATCAGGCTCACTCCGGCTTCGTCTCCCGGGCCCGAAAAACGAAAGCCCCGGACCTCTGCGAGAGAAGTCCGGGGCCATTTTCTGGAGCCGACGCCCGGGCTTGAACCGGGGACCTACTGATTACGAATCAGTTGCTCTACCACTGAGCTACGTCGGCGCGGCGCGGGGCAAGTACCACAACGATTCTCGACGTCAACGGCCTGTTGGACCTGACGACTCACCGAGCACGGTTGCGCACGACGGCGGTGCGGGTCGAGTCGGCCCCGGTGCTGAAGGTGACGGCCACATCCGGGTCTCCATCAGCATCGACATCGCCCACCGACACCGAGAGCCGGTTGCCCGCACCCGCGGTCTGCTTGAACTCCGAGAACGCCCACTGCCCACGGTTGCGGCGCACCACCACGTCGTCACCCGCGGTGAAGAACACGTCGACGACTCCATCGAGATCGAAGTCGCGCACCTCGACCGCCTGCGCGCGCGGCGCCGCGAACGTCAGCTTGTCGGCGAACGCGAGGCCCGTGTTCTCGAACAGCTTCACGTCGTTTCCGATGACGGCCGCGAGATCGGCGTCGCCATCTCCATCGAGATCGCCCGTCGCCAGCAGCGAGGGCAGGGCGCTGAGCAGCAGCCCCGCGTCGCGTTCGAAGCCTGGCCCGGGGAACACGGTGAGCGTGTCTCCCGCGCCGTCGACGACCAGCACGTCGCCGAGGCCATCACGCGTGAAGTCCCCCACGCCCACCACGCCCGCATCTGGAGTCGCGAACCGTCGAACGCCCGCCGTCTCGAGCGTGAAGAACGCGTCGCACCCGAACGCGACCGCGAGATCGCGCTGGGCTCCCGCCTTCACCACACCGACCAGCTTCGCCCCCGCGCAGCCACCATCGAGCTCACGCAGCGCAAACGTGCTGCCCTGCGAGACGTAGGTGTCGAACGCGCCGGTGTCGTTGACGGTGGCGACGTCGAGGTTTCCGTCGCCCGTGAACTCGCCGGTCATGCACACGAGCGGCGTGCGCTGGAATGACACCTTGCGGCTGGTCGAGCCCGAGAAGCCCTGCACCGTGTTCCACCCGAACAGCTCGATGCGGTTCCGGCTCGGCACGGCCATCACGAGATCGGGCACGCCCACTGGCGGCAGGTCCGCAATCACCGCCGGCCCGCCATTCGTCACCGTCAACTCCGGAGCTGCCTCGAACGCCTGCGTGATGCAGTTCGCCGTATCGACGCGGCAGTCGTCGCCGCAGCGGTTGCTCCCGAACGTGGTGCAGACGGGCACGCCCAGCGTTCCGTCGCAGCTCTCGCCGGTGTCGATCATGCCGTTGCCACACTTCTTCGTGCACAGCGTCTTCACGAACTTGCAGTCGGCGCCGCAGGTCAGCTGCCCGGCCTCGAACCCGAGCGTGAGGCACGTCTGCTCGGCCAGGTTCGAGCCATCACACTCTTCGCCGTCGTCGATCTTCGCGTCGCCACACATGGGCATCGGCGGAGGTGGATCGACGCGACGGGTGTTCGGATCACGGCAGGCGGCGATCAGCAGGAGCAGTGACAGGATTCGAAGGAACACGAGGCGGGGCACGTTACCCGCGACGCATCGATGCCGCGACTGCCGTCGAATTCGGGCACAATGCGCGGCCATGGCTGCTCCGCAGTGTCCCTCGTGTCGCAAAGCCGTGGCGCTCCCGCCCGAGAACAAGACGTTCCCGTTCTGCTCCGAGCGGTGCCGCGCGATCGATCTCGGCAAGTGGCTGGGTGAAGAGTTCCGTATTCCCACCAAGCAGGTCGAAGAGGACGAAGACGGCGACGGCCGGCCGACGCCCGGAGACGCATGAGCCTCGTCTTCACCGGCGGCGTCGCGCTCGCGTACACCGTCGGTGTCGTCGGCATTCATCGCTGGTCGGTCTGGCGCCGGCGCACGAAGGCCGAGAACTACCCGCCGCTCGACTGGCTCGACTGGGACACGGTGCTCTCTGGCGCCTGGCCGATGCCGCAGACGCGCACGCCGCTGACGGGAGTCGCCCCTCGCGAAGGCGGTCCAGCCCCGCGGTGTCTCTCAGTGCCGCCTCCTGAAGGGCGTACCGCCGCGCAGTCGCTGCTCGTTCGCCTGACGCAGGGAGAGCGGCTCGAGAGCGCAGCGTTCGAAGCGGCTGGCTTCAGCGGCGGTGAAGCGCGGTGGTTGGCCGGTGTCTCGGAGCGGGTCGAAGCTCCCGTCGCGCTGCTGGGCCGGCTCCAATCGCAGCCTCCGGTCTCGGCCGCCGAGGCGTACGTCGTGGAGTGGCTCTCGCTGCGGCACCTCGTCACGCCGCTCAACGTCGAGTGGCAGGTCTACGCGAGCAAACGCCGGCTCTCGGTCGCCATTCGCCGGTTCGGAGACGTGCCCGCGCTGTACTTCGCGCGGGCCCACGCCTCGTCGCTGCTCGGCTTCACCCAGTCGGTGCTCGACGATCTCGGCCGCGCCGTCTTCTTCTCCCGCGAGGCTCCGTTCTACGTCGAGGCCGCCCTGGCCATGCCCTTCGTGCAGGAGCTTCGCCCTCCGCTGGCCCGCGCCTGCCGCGATGCGAAGGCGCGAAATGAAGGCGACGACGAAGAACGTTTGGACGCGGCCAGCGATCAAGAGTGAA
Source organism: Myxococcaceae bacterium (assembly GCA_040275325.1). Lineage (GTDB taxonomy): Bacteria > Myxococcota > Myxococcia > Myxococcales > Myxococcaceae > Xiheimicrobium. Next base: position 37,036 of record JBEOKA010000342.1, on the reverse strand, counting down.
ATGCGTGGCCGATGCCGGAGTCACTGCTCGCCTGGTTCAACCGCTTCATGGACGACCCGAAGAAGCTCGAGGCGCGGCTCGCGGGCCGGCCAGTGCTTCTCTACGAGCCTCCCGAGACGCCGCCCACCGAGACCGGCAGCGACGAAGACGACGACTACCAGTTCCGCACGCAGTCGGGCATCTCGGTGCCGGCCATCGGTGGCGGTGAGCCGCTCGCCGTCATCGTCGAGAAGACGAAGGACAACGCCTTTCAGCGCCGCGTGACGGTCGGGCGCACTTCGAACAACGACATCGTGCTCGACGACAACTCGGTCTCGCGCTTCCACGCGTGGCTGCAGCTCGACGACGCCGGGTGGACGATCGTCGACGCGGGCTCGCGCAACGGCACCTGGGTCGGCGGCAAGAAGCTGGTGGTGAAGGCGCCGGCGACCCTCTCGAGCGGCGTGCGGGTGAAGGTCGGCGCGATCGAGCTGACGTACTTCACGACCGAGGGCTTCTTGAAGATGCTCAAGAGCCGCGCGAACGGCTGAGCTTCACTCGAAGGCCAGCGCGCGCTCGAAGTCGGCGCGGTTGGAAGCAGCCTCGAGCGCCGTCTCTCGCGTGATCTGACCGCCCTTGAGCAGCGCCGCGAGGTGCATGTCGAAGCTCTGGGTGCCGAGCAGGTCCTGGTTGCGCTCGAGGAAGTCGGTGATCTCGTGGGTGCGGTTGGGGTCCTTGATGAACTCCACCACCGAGAGCGTCGAGACCATGATCTCGGCGGCCACCGCGCGACCACGCCCCGAGGCGTGCGGCAAGAGGCGCTGTGACACCGTGCCGCGCAGGTTCTCGGCGAGGCGGTTGCGCACGCCCGTCTGACCTTCTGGCGGGAACACACCGATGATGCGGCCGATGGTCCGGTAGCAGTCCTGCGTGTGAACGGTCGAGAGCACGAGGTGGCCCGTCTCGGCGGCCTTGAGCGCGATCTCGATCGTCTCGCTGTCGCGCATTTCGCCGACGAGGATCACGTCGGGGTCCTGGCGGAGCGCGGCGCGGAGGGCTGCGGCGAAGCTCGGCGTGTCGGGGCCGATCTCTCGCTGGGTGACGCGGCTGAAGTTGTCTTGATGCACGAACTCGATCGGGTCTTCGATGGTGACGATGTGTTTGCGGTAGTGCTGGTTGATGTAGTTCACCATCGCCGCCAGCGTGGACGACTTGCCCGAGCCCGTGATGCCGGTGACGAGGATGAGGCCGCGCTCTTCTTGCGACAGCTTCTCGAGCACCTTCGGCAGCCCCAGCTTCGCGAAGTCGGGCACGTTGAGTGGAATCGAACGCATCACCGCGCCGAGGTGGCCCTTGTTGCGGAAGATGTTCGCGCGGAAGCGGCCGACGCCCTCGAGCGCGTAGCTGGTGTCGAAGTCCTGCAGATCGTCGACCGCGCCCTTGTAGCGGCTGTGCTTCACGAGGTGGCCCGTGATGCGCGCGGTGTCTTCGGGTTGCAGCGCCGGCACCTTGACGGGCAGCAGCTGGCCGTTGACGCGGAGCGCGGGCGCCGAGCCCACCTTGAAGTGCACGTCGCTGGCGCCGTTCTTCACGGCGGCGGTGAGGAATTGGTTGAAGGTCGCGAGTTCCATGGTGGTGTTTTCCCTTCAGCGCATCGAGACCTGCATCGCCTGCGTCTTCGCCAACATGCCCGTCGTGCGGCGCAGGCGATCGGACAGCGTGCGGCAGAACGAGCGGAAGACCTTCACCGCCAGCTTGTCGTCGCCCCCGAGCAGCGCCTCGAAGCGATCTCTCGGCATCTTCAGCAGCCGGCACGGCGTCGCCGTCGTCACCCGCGCGCTCGTCAGCAGATCGTCGATGAGCGACATCTCGCCGAACAGATCGCCTTCCTTGAGTCGCCCGATCTCTTCGGCCTTGGAGTGGGCGCCGTCGCCGTCTGCGTCGCGGGTCACCAACACCTCGCCTTTGGCGATGACGTACAGCGCGTCACCCAGCGCGTTCTGTTCGATGACGATCTGATCAGCGGGGAGATCGACGTACTGAATGATCGACCCCAGGCGCGTCGTCTCGTCGAAGGTGAGCTTCTGGAAGAGGTGGAGCTTCTGCAGCAGCTCCACGCCTTCGAACTCGCCAAACCCCGTCAGCTCGAGCTCCATGCGACCCCTCCTCGAATTCCGGGGGCGGAGCGTCGCACCTGAAGGCCCGTTGCGGTATCATTTCTGGTGTAAGGCCGGCCGGACGCACTGAGGCCATCCGTGTTGCAACGCCACCGAACGACGCTCCTTTCCATTTCGCTCGTTTTCTCGCTGCTCGCCTGCGGCAGAGCTCCTACGCGGCTGCGCTGCGACGCCTGCCCTGCGGGGCAGCAGTGTGACGTGGCCACGAGCACGTGCGTCGACGTGCCGTCGGCTGATGCGGGGTGCTCATCGACCAGCTGCGCGAGCCCGACGCCCTTTTGCGCGGTCGACGGGCGGTGCGTGAGCTGCCTGGGGAACGCCGATTGTCCTCAAGGCTCGTGTGACATGCGGGCGGGCCGGTGTCTGGCGGCGGCCACCGAGAGCTGTGGCGCCTTGTCGAGCTTCATCGACGTGACGGGCGCGCCGCTGCAGCTTCGCGGGAGCACCGCCAGGTCGACCAACGACACGCAGGTTGGTTGCGCCGTCATCGGTTCGTCTGGCCCTGACGTCGTCTTCGGCCTGCGGCTGGCCGAGCGTCGACGCCTCACTGCGACCGTGCGGCCCATCGACGCTGCTTCGGGCTTTCAGCCGGTCATCGCGCTGCGCACCGACTGCGCCACGCCCCGCAGCGAGATTGGCTGTGGGTTCACCATGCCCGGCGGCGATCGCGCCACGATCGTCACCGAGGTCGGGCAGGGCACCTTCTTTCTCTGGGTCGACAGCGAGAACGAGGTTGGGGGCGACTTCGAGCTCGAGCTGACGTTCGACGACGCGCCGCGGGTCGACAGCTGCACGGTTCCGGGCGTGCTTCGTGGCACCGAGCTGATCGACGTGTCGGGCGAGACCATCGGTCTCTCAGATGACGTCGCCGCGAGCTGTGGCGGCATGGGCACACCCGACGCGGTGTACTCGTTGACGCTCGATCAGGCGCGGCGCGTTCGCATCGAGGCGGTGGGGTTGTCCGGCTTCCGCCCGACGGTGGCGCTGCGACGCACCTGCACTGACGTCGCGAGTGAGTTGGCCTGTGCTCCCGCGCTTTCCACGACCAGCACCGCGACCATCGATCTGCCCTCCCTCGAGCCTGGCGCGTGGTCGGTGATCGTCGACGGCCCGCCGAGCGGCACCATCTCAGGCCGGTTCCGGCTGCGGGTGACGTTGAGTGAGCCCGTGCCTGCGCCCACCAACGACACGTGCGCGACGTCCCTCGAACTCTTGCCGATGAGCGGCTCGGGAACGGTGACGGTGCAGGGCGACACCACCCGCGCCAAGAACGACGCCGTGGGCTGTGACGGAACCGGCCCCGAGCTCGTCTACGCGCTCCAGCTGCCCACGGCTCAACGCCTGCGTGCGCTGGTGACGCCCTTGGCCGGTGGCCGTTTGCTCCCTGCGCTCTACCTGCGGCGCGAGAATCAGTGCCCCTCGGAGCTCACCCGCGAGCAGCTCTTCTGTGTCGCCGCCGGTCAGGCCGGGTTTCCTGCGCTGCTCGAGGTGCCGCGCCTCGAGGCCGGGCGTTGGTACCTGTTCGTCGACGGCAAGGCCGGCACGTCTGGAGCGTTCGATCTTTCGGTCGAGCTCAGCCCTCCACCTGCGCCGCCGGTCAACGACGTGTGCGCTCGCGCGACCGTGCTTCCCCTGAGCAGCGGCCCTGTCTTCCTTCAGAACGAGACCACCGCCGGCGCGACGGCGAACGCGTTGACCTGCGTCGACACGGCCACGCCTGACGTCGTCTACACGTTCGATCTCACCACGCGGCAGTCGGTCTCCATCGACGCGCGGGCGCTGCCTGGGTCGCGGTTGTTGCCGGCGGTCACGCTGAAGCCGACCGGCGCCTGCTCGTTCACCGCGCCGTTGCCAGTGGGGAAGTGCGGGCTGTCTGATCTGCAGGTGCCCGATCGCGCGGTGGCCATCGCGCCGGTGCTCGACCCCGGCAGCTACACGCTCTGGGTCTCGGGCGATCTGGCGACGCAAGGCCCGTTCTCGCTGCGAGTCGCGACGGGGCCGGTGTTCGCACCGCCGACGAACGACACGTGCGCGCCGGCCAACGCCCAGCAGTTCACGCTGAACATCGGCAGCTCGCTCACGGGCGATACCCGCGGCGCCGGGAACACCACTGAAGGGCGCTGTGGCCTGCCGACCGGCGCGAACGGTGAGCTCGGTGCCGACGTCGCCTACACGTTCCAGGTGGTGAGCCCCACGCCGAGCCTCACCATCAGCGTGCAGCCCGACATGGTGGGCGGCGCCCTGCTCAGGCCGGTGCTCTACGTGCGCGGAGGCCCGGCTTCGAACAACGTCTGCACGTCGTACGGCCCGAACCTGGGGTGTCAGGCGGCTCCGGACTTTGGTGGCACCGCAACGGTCGCGCTCACCAACGTGATGCCCGGCCTGTACACGGTGTGGGTCGACGGCGCGGGCTTCTCGGCCGGCAGCTTCACGCTCTCGATTCGCTGAGGGCGCGGCTACTTCAGGCGGAAGACGCCGACCTGCGCGGGCTCGAACCCCGAGGCTTTGAAGAACGCCTCGAGCTCGGGCGTGACGCCCTGGAAGGTCTGCACCTCGAGCCGTTTGACGCCCAGCACGCGGGCCCGCTCGACGGCGCGCTTCACCAGCTCACGCCCGACGCCTCGACGGTGCCACGCGCGTGAGACACCCAGCTCGTCGATGGTGGCTGCGCGGCCTCCCACCTTGAGGAGCGGGCGATGCGAGAGGCTCACGACGCCGATCACCTTGTCGAGCGAGTCGGCCGCCACCAGCACCTCCATCTCGGGGTGGCTGATGATCCACGTGAAGGTCTGCGTGTCGGCGGTCGCGCCCGCCTCGTTCAAGATCGCGACGATGCCCTGCGCGTCACCTCGGCGGGCAGGGCGCACCTTGAAGGACGGCGCTTTGGGGTCGGAGGCCACGGACACCCCGCAGTGTAGGCACGGCTGGCAACATTTCCAGAAACCGCTCTGTCAGACGTCGACGAGGAAGACCTGAACGGCCTGATCGATGAGCTCTCGCGAGAGCGAGGGGGGCACGCCCCGATAGCGGGCCGCGTCGCGCACCAGCTGAACGAGATCGCGGGGGTGGCACGATCGCAGCTCGAGGCTTCGGGGCTTGTAGACGTGATCGAACAGGTACGTGACGGCCTGTTCGACGAAGGGCACGCCCGAGGCTTCGCAGACGCGCTTGAAGATCGCGCGGTACTGCAGCTCGTCGGGGTTGCCGACCTCGATCTTGTATTTGATGCGTCGCAGGAAGGCCTCGTCGACGAGCTCCTTCGGGTCGAGGTTGGTCGAGAACACCACCAGCTGATCGAACGGAATCTCGAACTTCTTGCCCGTGTGCAGCGTGAGGAAGTCGACGCGCTTCTCGAGCGGCACGATCCACCGGTTGAGCAGATCGGTCGGGTGCACCTTCTGCCGGCCGAAGTCGTCGATGAGCAACATGCCGCCGTTGGCCTTCACCTGAAACGGCGCTTCGTAGAACCGCGCGGTCTCCGAGTAGATGAGGTCGAGCGTCTCGAGCGTCAGCTCTCCGCCGACGATCACCGAGGGGCGGCGGCAGACCTGCCAGCGGTGATCCATCTCGAACTTCTGGCGGCGGCCGTCCTTGTCGCGGCCCAGCTCGAGGGCAACGGGGTGGTGCACGAGGCGATCGAACACCTTGACGATCTGCCCATCGATCTCGAGGCACGCGGGAATGAAGGCCTCTCCGCCGAACATCGCGCTGACGGCTTCGGCGAGTGACGTCTTGCCGTTGCCTGGCGGGCCGTAGAGGAACAGCGAGCGGCCCGAGTTCACCGCAGGGCCGAGCTTGTCGACGATGCCCGCAGGCACCACGAGGTGGGCGAGGGCGAGCTCGAGCTGCTTCTTCGTGACGACGGGCAGCTCGCGCGTCTGCTGCTGAATGAGGTGGTTGTACTGCTCGATGGGGACGGGGGCGGGCCCGATGTACGTGGTGCGCTCGAGCGCGTCGCGGGCGTACTCGCGGCCCTTCTCGGTGAGCAGGAAGTCGACCGACACGCGCCCGAAGCCCTTGCCGCCGCGCAGATCGACGAGCTTCTCCTGCGCGAGAAAGTCGATCACGTGCTCGACGACGCCAGTCCACGGCAGGCGCAGCTCTTCGGCCACCGCGCCGCCCGTGACGGTGCCCTGGTAGTAGAGGAAGCGCAGGGCGATGTCGGAGAGGAGCCCGATCTTGAGGCCCGTGTCTTCGAGCGTCTTCGGCTCGGGCGGCGCGATGTCGAGCAGCCGCGGGTTCTCGAGGTTGAACGGGTTCGGCCGGCGATCGGCCTGAGGGCTCTCGAGCGGGTACTCGCCGGTCGGTGCCGCTTGTCGATCGACGACGATGTCGCTGGTGAGAATCGGCTCGGGCTGGTTGCGCGTGCGTCGAACGGTCATGGGCGCGCGCGACTGTAGCTCAGGGGCCTTCGCCCAACTCCCGCAACCGGTCGGAGCTCTGCCGCAGCAGCTGCTCGGCCTCGGCGAAGTTGCCCTGCTCGTTGAGCACCGCGCCACGCAGGCCGAGCAGCCGGGCTGCCACGCGTGGATCCTTCACCGTCGTGGCCGTCAGCGCGCGCGCCTCTTCGAGCCGCTTCAACTTCAGCAGGGCGATCACCTGCGTGACGATGGCGCGTTCGACGGTCGGGTCCCACAGGCGGGCCTGCGTGGCGAGCGAGAAGGCGCGCTCGTGGTTGCCCTTCTCGAGCGCGAGCGCGGCGGCCGAGGCGGAGGCCTTGGCTCGATCGGTGCCAAACGCGAGCTCCTCGAGCACGACGATCGACGAGGCGTCTTTGCGCGCGATGATGCGGGCGGCGACCGGCCAGCGCTGCGAGGGGGGCAGGCGGCACAGCTCGCCAAGCTCCGTGACGGCGAAGATCGGGTCGAGCTTCTCGTTGCCCGCGCGCGCCATCGCGATGAAGCAGTCGAGGCCGGGGTACGCGGGGTCGAGGGTGCGAATGGTGAGCAGCTGCTTCATCGCCTCGTCGAACCGGCCCGCGCCGCCCAGGGCTCCCGCGAGGTTGATGCGCGCAATGACCGAGCCCGGCGCCAGCTCGACGTTGCTCGTCCACAACGAGAGCGCGTCCTTCCACTCCCGCTGGCGCAGCACGTTCGGCACCGAGAGCGCGACGGTGAGCGCGAGCACCACGCCCACGCCGATGCGGCCGAGCATGAGCACCAGCAGCCCCGCGACGCCCACGGCCAGTACCAGCGAAGGAAACAGCGTGTAGCGCTCGGCCACCACGTGTACCTGCGGAACGACGCCGGTGAACGGCAGCAACGGCAACAGGAACAACACCGCGCCACTCGAGAGCGCACGGAGCAACGGTGAGGCGGTCTTTCGCGAGCCCATCACCACGATGGCGGCGACCAGTACCCACCCGAGCACGAGGAAGGCGATGGCGGCGCCCGTCGGTGGCGACCAGTCGTAGACGGCCCGTGAGCCCGACGGCAGCATCGTGCGCTCGAGGTACCAGAAGGGCGTGGTGAGCGGCGTCACCCACTCGACGGTGGCGTGCCGCGAGGGAAGAAACGCGCGGTGCACGAGAATCGCGCCTGCTCCGGCAGCGAACGACGGCACGAGCCAGCGCAGCGAAGACACGAGCGCCGGCGTACCCTTGGTGCGACGCCACTCGAGCAGCAGGAACAGCGGCGCCAGAGGAGCCAGCGACGCCTTCGACAGCAGCCCCGCCACGAAGAGCACCGCCGACAGCCAGCGCCGCTCACCGGCGTACGCAGCGAACGCCGCGACGACGAAGAACAACGACAGCGTGTCCTTGAGGTTCGCGACCCACGACACCGACTCGACCCTGAAGGGGTGGGCCAGCCACAGCGCAGTCGCGGCCAGCGCGATGGTGCGATCGACCCCGAACGCTGAGAGCGCCTTCGGCATCAGCAAAACCGCGAGCGCGAACACGAGCCACTGCACCACGTGGTACGGCAACGGGTTCGAGGGATCAGCGGCTCCCGTCACCGCGAGCAGCGCGTGCGACAGGGGAATGTACGCGCCGTGGTAGGCGACGGTGAAGGCGTCGAGCGCTCCGGCGGCGCCCTTCGCGACGAAGGGGCTGCCCGTCGTGTAGTCGGGGTCGTCCCAGGTGGTGAGGCCGTTGGCCAGCGTCGGCGCGTAGAGCGCGAGGGCGAAACCAGCGAGCAACCAATGACCGCGTTTCTGCAGCACGAACGCAGTGAGTCACCACTTGCGTCGCGTGTGGTCAAGCCGCTCGCGATGCCTTGACCCTGTGTCGCATCGGTGCAACGAGGCCGCGCTTTCCTCAGTCATCCCGCCGACATGAAGAGGTCACGATGAGCGACGCCGCGGTTGCCGAGACGCCCAAGGGTCACCCCAAAGGGCTCTACGTGCTGTTCGTCACCGAGATGTGGGAGCGCTTCAGCTACTACGGCATGCGCGCCATCTTCACGTTGTTCATGACGAAGGCGCTGCTCTTCGACAAGGGCCGCGGCTCGGAGATCTACGGCAGCTACACCGGGCTCGTGTACCTGACGCCGCTCATCGGCGGGTACGTGGCCGATCGGTTCTGGGGCAATCGCAAGTCGATCATCTTCGGCGGCGCGCTCATGGCAGCGGGCCAGTTCATGATGTTCCTGTCGGGCACGTTCTACAAAGAGGTCGGGCTCGCCACGATGCTCATGTACGCCGGCCTCGGGCTGCTGATCTTCGGCAACGGCTTCTTCAAGCCCAACATCTCGACGATGGTCGGTCAGCTGTACCCCGTCGGCGACAAGCGCGTCGATTCGGCCTTCACCATCTTCTACATGGGCATCAACCTGGGCGCGTTCTTCGCCCCGCTCGTGTGCGGCTTCTTCGGTGACACGGGCTCGGCGGCCGATTTCCGCTGGGGCTTTCTCGCGGCGTGCATCGGCATGATCCTCTCGCTGATTCTCTTCATCCTGCTGAAGGACAAATACATCGTCACGCCTGAGGGCGTGCAGATCGGTGACAAGCCGAACACCGCGCGCGAAGCGAAGGCCGAAGGCGCTCCGACGGCCAAGAGCAGCATGATGCCGGCGCTCATCTGGGGCGTCATCGCACTGGTGCTCGCGGGCCTCTTCTTCTTCGTGGCCGAGATGGATGTGATCGGTACCTTCATCTTCACCCTGACGATCGTGGCGCCGGGCTACATCATCTCGGACCCGTCGCTCACGACCACTGAGCGCCAGCGCATTCTCGTCATCTACATCGTCGCCTTCTTCGTCATCTTCTTCTGGGCGGCGTTCGAGCAGGCTGGCGCGTCGCTGACGTACTTCGCGGAAGAGCAGACGAACCGCGAGCTGTTCGGCAAGACGATTCCCGCGTCGTTCTTCCAGGCTATCAACGCCGTCGCGATCGTGTTGCTGGCTCCCGCGTTCGTCGGTCTCTGGAGCGCGCTGGGCAAGAAGAACCTCGAGCCCGCCTCGCCGTACAAGCAGGCCCTTGGCCTGTTCCTGCTGGCGCTCGGGTACGTCGTGATCGCCATGGGCGTGAAGGGCCTCGCTCCCGGCGTGCGCGTCTCGATGATGTGGCTCATCAGCCTCTACACGATTCACACCCTCGGAGAGCTCTGCCTCTCGCCCATCGGCCTCTCGATGGTGAACAAGCTCGCTCCGGTGCGCTTCGCATCGCTGCTGATGGGCGTGTGGTTCCTCTCGACGTCGGCCGCCAACAAGTTCGCCGGAACGCTCTCGGGCCTGTACCCCGAGCCCGTCGTGGCCGTCTCGACCGTCGAGAAGCTCGAGACCGAGAAGGCCGTCGCCCTGTTCCCGAAGGAATACGACAAGCAGAAGCGCAAGGTGAACGAGGTGCCTGTCATCGCCATGGAGTTGGTGCAGCTCGGCGAGATCAAGGACGAGGCCGTGAAGGGCCAAATCAAGACGGTGATGGAGACGAACCTCGTCGACAACGCGAAGTCGTTCATCGGCTTCAAGATCGCCACGCTGTACGACTTCTTCATGGTCTTCGTCGTGATGGCCGGGGCCTCGTCGGTGGTGCTCTTCCTCCTCTCCAAGAAGCTGCTGGAGTGGATGCACGGCGTTCGTTGACGCCTCGTTGAGAATCGGGGGCACGGGACCTTGCGCTGCGCCACTGGCGTGGCCTAAGGCGCTCGGCCCGGGGAAGGCTGATTCGTGAGTCAAACGCTCAAATCACTGCCGGTCGATCTCGCCGAGCTGTGCATCGCCCTGGCGGCGGAGAGCGAGACGTCCGATCTCAAGTGGTTCCTCGATCTCGAGTCGGGGAAGGTCATTCTCGTCAACCGCGAGTACGACGCGGCCGAGTGGGGTGGCCTCAAGCCTGAAGACATCGAAGGCAACCCGGCGCGCTTCAAGCCCGTGCCCGCGGCCGAGCCCCACCACCAGCTCGTCGACATGCAGGCCTTCGTCGCGGCGCTGACCGACGTGCGGCTGAAAGAGTCGCTGGAGCTGGCCCTGTCGGCGCCACGGCCCGAGCGGCGGTTTCGCGCAGTGCTGGGCTGGCTGCCTGACGAGCTCGAGAAGTGGCACAGCTTTCGGCACCAGCGGTTCGAGACGCGCGCGCACTCGTGGTTGTCGACGCTCGGCGTGTCGGTCGCCAAGAGCTGATCGTGGCTGACGACGAGACCTGTCCACGCTGTGGCACCTTTGCCGTGCTCGAGAGCAATGGGTTTCGCCGCGTCTGCGGCCCGTGCATTCCGCTGGTCCGTCACCCGGCCGAGCTCGCGAACGGAGACCCGATCAAGCTGCTCGGGGCGCTGGTGCAGGTGCTCCGCGAGGTGGGGCTTTTGTCGCTGGGCGTCTCATTGCTCTGCGTGACGCCCCTCGTGCTGTTGCAGGCGTTCGGCCTGGGGCGGGGCTGGCTGCCGTCGGCCCTCCAGTTGGTGACGATGAGCCTGTCAGAGTCGGTCGCGTTGTTGGCGTTTCGCGCCCGCGTGCTCGGCGGTGACCCGCGCGCTCCAATTCCCTGGCGTGCAGCGTTCTCGCGCACGGGGCCGGTGCTGCTGGCGAACCTGGCCGGCGCGGTTGCCTTCAGCGTTTGTCTGCCGGCCATGCTGGTGTTCGGCCCGTTCATGGCAGCGGTGGGGCTGGCGGCCCTCGAGGGCCTGGGCCCGATCGACTCGTTCATCGTCGCCTGGAAGCGAAGCAGCGGCCAACGCGTGGGCCTCTCGATCGCTGCCTTTGTGCCGATGGTGCCGGGCCTGGTGATCTACGTGGCCCCCATCGTGGTGACGGTGCTCGTCGCCGGTCGAACTGCTCAGCTCGACGGCGGTTCCGACCGTCTGGCGATCGTCGCCTTGGTGGCCTTCGCGGTCGCGTTCGTGCCCTCGAACCTGTTTCAGATCGTGGCGTGGCTCGCGACGCGACCGCAGCCTCAGCGCGTCGACGCCGCTTCGTAGTAGATCGCCATCAGCTTCTTCGCCTCGATCTCGACGCCAAAGCGCTTCAACGCTTCTTCACGGGCGGCGGCTCCGACGCGGGCGACGAGCTCGGGGTCGTGCATCAGCTTCTCGAGGATCTTCCGCAGCCCCTCGACGTCACCGGGATCGAACAGGAACCCCGTGCGCCCGTCGTCGATCACCTCGGGCACCGCCGCGATGCGCGTCGCCACCACACAGCACCCGGTCGCCATCGCCTCGATCAGCACCATCGAGAACGCCTCGGCGTACGAGGGGTGCACCAGAATCGAGAACCCCTGGTACCAGGGCACCACGTTGCGGTGCTCTCCGGCCAGCACGAGGCGGCCCTTCGTCTTCGCCTTCAGCCCCTCGGCCCACTCGGCGTCGGGTCCCTTCGCGAGGCCCACGAGCACCGGCGTCCACCCGGGCGCGCCCTCGAGCAACGGAGCCACCGCCTCGACGAAGTCTCCCTGGCCCTTGTTCTGCCGCACGCGGCCGACGACCCCCACGCCACGCGCTCCGGGCAGGCCGAGCGCCTTGAACGCCGCGCTGCGATCGGCTGGCGGCGTGAAGCGGTTCAGCTCGAGTCCGTGCTGCACGATCGTCGACGGCGTCTCGACCCACGCCGCCGCGAGCTTGTTCAGCGTGACGACCTTGCGCGCGAAGCGGAGCAGCAACCTCGTGAAGCGCCCCACGGGCCGCGGGCTGTGGCTGGTCGCGACGACCGTCACCTTTCGGCCGAGCAGCTTCAGCAGGTAGCCCCAGAGCACCTCGTTGTTCCGGTGCGCGTGCCAGACGACCTGCTCGGTGCCGCTGCGTCGCCACAGCTCGCCCCACGTGAGATGGGGGAGCTCGGCCGGCATCTGCTCGCCGATCACCTTCACTTCACCGAGTGCGCCCTGGGCCTTCGCGACGAGCTCGACGTGCGCGGTGACGCCCGTGCGCCTGGGGTGGAAATGAGGGTGGACGATCAACATGCGGCGCCGGTCCCATACCCCAACAACTGCCCGAGAAGGCGTGCCTCGCGAGGCGGGAAACGCTATCTCTCGACGCCCGGAAATGAAGTCGGACACGGCAGAATCTCTCGAACCGATCGCCGCGCGCATTCTGCTCGTGGACGATGACTTGACCTCGCGCACCGAGCTTGGAAACAAGCTGGTCGCGGCGGGGTTCGAGGTGCGTTCCCTGCCCGACGTCGCGACGCTCTCGCGAACTCTTACCGACTGGCGCCCGCACCTGCTGATCCTCGACGAGTGGCTGCCGGCGACGACGGGTCGCGAAGTGGCGCTCAAGCTGCGGGCGCAGGGGCCGTTCTTCGACATTCCCGTCGTCGGGCTGCTGTCTGAGCTGTCGGTGCCGCAAGCGCTCAACTGGCTGCGCAGCGGCGCGGTCGATCTCTGGGCGCGCTCCGTCGAGTTCGACGCGGGAGAGCGGGCCCGCGCGCTGCTCGATGAACTCAACGAGAGCCGGGTGCACACGGGCTCCATCAAGGCGCGGCTCGTCGCGTGGGCGCGGCGGCGGCAGCTGTCGGGCACCGTGTTGTTCTACCCAGACACACCGTTCGAGGGCCGCGCGCGCTTCGAGCACGGAGAGCTCACCTCGGTTCGGCTCGGCAGCGCCGAAGGTGACGCGGCGTTCGAAGAGCTGCTCAGCCTCGACGACGCGCCCGCCAGGTGGATTCCGGGTGACGAAGCGACGGGCCGTCATCGCGTGCCCGGCGGCTCGTACAAGGCGCACGTGCTGGTGGTGGAAGACGACGACGCGCTGCGAGGGCTGATGCTCAAGCAGCTCGCGCCCTTCGCCGAGATCGACGGCGCGGCAGATGGCATCGAGGGCCTGCTGAAGGCCACCAACAAGCCCTACGACGTGGTGGTGGCCGACCTGAACCTGCCGGGCCTCGACGGCTGGGGGCTGATGCGGCAGCTGCGCCAGCACGTCACCGCGCGCGAGGCGGCGATTCTGGTGCTCTCGGCCCACGACGAGCTGCGCGAGACGCTGAAGGTCGCCAGAGCCGGCGCGCGCGCGTACCTCAAGAAGACGGGCCGGGCGAAGCCGGTGCTCGACACGCTCGAGCTGCTGCTCTCTCCGCGCAAAGACGCGTGGGAGTCGCTGGCCCGCAAAGACAAGACGCCCATCGATCTGCGGCTGCTCGGCCCCATGTGGACGCTGCGCGCGATCGCCGAGCTCGATCTCGTCGGCACGCTCACCATCGAAGAGCCGATCGGCCGCTTCGTCGTCGAGGTCGCGCACGGCCAGCTGCTCAAGGCCTCGGCGCAGACGGGCAGCATGCGCATCGACGGCGCGCTGGCGGTCGAGTCGTTGCTCTCGTCGGCGGGCGAGGGCTTCTTCGTGCCCGGCGAGATCGAGAAGGTGCCCGCGCAGGCGCCATGGTTGTTCGAGACCGCCGATGGTGCGGGCAAGGCGATGGCGTCGTGGTTGTCGGCGCGCATGCGTGACGCGGTGTCTCAGCCCAACCGCCTGCACCTGCACCCCGAACTCTCGTTGCTCTTCACGAGGGTCGCCAGCGAGAAGGAGCTGAAGGTGCTCACCGCGTTGCGGCAGGCGCCGAAGAGCGTCGCCGATCTCTCCGACACCGTCGGCCTGCCGTACGAAGAGGTCGAGCTCGCGCTCGGAGAGTTGCTGCGGCGCGGGGTCCTGCTGACCGACGCTCCGGTCGACGAGTCGTCATCGATCTCGGGTGTACACGACCCGTCGCAGCCTGCTTCGACGCCGGAGTCCTGACGTGATCGCGCAGTCGGAGTTGCTCGACGATCTCAACCCTCCCCAGCGGGACGCGGTGCTGCACGACCGTGGCCCGCTGCTGGTGCTCGCCGGCGCAGGCTCGGGCAAGACGCGCGTCATCACCCGGCGCATCGGCTTCCTCGTCACCCAGCGCAAGGTGCCGGCCTGGAAGATCCTCGCGGTCACGTTCACCAACAAGGCCGCGCGCGAGATGAAGGAGCGCCTGCAGACGCTGCTGGGCGCACAGGCGCAGGGCCTGTTCGTCAGCACCTTCCACTCGGCGGCCGCGATGCTGCTGCGCCGCGAGGCCGAGTCGGTGGGGCTCACCAAGAGCTTCGTCATCTACGACGACGGCGATCAGCTCACGCTGGTGAAGCGCGCGATTCGCGAAGAGGGCATCGAGCTGTCGAGCATGACGCCGCGTGAGGTGCTCTCGCGCATCGACGCCGAGAAGAACCAGGGCCGCCTCGCCGACGCGATGAAGCCGGGTGGAGACCCGAAGGCGCAGACCGTTCAGCGCATCTACCGCCGCTATCAACGCCTGCTCCGCGCGGCCGATGCGGTCGACTTCGGCGATCTGCTGCTGCTGCTCGTCGAGCTGCTGTCGACCAACGAAGAGATTCGCCGGCGCTATCAAGATCGCTTCGCCCACGTGCTGGTCGACGAGTTTCAAGACACGAACCCGGTGCAGTACGCGCTGCTGCGGCTGCTGGCTCCGCCGCCCGGCTCGCCCGACGCGATTCGTCACGGCGTGCCGCGCGACTCGAACCTCGTGGTGGTCGGCGACGACGACCAGAGCATTTACCGATGGCGCGGCGCCGAGGTCGACAACATCCTCTCGTTCCCGAACGTCTACCCGGGCGCGCTGGTGGTGAAGCTCGAGCAGAACTACCGCAGCGATCAGACGATCCTCGAGGCGGCGCACGCGGTCATCGAGCGCAACCGCAAGCGCATGCCGAAGAAGCTGTGGTCGGCGCGCGCGAAGGGCGAGACGCTGGAGCTCATCGCCGCGAGAGACGAACGTGGTGAGGCGCAGTCGGTCGCGCTCAAGCTGCACGATCTGCGCAATCAGGGCATCGCCGACTTCGATGAGATGGCGGTTTTCTTCCGCACGAATGCGCAGAGCCGCGTGCTCGAAGAGGTGTTCCGCCTGTCGCGCGTGCCCTACGTGCTCGTCTCGGGCCGCAGCTTCTACGAGCGCACCGAAATCAAAGACGCCGCCAGCTACCTGCGGCTCATGGTGAACCCGAAGAGCGACGCCGATCTCGATCGCGTCATCAACGTGCCGCCGCGCGGCATCGGCGAGACGACCGTCGACCGCCTCAAGTCGTACGCCGCAGACGCGGGCATCAGCCTGTACGAGGCGCTCGGCGAGGTCGGCCGCATCGACACGCTCAATCGTGGTCAGCAGGGGCGGCTCGCTCCGGTGAAGCTGCTCATCGATGAGCTCGTCGCGTTCGCGAAGCAGGCGCCCGAGGTGACCCGCGCCGTCGAGGTGATGCTCGAGAAGACGGGCATGCTCGCGGGCTACCTCGCCGAGGGCAGTGATGACGCGTTGACGCGCGCCGAGAACCTTCGCGAACTCCTCACGGCCACGCAGGAGTTCGATCAGCAGCGCGCGGAGTCGCTCGGCATCACCACGGCCGAGGGTGAAGTGAAGGCGCTCGCGCCGGTCGTCGAAGCCCCACCTCCACCGCCACCGCCACCGATCGTTGCGCCTGCGCCCGCGCCGCCGCCTGCACCGAAGAAGCGCTCGGCTCCAGCGCCGATTCCAGGGCAGGGCGATCTCTTTTCGATGTTCGCCGCGCCGACAGAGCCCGTCGCGCCGGAGCCGGAGCCCGAACCTGCGCCAACGCCGCCGCCGCCTCCTCCAGCTCGGCCCGCCGTCGATGCTTCAGTCGAGCCCATCTCGCTCGAGGTCGAAGTGCCGCCGTTGCAGGCGTTCCTCGAGCGCATCAGCCTCGTCGGTGACGCCGATGGCGAGTCGGGCGTGGGCCAGGGCCGCGTGTCGTTGATGACGCTGCACGCTGCAAAAGGCCTCGAGTTCGACGTCGTCGCGCTCACCGGCATGGAGGAGGAGATCTTTCCCCACCGGCGGGCCACGGGGCAGGAGGCGTCGGAGGAGGACATGGCCGAGGAGCGACGGCTTTGTTACGTCGGCTTCACGCGCGCCCGCCGCCGGTTGATCTGCTCCCTCGCCCAGCAGCGTGCGCTCTTCGGTGATCTTCGCTTCAACCCGCCGTCACGGTTCTTGTCCGAGGTGCCGCCAGAGTTGTTCGGCATCGACGTGAACGGTGGCGGGCTGCTCGCGGTCGAGACGGTGCCGCAGTCGGCGCGCGGGCCCATCATTCGCCGCCGGGAGCAGGACGAAGGCCCGGTGGTCGATCGCACCTACGATCAATCGACCGACTTCCACCAGGACTCGCAGCACGACGTGCGCGGCCAGCGCGTGCAGCACTCGCAGTTCGGCAAGGGCGTGATCCTCGACGTCAACGGCAAGGGCCCGAACGCGAAACTGACCGTTCGGTTCGACGCCGGCGTGAAGGTCGTGATCGCGCGGTTTCTCACCCCGTTGTGAGCGGAGCGCCGCATGAAGCCCACGTTCCTCACCGTCGCCACCGACACCACGAAGGCGCTCGGCCGCACGATGACCGACTCGACGACCAACCTCGGCCGCAAGCTGATGCTGGTCGGCGGCTTCACGGCGTCGGGTTTTCGTTTCGCGCGCGGCACCATCATCGACCCGCTGGGACCCAGGCCCGAGAAGCTGCTCCGCCTGTGGGACTTCGAGCGCTGCCCCCACTCGCGCATCGTGCGTGAGGCGCTGAGCTGCCTCGATCTCGACGCCGAGGTGCGGCCGTGCCCGAAGGGTGGCACGCGCTTTCGCCCCGAGCTGTCGGGTGGCGGCGTTCCCAGGCTGGAAGATCCCAACACGGGCGAGACGCTGGTCGGCTCGGCGCGCATCGTCGATCACCTGTACGCGAAGTACGGCAGCGGAAAGGCGCCGCTGCTGGTGAACGCGACGCCCGTGCGGGTCATGACGGGGCTCGCAGCGCGGCTGGTGACTGCAGGGCGTGGCGCCGTTGCGCGACCGTCGCGTGCTCCCGAGAAGCCGCTCGAGCTGTACTCGTTCGAGTCGTCGCCTCCCTGCCGCATGGTGCGCTTCCTGCTGTGCGAGCTCGAGCTGCCGTACACGTTGCGGAACATCGCCAAAGGCAGCCCGCGCCGGCCGGCGTTCATCGCGCGAGCCGGGAAGATGCAGGTGCCATGGCTGCATGATCCCAACACGGGCTGGCAGGGCTTCGAGAGCCTCGACATCGAGCGCTACCTCGAGGCCACGTACGCGACGCGATGATTGCGTCGTGCGGCTTCCGGTGGTGAACGACGGCCCATGTCGCAGCGCGCATTTCCGTGGAAGGCGATCGTCATCGCAGGCCTCACGCTCGCCGTCGTCGGCCTCATCGGTGGCTACCTGTGGGTGATGCGCTCGCTGGTGCAGGCGTACTACCTGGCCGAGTACGCCGCGCAGCCGCTCACCGAAGCCGACCTGGGTCAGCCGCCCGCGACGCATCGACTCTCTGACGTCGTCTGGTCGAGTGAGCAGCAGCCGCTCGCCTTCTCGCACGCGCTGCTCATGCAGGCGGCGCAGCAGGGCCGGGCGGAGCCTCGTTCGTCGATCGATTTCTTCGGCGGCTTTACCTGGGGCGCGATGGCGATTCCGAGGCGCACGGGGTTCTTCCCCGGCCAGGACGCAGAGGTCGCCACCCGAAACGCCGCGCCGCTGCTCGGCTTCCAGCGCCGGTACCTCACCACCGACAGCAGCGACGACTTCGTTCGGGCGCTGAAGACGTTCCTCTCGAAGGGCCGCGCGGTGCGGGTCGCGGTCGATCGCGCGCTGCTGCTCGATCAGCGCGGCTCGGTGCCGCACGCGATCGTGGTGGTCGGCTACGACGATGGCTCGTTCGAGTACTACGAGCCCACCTGCGACGACGAGAAGCGGTGCAAGGCCGGCACGGCCGCAGCAGGCAGCCCCGGGCTCAAGGTGACGAACTCGCAGTTGTTGATCGCGACGGAGTCGCTCTCGCTCGTCTACCAGTACCCGTGGAAGTACCAGCTGGTGGTGCTCGAGCCGGGCCCCGCCGTGAAGCCCGAGCTCACCGCGCTGCTCACGACGAACGGCCGCGCGCTGGTGGGCCAGAAGACGCAGGGGCCGTCGCTCGGATCGGTGCTGGTCGAAGACACCGCGAAGGCGATTCAGCGGCACGGAGACGACGTGGTGACGCCCGAGTTGCTGAGGGGCGTGAAGGTCGCGGCGCAGGTGCGGGCCGAGAACGCGCTGGCCCTGATGACGCTGTTCGCGAGCCGGCCGGAGCTGGCTCCCGCAGCCGAAGCCCTCGACGCGGCCTCGAAGCGGTACGCGAGCGCTGCGACGCTGCTCCAGATCAAGCACCTGGAGCAGGGCGTGGCCGAGCTGCTCGAGGCCGCGAAGCTCGATCGCGTTGCAGGCGAGGTGCTGGTTGCGGTCGGCGACGCCGGCGTTCGTTGAGGCTCACTCTGCGGACAGTCAGCCTCGACGTGCTTACCGGCGCAGGCGCGCGAGCACGGCCTTCACCGTCGAACTCTGTCCACCACGATCGGCCGAACGCTCGAGGGCGCGCTGCTTCATCGTCTCGTCGAACGCGGTCACCCGCCCAGCCGCGTCGAGATCGTGCCAGGCGGGGTGGCTCTTGATGACACCGTCGATCGTCCGCTCGCGATGCGCCGAGACGACCTGCTCGAGCAGCAGAAGTTCTTCGGGCGTCATGGCGACAGCTCCAGATCGAGATCGACGCCAGCCTTCTTGAGGCACTCGGCGAGGAACTTCCGTGCCCGGGTGACGTTCTGCAGGAACGTGTTCAGCGTCATCTGCACCGACGCGGCGAGCACATGATCATCGTCGCTACGCTCGATGCGGGCCGTGAGCGCGAGCCCCGGCTGCGCGGGCAGCTTCTCTCGGCACTTCTGCAGCGCCGCGCGCAGGTGCGGGTCGGGCGTCTTCGGTGAGACGTCTCCCTGGGCCTCGAGTGAGCGATGGAGCTCGTCGAGCTCGGTCGGCGTCGCGGCCACCTTGCGCAGTTCGGTGAAGGCGACGTTGCGCGCGGTGATGACGGCGAAGCGGAGCAGCGCGTTCGCCTTTCCATCGTGTTTGAAGCGCGGCGCTACCTGCCAGACCCGGAGCAACGCCTCCTGCAGCACCGCTTCGCAGTCGCACAGCGCAGCGAACGGCCTCAGCGTGCCTCGCAACGACGACTCGACCGACGACGCCCACTGCCCGAAGACAGCGGCATCGCCGGCCGAGATGCGCGCGAGCTGTGCGACCTCAGCTTGCATGCCCACTCCGTATCAGGCGGTCAGCTCGATCTCGATGGTCTCGCCCGCCGTCACCAGGTGCACGAGCGTGGGCTTCTCCATCTCGCCCGGGGTCGTCAGCGTCAGCGTGAGCACCAGGCCCGGGCCGTACACGCCGTTCGAGGTGGTGAACGAGAAGTTCACCTGCACCTTCACCGTGCGCCCGTCGGCGAGCTCGATGACGGCGTCCTTCGCGGGCGTCCAGTCGAGCTGACGATCGAGCACGATCTCGAGGTCGAGCCGGTTGCCGTGCTGGCGCAGCACCCGCCCGGCGATGCGCTTGCCCGCGCCGGTGACCGTCTTCACGAGGCGATCGACCAGCCCACCCAGCCCGAAGCCACCACGCTTCTGCTTCGGCGCTTCGTCGGCCTTCGCGTCTTTGAGTACCTCGGCGGGAGGCGGCGCGGAGGGGGCGGGTGCGCCTTTGGGCATGGCCTGCTGCGGAGCCGACTCTTCGCGCTCGGGACCGCCTTCGGCGAGTTCGTCGGCGTCCTCCATCATGGGCTCGGCCGGCGACGGCAGATCAGCGAGGCTTCGACGGCGCTCGGTGCTGGCGGCCTTGTCAGCAGCCTCCTCTTGTTTCCGCGCACCGCCGGTCGGCGCCATCGAGGGCCTCGCAGCAGACATGCGCAGCATCGAGGGTGCCGCTGCGCCTGGCGCTGCTGGACTCGCCTGACGCAGCCCGAGCCCCTCGGCCGACATGCCGTACGCGAGCTCTTGCGGCTGGGTGACGTTGCGGCGCGGCAGGCGCGGGTCGACGGTCATCTGCGCACTGATGGCCACCCACGAGGTGAGCCGCGTGGAGATCTGGAAGTCGAGGCCGAGCGCCTGCACGACCGCGTCGACCTGTTTGCCAGGCTCGACGATGCGCTGGGTCTCGAGATCCTCCACCAGCTCGCGGGCGAAGAGCGTCGCGACGGAGCGGCTGCCGGCGGCGCGCTCGAGCGCCGTCACCTGCACGGTCTCTTCGAAGTCACCCGCCGCCGTGCGCCCACGCACGACGAGCGTTCCGCCCGAGGCCTTGAGCTTCATCGAGAGCAGGGCGGGGGAGCCCGAGTACACGTCGGGCAGCCGCTGCGGCGCAGACATCACGAGCGCGTCTCCGGTCAGCTCGACGTCGGTGATGAGCGGCGCGGTGGTGCGGGCGAGCAGGCGGCGAATGGCCACCTCGACGTCTTCGCCGAGCCCCATGACCAGCTCGACGCCACGACCTGCGCGCGCGGCCGGCTGCGTGAGGCTGCGGTTGACGCCCGAGCCGACGCCGATGGTGTGCACGCGTGAACCCGAGGGCAGCCGCTGCGAGATCGCCGTCAGCACCTCATGCTCGCTGCCGATGAGGCCGTCGGTGATCAGCACGACCTGGCGCATCGCCTCCTGACGCAGGGGAGAGAGCGCCTCGATGATGCCGCTCGCCATCTCGGTGCCGCCCGACGCGCGCAGCCTCGACAGCCAGCTCTGCGCGTCCTTCCGGTTCGACGCGGTCGCGGCCACGGGCTGGCTCTTCCACCGTCGCGGAGACGAGGAGAACTCGATCAGCTCGAGCGTGTCCTGATCCTGCAGGGTGTCGATGAGCGCCGCGGTGAAGCGCCGCGCCTGATCGAGCGGCAGGCCCGACATCGAGCCCGAGGTGTCGAGCAGCACGATCAGATCGCGCGAGACGGCGCTCATCTTCGCCTCGATGGCGGGCGGCACGAGCGTGAGCAGGCCATAGCTGTTCTCCGAAGCCGGGCCCGAAGCGGGGCGCGCCACGTCGAGCTCGACGCCGACCTTCAGCTGCGCCGCCTTCCACCGCACCACCACGTCGCGATCGAGGCTGACGCCGTCGTCGGCGAAGCTCACGTCGGTCGACGCCAGCCCCCGCACCGTGTGCATCGCGTGACTGGGAGACTCGGGGCGAAACCCCTCGGCCAGCCGATCACGAATCGTCATGCCCAGCGACAGCTTCACCGGCAGCGCCTGATCAGCCACGTCGACCGTCACCTTCGCGTGATCGGCCACGCGCCCGGGCTGACCCAGGTAGCGCGGCGCGACGACCGTGGGGAAGCGCCACTCCCAGAAGCCATCGGCGAGCCACGCGAGCTTCTGATCGATCGTCACCTCGCACACCACCGACAGGCGCGGCGGCACGTTGCCGACCTCCTGGGTGAAGAGGCTGGTGCGCTCCTGATCGAGGATCGCCGCGGTGCGCCCTTCGAGCACCGCGTCTTCGAAGCGCTGGCGAGCCTGCTTCTTGGTGTCGACCTCGCCGACGATGCGCTGATCGCCGATGGTGAACGAGAACCCGCTCACCGCGCCATCAGCCGGCAGAGGCAGCGAGTACGTCACGCGCAGCGGCTCGGCGTGCGGGTTGTGAAACGTCTGCGAGAGCTTCACCTGCACCACGCCCGCCTTCGCGTCGGCGACGAGCGAGGCGCCCGTCAGCGGCAGCGTGCGGCCGTCGGTCGAGACGAGGCGGCCACCAGAGGACTCGTACGGCGTGGAGTTGGCGTTGGAGGAGAGCGACATGGGTGTGAGGTCCTTTCGTCGAGGGGTTCATGAACCTCAACGCGGCCACCACCCAAGCTTGTGACAGGGTTTCTTTTCGGTCGAGCAAACCCTCGTGATCGCTAGCGAACCCTCAGAAGCGACACACCCGGAGGCCCGACGACGAGCACCGAAATGCCGCCCAGCTGAACGATCGCGTTCCCGCCTGATGGCGCGTCGAGATCTTCCCACGCCGAGCCCACCTGCTGGCGGAAGACGCTGTTCTCGGTGACGACCCAGCGATCAGCCGAACCCGTGCCCCACGACATCGCCTGTACGCCGCCGGTCGGGAGCGAGGAGCTCTTCCAGTCAGGGCCCGGCCCGCGAATCAGAATCGGCTCTGCGTTGATGGTGAGGCGCCGGCCCAGCGCCCACAACCCGTCGGCGTCGCTGAACACCTCGAGCCAGCGCGCGATCACCGGCGTCGACATCGGGCTCCAGTTGCTTCCGTCGGTCGAAGAGAACAGCCCGTCGTCACCCGCGGCCACCAGGGCGCCCTCGCGGGTCGTCAGCGCATTGATCGGCAGCGACGACACCTGACTCTTCACGAAGTCGGAGCCGTCGTAGCCCGCGACCACGCCGGTTCGGGTGCCGACGTAGAGCTGCTGCTGATGCCAGGCCACGGCGCTGAGGTCGTCCGTCATCGAGTGCTGCACTCGCCGGAGTGACTCCGGCGTTCCCACCAGCATGACGCCGAGATCTCCCGCGATCGTCATGGTGCCTTGAGGGTCGATCGCGATCGCTCGCAGCGTCGTCGTGGTGCCAGTCGCCACCGGCAGGTTCCACGCGGTTCCCTGGAACGAGAGCAGCGTTCCCCGCTCGCCAACGGCCCAGACTTTTCCGTCTGGCGCTCGCGCCGCAGCGAAGAGCGTGACGGGCTGGAGCGTCGGCACCACGCGCCACAACGGCCGCTCGTTCGGATCGGAAGGCGTGACGCGAATGGTGAAGGAGCGGTTCTCGCCACGCCAGGTGGCGCCGAGCCGAACGGTGCCCGCGCACGCCGCGTCTTCTGCGGGGTTGCACCTGAAGGTGGCCGAGCCTGCGCCCGAGACGAGCGCGAGCTCGGGGCCCTCGACGAACGAGCCCACGCCGGTGGTGAGCTGAACGATGCCCGTGCCCGGGTTGCCCCGCTCGTCGACCGCCACGACGCTGACGATCGCGCGCTGGGTGCGCCCGTCGAAGGTCTGACGATCGGGCGAGAAGGTGAAGTCGACCGTCGCGGCGGGCCCGCAGCCCAGCAACGAGACGATCGTGAGAACACACGTGGAGACGGGACGCATGGAGAGACCTCCATGCTCGTCTTCGACACGGGAGGGGGCGGACTTAACCCCCGGTCGTCACTTCGTGCCCACCTCGATGGTGAACCGGAAGGCGGGCTGCACGTCGCTGCCCCACACCGAGATCGCGTAGCTGTCGCCAGCGACGGCGGCCTGCGGCACCTCGAAGCGGTACGTGAACGTCTCGTCGCCGCGCTTGATGCCCGCGCGCAGCCCCGGCCCGTACGCGATGCGCCCGAGCCCGTCGCCACCGCGCGCGTCTGACACGACGTCGATCATGCCGCCCTGCGTGAGGCGAACGCGCTGGTTGTTGAGCACCTGGCCCGGGTTCGACGGGTTGCCGTGAATGCGCACGTACTCGACCGCGCCTCCTGCCTCGGTGTTCTCGACGCCGGGGCCAGGCTTCTGAATGAAGAACTGACGACGAAAGAGCGGAGCCTGCTTCATGACGGTGTGCCTCGCGGTGAAGTGACGACTGCGAGAGACATTCTCGTCGCCGCGCGATCGTTTGTCGCCGAGTCAGGTGCGCCCCGGGTTGCGTCAACGCCCTGACACAACCGCGCGTCGTCGTGGCGCAACGTTGTGGCTCGGGGTGACCGACGACCCCACCGCGCGCGGGTTCAGCGAGACCCGTTCGACGGTGTTTGACCCACGGCCGACACGCGCTTCTCGAGGGCCGCGAGTCGCGACAGCGTCTGCTCGGCGAGCGCGTCGATCTTCACGTGCAGCTGCGTCACCTCGAGGCCCGCGCGAATGTTCGCGTCGTACTCGGCATCGGAGCGAATGCGCTCCTTCGCGGCCTGCCGGTTCTGGCTGATGAGCACCATGCACGAGAGGAAGATCGCTTCGAGCGAGACCACCATCGTGAGCAACCCGAAGGGGAACGGGTCGAACTGCGCCAGCGCCGGCACGAAGCCGAGGTTCACCGCGATCCAGCAGGCGAACCACACCATGTGCACGACGAGGAAGCTGATGCTGCCCGAGAACGCCGCCGCGACGTCGGCGATGCGCTGCACGGTGGTGAGCTTCTCTTCGACGGCCTGGTTCGGGCTGTACGTCGGGCGCGTGCCGATCACCTTGTCGGCCTCGCGCAGGCGTTTGCCGATGACGGCCAGCACGTCCATCGCGGCGGTCGGGTGCCGCTTGAAGAGCAGCTCGAGATCGTTTCGATCGAGCCGCACCGCGCGCGTCGCTTCCAGCGCCACCGATGAGGCGCTGCGGGGATCACCGTCGAGCAGCGAGAGCTCGCCGAAGAAGTCGCCCGACTTCGCCGTCTCGAACACCACCCGCTGCCCGACCGTGTCTTCGACGAAGATCTCGACCGCGCCCGAGACCACGATGAAGATCGAGCCGCCCGGGTCGCCTCGGCGGAACACCACCTGCCCCGCGTCGAAGCTCACGTCGTCGAGCTGGGCTGCCAACAACGCGCGCTCTTCTTCGTCGAGGCGCTCGAAGAGGGGAACGCTGGCGAGCAGGGACGTGTCGGCGGGCATGCGACAGCTGCCCTAGCTGGGCGGGGCGGCGCCAGCAACCCGGAACCCGGCCGGCGGCTTGCAGTACGATTGGCGAACGTTGAGGCGCGGTGGTGGCGAAGCGGGTTGTGGCGTGCGGCGGAGTCTGCCGTGACTCGTCAAGGAGCTGGCACATGGATGTGATCGACTGGAACTCCCTCAGGGAAAACTGTGCCGGAGACGACGGGCTCGTGAACGAGATCCTCGAGCTCTTTCGAAAAGAGGGCCCTGCGTTGCTCGTCGATGTGCAGCGGGCGGTCGCGGCGCGTGACGGCCTGAGCATCAAGCGCACCGCGCACCGGCTCAAAGGCGCGCTGGTCAGCCTCGCTGCCCACCCTGCCACCGCCGTCGCCAAAGAGCTCGAGCACGCGGGCGCGCAGAACGAGCTGTCTCGGGTCACCGAGCTGCAAATTCAGCTCGAGGCCGAGATGGCCAGGTTGTTGGGAGCGCTCTCGGCGCGCGCCGCCTGACGGCTCAGGCCGCGAACTGGCGCTCGATGAGTCGCCGGTACAGGCCGTCTTGTTCGACGAGCCGTGCGTGCGTGCCGGACTGCACGATCTTTCCTGACTCGATCACCACGACGCGGTTCGCGTCTTTCACCGTCGACAGCCGATGCGCGATGATCAGCGTCGTGCGGCCCTGCATCAGGCGCTCGAGGGCCTCACGCACCAGGTGCTCACTCTCGGCGTCGAGCGCGCTGGTGGCCTCGTCGAGGATGAGGATCTTCGGGTTCTTGAGCACCGCCCGCGCGATGGCCACGCGCTGCTTCTGGCCTCCCGAGAGCTGAATGCCGCGCTCGCCCACCAACGTCGCGTAGCCGTCGGGGAAGCCGGCGATGAAGTGGTGCGCGTTGGCCAGCTTCGCGGCCTGCTCGACCTCGGCGTCGGTCGCCTCGGGCCGGCCGTAGCGAATGTTCTCGGCGATGCTGGTCGAGAAGAGCAGGGGCTCCTGCGCGACCACGCCCACCTGACGGCGCAGCCACTCGGGGTCGAGCGCGGCGTACGGCCTGCCGTCGAGCACCAGCTGCCCCGAGAGGGGATCGTAGAGACGGTAGAGCAGCGAGGCGATGGTCGACTTGCCGGCGCCCGAGGGCCCGACGAGGGCGACGATCTCACCGGGCTCGAGCTCGAGCGAGAAGTCGTCGAGCACCTTCACGTCAGGCCGCGCCGGGTAGCTGAAGGTGACGTGTGAGAAGTGCACGGCGCCCTGGAGCGTGGGCAGGGTCTCTCCGCCGTCGAGCGGAATGGCCGGCTTGCGGTGCAGCAGCTCGAAGACGCGCTCGGCGGCGCCCGAGGCGCGCTGCACGTCGGTCCACAGCTCGGCCAGCGCCGACATGCCGAAGGCGAGCTGCATCGTGTACATGAGGAAGGTGAGCAACGCGCCGGCCGACAGGTCGCTGCTCGCCACCATTCGCGCGCCGTACCAGAAGACGAAGGCGCCCGATGAGAACGCCATGAACGAGGCGGCGCCGAAGAAGCTCGACGACAGCTTGATGCGGCGAAAGGCGAGCTGCAGCGAGCTGTCGATGGCCGCGCCGTATCGAAGGCCCTCTTTCTTCTCGGCGGCGAACGAGCGCACGGTGCGAATGCCCGCGAGCGACTCGACGGCCACCTCACTCGCGCGCGCCAGGGCGTCCTGGCTCTCTCTGGCCAGCTTGCGCACGCGGCGCCCGTACCAGACCGCGCCCAGCGCCACCGGTGGCACGACGGCCAGCATCATCAGCGTCAGCTTCGATGAGGTGAGCATCAGCATCGTCACCGCGCCGATGGCCTGCACCGTGTTCCGCAGCACCATGCTGATGTTGGCCGTCACCGTCGTCTGCAGCACCGTCGCGTCTGACGAGAGCCGTGACGAGAGCTCGCCGGTCTTCTGGCCGTCGAAGAAGGCCGTCTCCTGCCGCAGCAGGGAGTCGTAGAGATCGCGTCGCAGCTTGCTGACGATGCGCTCTCCCGCGCGGCTGAAGATGTAGAAGCGCAGCGCCGACGCGACCGCCGTGACGAGGAAGATTCCCACCAGGGCCAGCGCGAGCGAGTCGACCCGGCGCAGATCGACCTGACCAGTCTTCACGTTGAGCGCTCCGTCGAGCAGCGAGCCTGCCGCCGAGGGGAACGCGAGGGAGCCGCTCGAGCTGACGATCAAGAAGAGGCTCGCCAGGCCCAGCGACCA
This sequence comes from Myxococcaceae bacterium, assembly GCA_040275325.1. Classification (GTDB taxonomy): domain Bacteria; phylum Myxococcota; class Myxococcia; order Myxococcales; family Myxococcaceae; genus Xiheimicrobium. The sequence continues at coordinate 9,924 of JBEOKA010000342.1, read as the reverse complement.
GCGCTCGGGCCACGCGAGTGAATAAAGACGGCGCAGCGTCACCTGCGCCTTCGGCTTCGGCGTCTTCTGATCCCTGTCTTCGCGACTCACGGCGCCAACCTAACCAGCAATGCCGAAGCGCACACACGTCTTCACCTTTCTTCACCTCGAATCGAGCGCGTCGCGCAAAAGACCGAGGGGCAGACGAGTGCTGCGTTAGGCTGCGCCCCGGCATGCAGAGTCAAGAAGACGCGCTGCTCGGACGAATCGCACTCCACTACAAGCTCATCAGCCAGGAGCAGCTGACCGCGGCGGCACAGCGCCAGGCCAGTGACCCGCGGCCCCTGAGCGCCTTGCTCATGGAGCTCAAGTTCATCAGCGCCGATCAGGCCAAGTGGCTCGCCCAGGCGCAGGCGCAGTACATCGCGAAGCAGGGCGGGCAACCGGCAGCTGCGGCAGCACCGGCGGCCCAGGCTCAGCCCAGGCCCTCGGCACCTGCTCCTGTCGCCGCGGCGCCCGCGCCTGCTCCTGCTGCGGCTCCTTCAGCCAGTGGCCAGTCGGCGTCGTCGCTGAACCCCGTTGGCGCTCGACCCGGCGCAGCGCGCCTGCCGACGCTGCAGCAGATTCTCACCAAGGCCGTCGAGTCGAAGGCCAGTGACGTTCACATTCACGGCGGCGCGCCGCTGCAGATGCGCGTCAACGGCGTGTTGAAAGAGCTGAAGACGGGAATCCTCGACGCGCAGATGGTCGAGACGATCTTGAAAGACTCGCTCGACGCCGAGCAGCGCAAGACGCTCGATGAGGTGTGGGATCTCGATCTCGCCATCGCGCTGCCGGGCGTGGGGCGCTTCCGCGCGAGCTTCTACAAACAGCAGCGCGGGTGGGACGGCGTCTTTCGCGCGATTCCTCCCCAACCGCCCACACTCGAGAGCCTCGGCCTGCCCGCGACCCTCGCCAAGCTCGCCGACTTCCACCAGGGCATGGTGCTCGTCACGGGGCCTGCCGGCTGCGGCAAGTCATCGACCCTCGCGGCGCTGCTCAGCATGCTCAACGCCTCTCGTCAGGATCACATCATCACCGTCGAAGATCCCATCGAGTACGTGCACATGCCGCAGGGCTGCGTGGTGAACCAGCGGCAGGCGAACAAACACACCCGCAGCTTCGCCAACGCCCTTCGCGCTGCGCTCCGCGAAGACCCCGACATCATCATGATCGGCGAGCTGCGCGACCTCGAGACGATTCAGCTCGCGATCTCGGCGGCCGAGACGGGCCACCTCGTGATGGCGACGCTGCACACGAACAACGCCATTCGAACGATCAACCGCATTCTCGACGTCTTCCCGCCCAAGCAGCAGTCGCAGATTCGCGCGATGGTGAGCGAGTCACTGCGCGCGATCGTCTCGCAGCGGCTGGTGCTCTCGGCCGACGGCACGCGGCGAATTCCCGTGCTCGAGGTGCTGTACGTGAAGCCCTCGGTCTCGAACCTGATTCGCGAAGAGAAGACGTTTCAGATTCGCAGCATCATGCAGACCGGCCGCGCCGACGGCATGTGCCTGCTCGACGACTCGCTGCAGGAACTCGTCAAGAGCGGGCAGATCACCAAGGCCGAAGCCCGTCGCCACGCAGAAGATCCCAAGCGCTTTGCCTGACCAACCGCCATGGCCCGACTCGATCAGCTCTTCAGACACCTCAAGGACCAGGGCGGCAGCGACCTGCACCTCGCCGCCGGCATGCAGCCCCACATGCGCCAACACGGCACGGTGAAGCCCATCGGCGGGTGGCCGCCGTTCACCGATGAATCGCTGCGCGAACACCTCAAGGAGCTGGCGAACGAGAAGCAGTGGAGCCACTACACCACCAACCTCGATCTCGACTTCGCGTACGCGCTCGCCGGGGTCGCCCGCTTCCGCGCCAACTACTTCAACCAGGAGCGCGGTGCGGCCGCCGTCTTCCGCATCATCCCCGAGAAGATTCGCACGCTCGACGATCTGAAGGCGCCGCCTGCGCTCTCGGCGCTGGCCGATCTCGAGCAGGGGCTGGTGCTCGTCACCGGGCCGACGGGCTCGGGCAAGTCGACGACGCTCGCGGCGATCATCGATCTCATCAACACGAGGCACTCCAAGCACATCGTCACCATCGAAGACCCGGTCGAGTTCGTGCACCAGAACAAGAAGTGCACGCTCAGCCAGCGCGAGGTGGGCAACGACACCAGAAGCTTCGCCAACGCCCTGCGCAGCGCCATTCGCCAGGACCCCGGCGTGATCCTCGTCGGCGAAATGCGCGACATGGAGACGATCGCGCTCGCCATCACCGCGGCCGAGATGGGCGTGCTCGTGTTCGGCACGCTGCACACCAACAGCGCGCCCAAGACCATCGATCGCGTGATCGACGCGTTCCCGACCGATCAGCAGCAGCAGGTGCGCACGATGTTGTCCGAGTCACTCGCCGGCGTCGTCTCGCAGCTGCTGTTGCGCACGCCCGATGGCCGCGGCCGCGTCGCCGTTCACGAGATTCTGCTCAAGACGCCCGGCCTGCCGAACATCATTCGCGAGGGCAACACGCCGATGATTCACTCCATCATCCAGTCCGGCAAGCAGCTGGGCATGCAAGCGATGGATGACGTGCTCTTCAAGCTCGCCGAAGACGGGAAGATCTCGGGCGAAGACGCCTTTCACAAGGCGAGCAACAAGGCTCGCTTCGAGCCCCTCGTGAAGAACCTCGGCTGACGTCACCCGCCCGGGTTGATGCCGGTGACGATGGTCGTCAGATCGAGCCCGCCCGTGTAGCCGTAGCTGACGTACTCGTCGAAGCCGTAGACGGTCACGCCTGCGCCGGGCAGCGTCATCTGGCCGGGAATGGGCACCACGAGGATCGTGTGGGTGCCGACTGGCACCGGAACGTTGGCGACCTTGAAGGGCGTGGTGCCGACGGTGGTGAAGCTCGACATGGGCACGGCGGTGCCGTTGACGCGCACTTCCTGAACACGGCTCGAGTCGATGACGAGGCCCAGGTAATTGTCGCGGGTGCCCGGGGCCGTGAGCACGGTGTACTGCGAGCGCCACTGCTCGATTGGCGGCAGCAGCACGAGCGAAGGGTCTCCCTGGGCGGGCGCGTTCTGGCCCGTGCCGATGGTCGCGCTCTGACTCGAGAAAACCTGCGCCGCCTGAATCGGTTGATCCGCGGTGATCGTGAAGCTCGTTCGCGAGCGGAACTCGACGAACGCGCCGCCCGCGAGGCGGCACGTGTTGGCTGCGAGCGAGCCGGAGAGGCAACGGTTCGGGCTCAAGACATCGCCGGCCGCGGGGGCGGGCGTCAGCGTGAGCAGGGTGCCCATCGGGCACTGGCTCGCAGGGCAGCCCGCGACGATCTTGTAGTAGTCGGGCGCTGCGTTCGCCGGGGTCGCAAACGCGTTGCTCACGAGCCGCAGCGGCGCGGTGCGGGTCGCGACGTAGTTCTTGCCCCACGTGACGAAGGGCAGCAGCTGCTCCTCGACGTGATCGCAGGCGACGTCGGTGAATCCGCGGGTCGTACAGACCGAGCCGCCGAAGACCGCGATGGGTTTGTCCGAGGTGACGATGGTGCCGGTCAGATCGTTGTCGATGCGGCAGATCTGGGTGGTGCAGCAGCACGGAGCGGTGATTCCGCAGAACGCCGAGGTGCTGCAGTTCGAAGCGTTGCTGCAGCCCGTTGCCCCGATCTCGAAACGATTGGGGCCGCACTCGAGGTTGATCGAGGCCGGCGTCGCGGCGGGAATGGTGCTCGCGATCTGCAGCACGTCATAGTCGTTGAGCGTGAACGTCTGGGTCTGCCCCGGGTTGAGGGCCGCGACGCCGGTGCCGGCGACGGTGCGAGCCGTCGAGCGCACGGTGACCTGCGTGTTGGGCTCCTTCGCGACGATGGTGATCTGCCCGTCGCCGAAGGGCCTCGCCATTGCCGCGGGGTCGGTGCGGCTGGTGCGAAGCACGACGTGCTCTGGCGTGAGGCCGACGTAGCTGGTGCCGAAGATGTGGGCAGGCAAGAGCAGCGACGCGTCGTTCGAGTAGGCGAAGTAGCGGCAGGTGCCGTTCACGCACTGTTGGCCCTGGTTCGACGGAGCCAGCGTGCAGCTCGTCGCCGTGGTGCACGTGCCGACGTCGCGGTACGCGGCCAGCGGGTTGAACTGGTAGACCGAGATCGGCCGGTTCGAGACCAGCTTGTACGCGAAGCGCCGCAGACCGCTCGTCGAGTCGGTGTCTGCGTCGGCGCCGATGGACTGCCAGGGCACCCGAATGACCGCGAGGCCCCGCGTCATCGGGTCGAGCCGACCGGGCACCATGACGGTCTTCACCGTCTGCACGGCGTTGTTGAACCAGCGCGTCACGGTGACGCTCGCCGAGAGCGACGAGCGGTTGGTGACGACGAAGGCGAACTCGGAGTCGACGGTTCCCTGACCCGAGAGCGTGTTGGCCTTGAACACGGGCGCGCTGACGCCGTTGTCCATCACGGCCGTCCAGTACTCGCAGCCGAAGTAGCTCTTCTGGCGCACGGCATCGGCGCACTCGTCGACACACGCCCCGTTCTGACACTCGGCCGTCGGCCCGAGGCCGGGCACGGTGGTGCAGCTGATGTTGTCCCAGCTGCCGGTGGGGTTGCACGTCTGCTGCACCGCCGAGCTCATGCACTGTGACGAGCCGGGAATGCACTGCGGCGCGCGGCAGGCCGACATCGCGCCCGTGCCGGTGCACTGCTGGGTGATGCAGGTGCCGTCGAAGTTGTCGCCGACGTTCACCCACGTCGTCGAGAGGTTCAGCTGGGTGCGGCGTTGGCACTCCTGAACGGCCTTGCCGTCGGGGCTGCAGCGACGCTCGCCGGCCGTGCACTCACGACACTCGCCCATGGTGCAGGTCGCTGAGCCGGCGCACATCACCGAGCGGAAACCCGAGCCATTGCTCTCGCAGACCTCGAGGTCGGTCGGCACCGCGCCGCACTTGGTCGAGTTGGGGCGGCAGGCCAGACAGCGCTCGTTCGAACAGAACCCATCGGGCGCAGGGCACGCCATCTCGACGGCGAAGCGCCCATCGGCGCCGCAGAGCTCGACAGCCGAACCGTCGACGCTGCAGCGGCGCGCGCCCTCGGTGCAGGGCACGAACACCGAGGCGTCGGGCTCGGGCGGTTTGGGCTCGCAGGTGGCCGACAGCAGGTTACAGCGCTCGCCCGCCGCGCAGTCTCCATCGCGATGGCAGACGAACCGGCACTGGCCGTTCACCAGCTTCTCGCGCTCGGCGCAGGCCGGCCCCGCATCTTCGGGAGGGCGTTTGATCACCTGCTCTTTGCAGCCAGCAAGGAGCAGCACGAGCGAGAGAAAGGCAGGAATGGAACGGCGCATGCGGTGGCGCTCCAGAAGGCAGTCGGCCCAGGTGGCCTCCGGTCGTCCAGACCCGGCCCTGAGCGGCTCGCCCTCCTACCGCACCTCACCCCACAGAAACAGGGCTACTCACCGAGCTTGTCGATGATGCTGGTGAAGTCGGCGTCGTCGTCTTTGGGCAGCTGGCCCACGACGGTGCGCTCTTCAGGAGGCGGCGCCTTCCTGACGGGCGCGGCGGTGATGGCGACGGCCGGGCGCGCAGGTTGGGTCGCGGGCTTCGCGGCAGGCGGCGCTGCGGGTCGTGCGACGGCGGGAGCAGGGCGCGTGGCGGCTTCGGGGATGGTGTTGACCTTCGTCTGCTCCTCGAACTCCTCACCCAGTTGCGACAGCGAGGCGGCGGCCGAGGCGCGCGAAGCGTTCGGCACGGTCGTCTGCGGAATGCCTGCGGTGGGCGGAGGCGGGCGGGCGGCGGGCGAGGTCGGAGCGCCACCGGCGGGCTTGTTCTTGTAGCGGGCCAGCTCGAGCTCGACGACCTTGAGCTGCTTCGACTTCTCCTGCACCGCCTCCTGCAGTCGCTTCACTTCCTGCGCCTTCACCTGCTCGCGGCGCTCGATCTCGGCCTTGTGCTTGACGTTCGCGTCGTCGAGCGACTTCTGGTGCGTGGCCTCGATGGTCTTCTTCTCGGCGATGGCGGCCTGCAGCTTCGCGGCGGCGTCGTTGGCCTTCTGCTCCGCGGCGGTGATCTTCGCCTGCAGCTCCTTGTCGGCGCGGGTACGGGCGGCGTTGGCGCCCTCCATGGCCTGCTCGAGCTCGGCGACGCGGCGCTGGCGGGTGGCGAGCTGGCTCTGGGCCTCCTTGAGGCGGGTCTCCATCTCGCCGGCCTTGGTCTGCGACTCCTGCTGCACCTGGGCGATGCGGGCCTCGGCGCGCTGGAGCTTCTGCGCCATGTCGTCGTGGGCCTTCTTGGCGGCGGCCTTCTCCTGGTTGAGCGCGTTGCCAGCCTCCTGGAGGCGGGCGTTGGCCTGCTGCAGCTGCTGGCTGCCATGCGCCTTCACCTGATCGCGCTCGGCGACGGCGTGCGCGTGGGCCTCGGTGGCCTTCTCGAGCGCGGTGGAGCGCTCGGCGAGCTCCTTCTTGGTGCCGTCGAGCTCGGCGGCCAGCGCGGCCTTCGCCTGGGCCAGCTCGTCGGTCTTCTTCTTGGACTCGTCGAAGAGTGACTTGAGCTTGAGCTCGAGCTGCTTCGACAGCTCGGTCTTGGCGGTGACCTCGCGGGTGAGGGCGTCGACCTGGCGAACCTTCTCCTGCTGCTGGGTCGAGAGCTTGCGAAGGGTGTCGGCGAGCTCCTTCGACTTGGCGGCGACGTCGTTCTGCAGCAGCTCTTCGCGGCGCTGCGACTCCTCGGTGAGGGTCGCGATGCGATCTTCGAGGTTGGCGCGGGTGTCTTCGGCGTGGGCGAGCTTGCCGTTGAGCTGGGTGAGATCCGAGACGCGGGCGCCGAGCTCCTGCTTGGTGGCGGCGAGCTGCTCGGTGAGATCCTGCGCCTGGTCGCGGGTCTGGGCGAGCTCGGCCTCGAGGGTGCCGACGCGCTCCTCGTAGTGCTTCTGGGTGTCGGCGAGGGCGCGCTTCTCGATGTCGAGCGACTTGGCGGTGTCGTCGAGGTTGGCGCGGGTGGCGGCGAGATCGACCTGCGTGCGCTCGAGCGTGCCGGCGAGGGTGTCGCGCTCACCGGTGAGCTTCTCGATGGCGGCGGTGGTCTCGCGATCGAGCTGCTGGTGCGCGGCGGCTTCGGCTTCGTAGTTGCCCTGCGCCTCGGAGAGGGCGGTCTTCAGCTGGCCGATCTCTCCAGAGAGCGTCTCTTCGAGCTGGGCCTTGGCGGTCTCGGTCTGACGGAACAGGCCGGTGACGCGCTGAATCTCGTTGCGAGCCGAGACGACCTCGCCCTGGCGCTCGTCGCGCTCCTTGCGGGTCTGCTCGAGGTCGAGCTGGGTGCGCTCGAGGGTGCCTGCGGTCTCTTCCTGCTCTGCCGTCTTCGCCTCGAGCGAGGCCTGGGTCTGGTTGAGGGTGTCCTGCGTCTGCAGGAGCGCCTTCTGGGTCTCTTCGAGCGAGGTGTCGAGCCCGGTGATCTGCTCGTCGCGCTCGGCGAGGGTCGACTGCAGGCCATCGATCTCCTGGCCGCGCGCCTCGAGGGTCTGCTTGAGCGCTCCGATCTCGCCGTCGCGGTCGGCGACGGTCTGCTGTGAGGCCGAGAAGCGGCCCTCGAGATCGGCGATGCGGGTGTCGCGATCGCTGACGTCGGCGTTGAGGCCGTCGATGCTCTTCTGGCGCGCCTCGAGCGTCTGATTCAGCTCGGCGATGTGGGCGGTGTTGGCCTCGATGATGCCCTGAGCCTCCTGCAGCTGCCCACCGACGTCGCCCAGCTCGCCCTGCAGCTCGGCCTCGCGATCGGCGAGCGCCTGCTTGGCGGCTTCGACCTCGCCTTCGAGCTCGCCGATCTTCTCGAGCTTCTCCTGAATCTGCGACTGCAGCTCGGCTTCCTGGCGATCCTTGCGCTCGACGGTGTCGGCGAGCTCCTGCTCGAGCTGGCCGATGCGGCCGTCGCGCTCGGCGATCTTCTCGTTGAGGTTCTGCTCGGCCTCGGCCTTCTCGGCGGTCAGCGCCTCGAGGTTGCTCTTGAGGCCGGCGATCTCACCTTCGAGCTCACCGATCTTCTCGGCGGAGCGGGCGCGCGCGTCGGCCAGCTCACCTTCGAGCCGGGCGACTTCGCCTTCACCCCGGTCGCCGCGCTCGGTGGCGAGGCGCAGGTTGCTCTCGAGCTGGGCGACCGTGCCGTCACGCTCGACCTGGTTCTTCTCGATGGTCTCCTGCAGCGCCTTGCCGATGCCTTCGTACTCGGCGTACTTCGCGTCGCGCTCGGCGACGGTGTCGTTCTGCAGCTTCGTCAGCGCTTCGAACTCGGCCTTGAGGTTGGTGAGCTCTTCGTTGCGCGCGGCGAGGGAGCCCTGCAGCTCCTTCTCCTTGACCTCGAACTCCAGCGTGGCGAGCTGGTAGTCCTTCTCGAGGCCCTCGTACTCCTTGCGCTGTGACTCGAGCTCGCCGTTCTTTCGGTTGATCTCGTCTTCGCGGTTGTTGAGCTCTTTGCGAAGGCCATTGATGTCCTTCTCCTTGGCGGAGACGACCTCGATGACCTCCTTTTCGCCGATGAACTTCTGGAGCAGCAGATCTTCGACCTGCCGGCCGTGCTCACGCTCTTTCTCGACGAGGGTGTTCTGCGACTCGTTGAGGCGACGGGTGAAGTCGTCGACCTGCATCTTGAGGCCCTGAATCTCGACGTCCTTCTCCGAGATGCGGTCCTCGACCGAGAGCAGCTCGCGCTCACGAACGGTCCAGATCTCCGAGAGGCGGGCGATCTGCGCCTCGCGGGTCTTCAGCTCGTCACGGAGGATCTGGATCTTCGCCTCGGGCGTGCCGAGCATGTCGCGGCGCGGGGCGCTGCGGCGAAGCTCACGCGACTCGGCGAGCAGCTCGGCCTTGCGATCGGCGATCGACTGAAACGCGCGATCGAGGAAAGAGCGATCTTCGTCGGTGAGCTGGCTGCGGCGCTCGCGGCGGGGCAGCTTGGGTGGACCTCCCGCAGTGGTCTTGAGCGGGGGCGGGCCACCCTGCGCGGGGATCTCCATCGTCGGCCCGGAGCCCGTGAGCGCGTTGTCGAGCGCTGCGTCTTCTTCTTCGCTGGTCGACGACGGGCCGCCGCTCGCCGTGGACGGCGCGCTGGGCGGCGCGATGGTGGTGGTGAGCCGGGTGAGCTCGCTCATCTCGAACGGAATCGCGAGGTACCCGTGGGCGGCGTTCGGTGACGCGGCGTGCTGCTGGAGCGCCTCGACCCGCGACTCGCTCGACAGCAGCACGACCGGCAGGTTCTGCCCGAACTTGCCCTTGCGAATGCTGCCGCACAGCACGAAGCCGCTCTGATCAGGCAGCTCGGCGCGCAACACCACGATGTCGGGGCGACGCTTCTCGAGCTCACGGGTCGCCTCGGCGGCGTTGGTGGCGAGGCTGGTCTGGTACCCGGCGTCTTTGAGGACCGACGCCATGGTGAGAGCGAAGTCGTTCTGACTTTCGACGATGAGAACTCGGCGCTCCATGAGGCTCTTTTCTAGTCAGGGGAAGACGAAAGCGGCGCGTCAGTCTGCTACGGCATTTCAAGGCGGTAAACCGACTTCTGGCGGCCTCGGCGACGGGCCAGAAATCAAGTGTCGCGACCGGGCATCGTGGTCGGCGGCACGTGCCGGGTGAACAGCTGCGATTCGGGCGGGCAGTAGCCGTGCACGAGCTGCGCGAACCACGGGTCGAGGCGCGAGGGAGGTGGGGCGGCCGACGTCTCGAGCGCGTGCAGCTCTCCAGCGTCGATCTCCTTCTCGGGGTCGTGGGCCTCGTCGTCGCCATCGTGCAGCGACTCGACGGACTCGTCGTTGAGCAGCTCGAGCTCGTCGTCGCGAAGCTCGACCACGTCCTCCGACGAGGTGGTGCGGTTGATGACGGCGCCCGGCCCGGCAGGGTTGGGCACGAGGCGCGTGAGCGGCGGCAGTGGCGCGACCACCTCG
>JBEOKA010000341.1:0-9576 GCA_040275325.1 Myxococcaceae bacterium | reverse complement strand
CGCTACGCCGATGGAGGAACGAAGCCTTGCTGCCCGTCCTGCGCGAGCACGAGCTGGCCACACGCCGCGGCGATCTCACGCCCACGCGGCCACCGCACCAGACACAGCTGCCCCTGCTTCACCACGCGCTCATGAAACTGCTGCACGCGCTCGAGCGACGGCGTCTCGAGGCCGGTGCCGGGGTACGGGTTGTACGGAATCAGGTTGACGCGCGCGGGCAGCCCACGGAGCAGCGCGACCAGCCGGTCTGCGTCTGCGTCGGTGTCGTTCACGTCCTTGAACAGCACGTACTCGACGAAGGTGTCTCGATCGGGGTCGACCTTCGCCGCGTCACGCAGCGCGCCGAGCAGCGCCTCGATGGGCCACGTCTTGTTCTGCGGCATCACGCGCGTGCGCACCTCGTCGGTGGTCGCGTTGAGCGAGAGCGCGAGCGAGGCCTTCGACTCCTTCAGGAAGCGCACCATGCCCGGCAGCACGCCCGAGGTGCTCACCGTCACGCTCTGGTGGCGCAGCTGGGGAAACGGGCTCTGCGTGAGCAGCTCGACGGCGCGCAGCACCTCGTCGAGGTTGTCCATCGGCTCGCCCATGCCCATGAAGACGACGTTGCGCGCGGGCACGTCGGCCGGCGCCTCGAAGCGCGCGAGCAGGTACTGCGCCACCATCTCTTCGGCCTTCAGCTGCCGAATGAAGCCGAGCTCCTTCGTCGCACAGAAGATGCACTTGCGGGTGCAGCCGGCCTGGCTCGAGATGCAGATGGTGCTGCGCCCCTTCGCGGGGATGCGCACGGTCTCGACGTTCGCGCCGCCGACCTCGATGGCGTACTTCGTGGTGCCGTCGGCCGAGAGCGAGCGCTCCTTCACCTTCAGCTGCGTCACGCCGTGCTGCTCGCGAAACGTCTTCCACACGCGGTGGCTCACGCCGGGAACGGTCTCGGGCAGCGCTGGGGGCAGCGACGACAACGAGCCGAACCACTTGAGCAGCTCGAGCGCGCGCTGGCGGCTCTGCAGCTCGGCGGTGAGCTCGGTCAAGGTGAGGCCTGGCAGGTCGCGATTCACGGCGCTGGGCACCTCGCAGAGACGGGGCGCGGCTGTCAAACCAGACGGGAAGACAGGTGGAGCATCGGGCAGCCCACGAATTTTCGAGGCGGGCAGGCCGCCAACCGAACGGAACAAGGAACGCCCGACCCGGAACGCCGCTTGCTCAGTCGGCGCGCGTGCGTCTCCTGCTCGCGGCCCTCTCGCTGTCGTTGGTCTCCGGTTGCTTCCTCTTTCCCGACCCCTGTGGCTCGGGCGGCTTCGGGGCACCCGTCGCGCCTCGCGAGGTCGTGCGGGGCTGCCAGAGCGACGTCGAGTGTGGCGAGGGCCTGGAGTGCCGAGCGCCAGAAGACGGCAGCTGTGTTCAGACCGGTTGTCGCTGCACTGCCTCGGGAATGGTGTGCGGCCAGGACTGCGTGAGCCGAAGGTGCCAGCCGCGGCGAGCCGATGCGGGCGTGCGCGACGCGGGGCTCGGCGGCCTGTGCGCGGGCTTCGTGCCGCCCTGCAAGTCTGACTTCGAGTGCTCGGCGGGCGAGGCGTGCCTGCCGCCCATCGACCGCCGGTGCGCTCCTTCTGCGTGTGGCGCGTGCAACCCCGCGACGGGTTCGGCCATCTGCACCGAAGACTGTGGTGGCCGCATCTGCCGCGCGCGAGCGCTCGACAGCGGCGTCAACCGGTGCGCTGGCTTCGAGCCGCCGTGCCGCTCCGACGCTCAATGTGGCCCGGGCCGGGCGTGCGTGCGCGACCCGAACGAATGCAACCCATCGGCGTGCGGCTGTGACCCGTCGACCGGCAGCATCATCTGCACCGAAGACTGCGGTGGTGGCGTGTGCCGGGTCGCGCCTCGTGACGCGGGCTCGCCAGACGCGGGCGCGTGCGTCGGGTTCCGAGCTCCGTGCGCGAGCGATTCCGAGTGCGTGCGCGGCGAGGCGTGCGTGCGGACGCCTGGCGTCTGCCAACCGAGCGCGTGCGCGTGCGGCCCCAGCGGCGTCATCTGCACCACCGACTGCGGCGGTGGCGTGTGCGCGCCACGTGATGCCGGCGTGGCACCTGACGCAGGCGGCCCAGACGCGGGCTTCTGCGTGGGCTTCGTGCCTCCGTGCAGTCACGACAGCCAGTGCGGCCCGGGGAACCGATGCGTGCGCGACGAGAGCCAGTGCAACCCATCAGCGTGCGGCTGCGACCCATCGAGCGGAGCCGTCGTCTGCACGGCCGACTGCAGCGGCGGCGTGTGCCGGCCTGGAGCGGCTGACGCGGGCAGCTGTGCTGGCTTCGAACCGCCGTGCAGCTCCGACGCGATGTGCGGAGCCGGGCGGGTGTGCCGACGTGACCCCGCGCAGTGTGTTCCATCGGCCTGCGGCTGCGACGCGCAGACGGGCCTCGTCATCTGCACCGCCGACTGTGGAGGAGGTCAGTGCACGACCGCGACCGACGCGGGAGCCAGCCCTGACGCGGGCCTCTGCGCGAACTTCGACCCTCCGTGCAGCAGCGACGCGCAGTGCCGCGCGGGCACCACGTGCCAGCAGCCTCCGAACGCGTGCGCGCCCAGCGCCTGCGGCTGCGACCCGTCGACCGGCAGCATCGTCTGCACGGCTGATTGTGGTGGGCGGCGCTGCTTGCCCTGAGCCTCACCACTTGTTGAGCCACGGAGACGACATCACCTCGACGGGCACCGTGCGGCGCGTGCGCGGCGTCAGAATCATCGCGCTCGAGCTGCGGCAGCCACACGAGATGAGCCGGCCATCGGCCATCGCGGTGAGCCCGATGTGTGAGAGCGGCCCGAAGAGCCCTGCGTCGAGCGCGCTGGCCGGCAGCTGCTGCCAGGTGACGTTGCCGCGTCGGTCGATGACGGCCACCTGTGGCGAGCCGCCGTCGACGTCGAGCCCGTACGCGTAGCCGTTGGTCGACCACGCCGCCGAGAAGAGCGAGACGCGGCTCACCGCGCTGGTCACGTTGACGGGAGCGCCTCCATCGAACGGCACCCGCACGAACACGTCTCCTGCCACCGCGGGCGTGAGCAGCGCATCGCCCGACTCGAGCAGCAGCCCACCTGCGAGCTTGCTGAAATCTCCAGTTCCCCGCTGCGTGACCCGGTCTGACGTCGTCAGCGTACGAGGTGTGGCTTCAACGACTCGCAGCGCCGTTCTGGGCACGAGCAGCACCGAGCGTCCCGACTCCGTCAGCACGGCGCCCGCGTACTCGCCAGCACCCGCGGCCTGCCGGGTACCGCCATCGGCACGCAGGAACGCGGCGCTCGAGGTCGTCGCGCAGACGACGGTTCCATCGGCCGTCACCGCGGCTCCAGAGAACGGCGCCGGGCCGCTCATGCCCAGCGGCAGGTAGTCGGGGTTGCGATTGGGGAACGGCGGTTTGGGACGAGGCAGCAGCAGCGCCGAAGACGCAGACGTGGGCACGCCCAGCACCGAGCCATCAGCCAGCAGCACCCCACCCGCCCAGCCAGCCGGCGGCTGAATGGTGACGGGCACCACGCCACCGTCGGGGAAGAACTCGAGCGCGCGCTCCGATTCGGTCGGAATGCACATCACCGAGCCGAAGGTCGTCAGCACACCACCTTGAAAGCCGCAGCCCGTCGACGTCTTCGCGGTGAGGTTGCTCACGAAGCTGACGTCGAACGACGAGTCGCCACCATCGAGCCCGCCGAAGAGGAACGTCGCGGCCTCGGCCCACGACTCGATCTCGAGGCCAGCGTCGACCTCCATCTCGACGGGGTCGAGCTGACAGTTCCCCGCGAGAATGCACTGGGAGCGGAAGTCGTCGCGGCTCCAGCAGCCGGCGAGGAGCACGCTCGCCGCGAGGAGCGCGCGCATCAGAACGTGCCTCCGAGCGCGAAGATCGCGCCCTGCGGTGAAGGCGCGATGACGACCGAGACCGGCAGCGATGGCGCCAGCGCGTTCCATACGAGGCCACCAGCGATGAGCGCCACGCCGGCTCCCGCGACGACCATACCGATGAGCCGCTGGGTCGAGAGCTCGGCGAACTTCGCGTCGATGTTCTTGAGCCCCGTGACGCTGCTCACCTGAACGAAGCGCCCGCCCTTGTACGAGGCGTGCTGAAGCTCGGCCAGCACCCACAGCGTTCCACCCACGGCAGCGGCGGCGGTGCCCGTGAGCAGCGGCACCCACAGCCGCCACGCGAACGGCGTCTTCGGCTCGAGCTGCTTCGCCAACGAGTCGCCCGCCGCCTCCATCAGCTCGCCCAGGCGCTTGAGGCCCTCGAGGCTGCGCGTCTCTGACGCCACCACCCGCCCGTCGCGTTGGCGAATCACCCGCAGGTCGAGGTCGAAGCGCTCGTCGATTTTCGTCACGCGGCCCGTCACCATCAACGGCACACCCAGCGCGGCGCCAATCTCAGCCGTGCAGCCCGAGTCGTCAGAGCAGCCACCGAGCAACTGCCGCTGCCGCTCGAGGCCCAGCATGGCGACGATGTCGGCGGGCGTCGTCACCTTGTAGCCGCGCTCCCCGAGGCGGTTGGCGAGGCGGTCTTCGGCGTAGCCACTCATCTCTGGCGGCATGCCGATGAGCTGCAGCGGCGTGACGGCGATGCCCACCGGCTCTGGCGTCGCAGCCGTCGCGATGTGGAGCAGCACACAGAGGACCATCGAGGAAGGTGGCGTCTACACCAGTTTGGTTACGCGTCTCAGGGCAACGCGCCCGTCGTCACGCCGAGCGTCACGGCCGAGGGGTGGGCCTGGTCTCTCCACACCCGATGGGTGGCGGCCTTGAAGTCGGCCTCGGTGGCCTTCGCCGGGTCGACGAAGGTCTGCGGGTTCAGGTCGACGAGCGGAAACCACGAGCTCTGGACCTGCAGCATGAGGCGATGCCCGGGGCGAAACGTGTGACTCACGTCGGGCAAGGTGAAGCGCACGCGCGCGGGAGTGCCCGGCGTGAACGGCGTCGGCGCCTCGAAGCTGTCGCGGAACCGCCCACGCATCACCTCGGCGCGAATGAGTGTCTGCGCACCCGCCAGCCGCGCTCCATTCGGAGCGTTCGGCCGGTCGAACGGCGAGACATCGACCAGCTTCACCACGAGGTCGGCGTCGGTGCCCGTCGTCGAGAGCCACACGTCGACCGACACGGGGCCCATCACCGTCACGTCCTGCTCGAGCGGCGCCGTCTGAAAGACGAGCACGTCGGGCCGGCGCGAGGCGAAGCGCTGGTCATCGGTCATGTACTCGCCCTCGTTCTCGAGCGAGTAGCCCGGCCGGTGCGGCACGGGCTTCTTCGGGTCCGACAGCCACTCGTCGAACGCCTCCTTCACGGTGGGCGGCGTCTTCGAGAGGCGGCCGTTCGGCGCGAAGTGGAGCGTCGTCGCGGTGCGCTTCGGCGGCCACGTGTCGTGGCGGTTGAACACGTTGGTGCCCGTCTCGAAGACGATGGCCTCGCTGCGGTTCTCGTCGCCGCAGCCCTTGAGCGCCTTCTTGAAGAACGGCAGCTCGATGGTCTCCTGGTAGTGGCGAGACGTCTTCCAGCCGAAGCTCATGTCACCGAGCGCATCGCCGTCGGTGCGCGCCCAACCACCATGTCTCCACGGGCCCAGCACGAGCCGCACGTCGCCGCCGGGGCTCTGCGCATCGAACGCCTTGTACGTCTGCACGGTGCCCCAGAGGTCTTCGGCGTCGAAGAGGCCGCCCACCACGAGCACCGCGGGCTTCGCCTGTTTGTAGCGGGGCCGCGGGTCTCTCGCCTTCCAGTACTCGTCGCGGTTCGGGTGCGCGAGCGCCTCGTTCCAGAAGGCAATCTCGCCCTTGAAGTACTTCTCGTTCGCGTTCGAGAGCGGCCCGAGGTTCAGGAAGAACTCGTACGCGTCGCCGGTGTCGTGGTCGAAGCCCCAGCTCTGCTTGCGCGTCGGCGCCGGCCGCGCCTTGCCGAAGCTCGAGAAGAAATTGAACGTGTCCATCAGGAACAGGGCGCCGTTGTGGTGGAAGTCGTCACCCAGGAACCAGTCGGTGACGGGCGCCTGCGGTGAGACGGCCTTGAGCGCCGGGTGCGCGTCGATGGCCGACTGGGCGGCGTAGAAGCCGGGGTACGAGACTCCCCACGTGCCCACCTTGCCGTTGTTGGCCGGCAGGTGCTTCACGAGGAAGTCGATGGTGTCGAACGCATCGGTGGCCTCGTCGACCGCCGCCTTCGGGCGAACGTCGACGAAGGTGCCCTCTGACAGCAGCTTTCCGCGCACGTCCTGGTTCACGAAGATGAAGCCGTCACGAATGGCGGCCATCGACAGCGCGTAGCGCGCGAGCATGCGGGGCGTCTTGAAGTCGGGCAGCACGTCGACGCCGGGAGTGACGCCATAGGGCGTGCGCATGAGCAGCACGGGCCAGGTGCGCGAGCGGTCGCGCGGCACGTAGGCGACGGTGTACAGCTTTGCGCCGTCGCGCATGGGCACGCGGTACTCGTACTTCGTGTACTGCTCCTTGAAGACGCGGTCGGCCTCGACGGGGTCGGTCAACGGAGCGGCGACCAGCGGGTCACACGGCGCAGCGAGCACCACGAGCGTCAGGAGCGCGAACATGGCGCTCCTCTACCGCAGGTTCTTCAGAACAGCTCGACGGTGCCCGCGTCGAGCGAGTCCTGCTTCACGGCCGAGGCCTTCGTCAGCGCCGGCTCGAGCTGGGCGAACATCGCCTCGACGCCGGGCGGCAGCGTGTCGGGTTGGCCCTTCGCCCACTCGTCCCACAGCGACAGCAGCGGCGCGAGGCGGGCGCTGGCGTCGGCGAGGGCCTTCGTCACCTCGGTTCGCAGCTCGAAGGCGGCGATGGTCTCGGTCGCGGCGCGCTCGACCTCGGCGAGCACCGCGCTCACCCGTTTGTTGGTGGCGTCGAGCGTGCACAGCAGCTCGACCACCTTCTGCTGCCCTTCGACGGCGCCGTTCATGTCGTGCGAGGCCAGCGTCGACATGCCCGTGCGCAGCTGCGTCAGGCGGGTGCTCACGTTGGTGACGAGGTCGCGCACGTGCGCCGAGACGACGGCGGCGTCTTCGGCCAGCGCCTTCACCTGGTCGGCCACGACGCGAAAGGTGCGGCCCGACGGGCCCGTGCGCGCCGAGTGAATGGTGGCGTTGAGGGCGACGAAGCGCGTCTTTCGCGCCATCGACTCGACCCGGCGAATGTTCACCACGATGGCCTCGATGTCGGGGCCCATCTCTTCGACGCGCCCCATCATGCGCATGCTGGCGGCGCTCACCGTGACGAGGTCTTCGACGAAGCGGCTGACGATGCGGTTCATGCGCTCGACGAAGCCCGTCTGCGTGTCTTCACCCTGGAGCAGCTCGACGACCGACGAGAGCTCGCGCTGCTGCAGGGCCAGCTGGGAGCGGAAGACGTCGAAGGCGCTGGCGAGCGCCACCATGCCGTCTTCGACCAGGGCGTCGGCGCGTCGAATGTCGTCTGCCGTGCCGCGCAGGGCCGACGCCACCACCTCCCGAACGTGGGATGCCGAGGTCATGGGACCCAGCTCTTCACGTCGGGTGCCACCTCGAACGCCCGCGAGGTGGCTGGAATCAGGAGCGGCGTCTGGGTGCGAGGTGGGTGCGCTGGGGCTCGGCAGACCTTGGGCGTCAGGCCCCTGACGGATCAGCAGAAGGCGAGCGTCGTCGACTGCCGCACGGGCCATTTCCGGGGTACACCGGCATCGTGGGGCCTCCTCCCAACTCCACCGTCAAGCTGCCGCTGCCAGAGCAGGTCATCGGTGAAAAGTACCGCCTGCTCCACCGCCTCGGTCAGGGAGGCATGGGCTACGTCTTTCTCGCCGAGAAGCTGCACCTGGGCACGAAGGTCGCGGTGAAGTTCCTCGACCCCGAGCCCAACGCCGACGCCACGCGGCTCAAGCGCTTCCTGCAGGAGGCGCGCGTCGCGGTCGAGGTGAACCACCCGGGCGCCTCGCAGCTGCTCGACGCGGGGCACGACGAGGTGACGGGCTCGCTCTTCCTGGTCTTCGAGTACGTCGAGGGCAAAGACGTTCGTGAGGTCATCAACGACGAGGGGCGGCTCACCTTCGACGAAGCGCGAGACATCTGCATCCAGGTGGCCGAGGTGCTGGCCTTCGCGCACGCGCGCGGCATCGTGCACCGTGACGTGAAGCCCGAGAACATTCGCATGCGGCGCGACCTCGGCGGCGCGCGCGTGAAGGTGCTCGACTTCGGCATCGCGCGGCTGGTGAACCAGGGCGCGGTGCGGCTCACCGCCGAGGGCATGCTGGCGGGCACGCCGCGGTACATGGCGCCCGAGCAGATTCGCGACCTGCCGCTCGACGCGCGCACCGACATCTACGCGCTGGGCCTGCTGCTCTTCGAGATGCTGACCGGCCTGCCCGCGTTCGATGGGAAGAACCTGTCGCAGGTGCTCTTGCGGCAGATGAACGACCCGGTGCCCACGCTGCGCAGCATCGACGTGTCGCTCGGCCACGAGGGCGTCGACGGCTTCATCAAGAAGGCGTGCGCGAAGCAGACCATCGAGCGCTTCCAGAACATGGAGGAGTTCGTCGCCGCCCTCAAAGGCCTCGCCGTCAGCGCCTGGCCGTCTCCACGCCGCAAGCTGACTCCGGGTCAAGACGCGCCCACCGCGCCACACCGCCCGCAGATGGTGCCCACCGCCGACGCGAGCCAGAACCCCGCTGCCGGCAAGCGGCCCAACGAGCTCACCTCGCCCAACCAGGCCCAGCGCGAGGCCACGCTGTTCGTCGACGAAGAGAGCGCCCGCGCGAACCGGCCTGATCAGTCCGTGCGGGTTCCCACCGAACCCTCGCAGCCGATGGAGCAACAGAAGTCGCTCGAGGTGCCGTGGGAGAACGACCCCTCGAAGTTCCCCACCAGCCCTTCGAGGCCGTCGGTCACCCGGAAGGGCGTCGAAGAGCACGACCCCTCGCTGCTCGAGACCATCAGGCCTGCCGCACCCACGACGCAGAAGGACCCGTCGCTCGACGCGCCGCTGCTGGGCGCCCATGGCACACAGCTTCGCCCCTCTCACGAGCCGGCCGGAGAGGCGACGTGGCGCGCGCCGCCTGACCAGAAGCCACCGCGCTGGTGGGTGTGGTTCGTCGTCACGGGGCTTTTGGCCGCCGCCATCGCGCTGAGCCTGTGGGCCTCGGGCGTCTTGCGGACGACTCGCGTAGGCTGATCAACCCCTCTCGATAGGAATTGCACTCGAGGCCCGGCTCGGGTGTCTTGCCCACATGAAGCCCTCCTCACTTCCCTTTGCTGCGTTGTGTTTCGGCCTGCTCATCGGAGCGGGCGTGTCGACCAGCTGCGGGCCCTCTCGGCCCATGTGCACCCCCACCTCGTGCAACGGGTGCTGCGACTCGTCGTCAGGGCTCTGCGTCTCCATCACCACGTCGAGCCAGTGCGGCTCGCGCGGAGAGACCTGCAAGGCCTGCTCGCTCGGCCAGTCGTGCTCCTTCGGCGCGTGCACGGGAGGAAACAACACGGGAGCCGGGACCTCGGGCGGCGGCTTCGCGACGGGTGGCGGCACCGGCGGTGGCTTCGCGACGGGTGGCGGCACGGGCGGCGGCTTCACGACGGGTGGCGG
>JBEOKA010000340.1:0-26932 GCA_040275325.1 Myxococcaceae bacterium | reverse complement strand
CACGTCGGCGAAGGTGAACTTGCCCAGGTTGCGCAGCGGCTCGGCGATGAGGAACGTCACCACCGGCCAGCCGACGAGCCAGCCGACGGAATAGATGAGCCCGTCGAAGCCCGACGTCGCGACGAGGCCCGCGATGCCGAGGAAGCTGGCCGCGCTCATGTAGTCACCCGCGAGCGCGAAGCCGTTCTGCAGGGCGGTGACGTTGCCACCCGCCGTGAGGAACTCGCTCGCCGTCTTCGTCTTGCGCGCCGCCCACCAGGTGATGCCCATGGTGACGCTGACGAAGGCGAAGAAGAAGAGAATCGAGGTGAGGTTCGGTTCTCCCAGCGACGTCGCGAGCAATGGACTCATTTGCCACCTCGCGCGACCTGGTCGAGGGCCGGGTCGTACACGCGGTTGGCCCACCACGCGTAGAAGGCCGTGAGGCCGAACGCGGTGAGAATGACGCCGGCGCCGAGCACGATGCCGACAGACAACCCTTGCGTGATGAGTGTGCCCAGCGACGGCTTGTCGAACGCGATGCCCAGGACGAACGCGAAGTACGTCACCAGCATCAGCAACGAGAGGACGATGGCCATGCGCCAGCGCATCGCTGCGACCGCGCGCACCGCGTTCGTCGACTCGTTCGAAGGGGTGGTCGCCGCGACGGCTGGCACCGAGAGCTCAGGGGTCATTTCGCAGCTCCTTTGGCGGCACGGGCCTTCTCGGCGAGCGCGGCCTGACGCTTCACGGCTTCGTCGGCGACGACGATGAGTTGGTCGAGCACGCCCGGCTCGGCGAGTGTCGAGGTGTCGCCGAACTCGTCACGCTGGCCCTCGGAGATCTTCCGCAAGAGCCGCCGCATGATCTTGCCCGAGCGCGTCTTGGGCAGCGCGGGCACGACGTGAATGACGTCTGGCGTGGCGATGGGGCCGATGACGTGGCGCACCTGCTCCTTGAGCGCGCCGGCGAGCTGCAGCGGGTCCCACGCCTCGGTGCCCTGGCGCAGCACGACCCACGCGCAGATGCCCTGGCCCTTGAGGTCGTGGGGAATGCCGACGACCGCGGACTCGGCGACCGCGTCGTGCGCCACCAGCGCGCTCTCGACCTCGGCCGTGCCGATGCGGTGGCCCGAGACGTTGAGCACGTCGTCGACGCGCCCCGTAATCCAGTAGTACCCGTCTTCATCGCGCGTGCAGCCGTCGCCCGTGAAGTAGAGCCCGGGGAAGCGTGAGTAGTACGTCTCGCGGAAGCGGCGGTGATCTCCGTACAGCGTGCGCGCCTGACCCGGCCACGGCGTCGCGAGGCAGAGGTTGCCCTTCACGCCGTTGCCCTGCAGCAGCCGGCCCTCGTCGTCGAGCAGCACCGGTTCGATTCCGTAGAAGGGCAGCGTCGCAGAACCCGGCTTCGGCGGCGTCACGTTGGGCAGCGGAGAGATGAGCACGCCGCCGGTCTCGGTCTGCCACCACGTATCGACGATGGGGCAGCGGCCTTCACCGACGACCTCGTGGTACCACTTCCACACCTCGGGGTTGATGGGCTCTCCGACGGTGCCGAGCAGGCGCAGGCTCTTGCGCGACGACTTCTTCACCGGCGCGTCGCCTTCACGCATCAGCGCGCGCAGGGCCGTCGGTGACGTGTAGATGTTGGTGCACTTGAGGTCGTCGACGACGTTCCAGAAGCGCGAGAAGTCGGGGTAGTTCGGAATGCTCTCGAAGAGCACCGAGGTCGCCCCAATCGAGAGCGGCCCGTAGACGATGTACGAGTGGCCCGTCACCCAGCCGAGGTCGGCGGTGCAGAAGTGAATGTCGTCGTCGCGAATGTCGAAGACGTGCTCGAACGTCATCGACGCGTAGAGCAGGTAGCCGGCCGAGGTGTGCAGCACGCCCTTGGGTTTTCCGGTGCTGCCTGACGTGTAGAGGATGAAGAGCGGGTCTTCAGACGCCATCCACTCCACAGGGCAGGTCGAGCGCTGTTTCGCAGTCTCTTCTTCGAGCCAGAGGTCGCGGCCCGCCTGCATCTCGCTCTCGGTGTCGGTGCGGCGAACGACGAGCACCTTCTCGACGACCGACAGACCGTTGATGGCTTCATCGACGACGGTCTTCAGCGGAATGCGCTTGTTGCCGCGAAGGCCCTCGTTGGCGGTGATGACGACCTTCGTGTTGGCGTCGAGAATGCGGTCTCGCAGCGCGTCGGCCGAGAAGCCGGCGAAGACGACCGAGTGCACGGCGCCGATGCGGGCGCACGCGAGCATCGAGTACGCGAGCTCGGGCACCATCGGCAGGTACAGACAGACGCGGTCGCCCTTCTGAACGCCCTGCGCCTTGAGCACGTTCGCGATGCGGCCGACGTGGTGCTTGAGCTGGCGGTAGGTGATGCGCTCGTACTCGCCGGGCTCGTTCTTCGCCCAGATGAAGGCCACCTTGTTCGGCGTCTTCGCGGCGTGGCGGTCGACGCAGTTGAAGGCGACGTTGAGGCGGCCGCCGCCGAACCACGAGAAGTCGACCTCTTCCAAATCGACGTCGAGCGTCGACTCGGGCGGGTGAAACCAGGTCAGGCGCTCCGCCGCTTCCTTCGCCCAGAAGGCCTGCGGGTCTCGAAGGCTCTCGGCGTACTTCGCGCGGTAGGCCTCCATCGTCTTCGGGTGTGCGTCGGCAGCCATCGTGAAACCCCCAATGCGTGAGTGGAGCGCGCAGACCTATCGCAACGAGCGCGCCACGGACGTGACGGGGCGACGACGCTGCGCGGCATGTGCCCGCAGGTGTGTGGATTGGTTCGATTGACGCAGAGGGCCGTCGCGCTGCTCGCGCACGCGCAGGGGCGCGACTTCGTTTCGTCGAGGGCGCGTTGTTACGGAGCGAAACGCGAGAAGTGTTACCTCCCGTAACGAACGCTCAGTGCAGCCACTGTTTGCCGCGCGGGCGACGCATGAGGAAGCCGACGGCGGTGACGGGCGTCTCGGTGAGCGCGAGCGGCAGGCGAACGACCGAGCGCCAGCGGGTGAGTGCGAGCCCCGAGATGGTGACGACGAGCACCAGCCACCCCGAGACACCGAACGCCGCCGAGCGCAGGCCCGGGTCGACGCCGTGAATGACGTACGGCAGGCCGGCCGCGAGCGTGAGCGTGGTGTTGGTGACGACGACGGGAGCG
Organism: Myxococcaceae bacterium; assembly: GCA_040275325.1. Taxonomy (GTDB): domain Bacteria; phylum Myxococcota; class Myxococcia; order Myxococcales; family Myxococcaceae; genus Xiheimicrobium. The sequence continues at coordinate 23,803 of JBEOKA010000340.1, read as the reverse complement.
AGGCTGCCCGAGGCGAGTCGCAGCCAGCCATAGAGCGTGCCGAGCAGCGCGCAGGTGATGACGAAGGCGAGCGGCCGCAGCACCGAGCCGAACTCGAGCGGCCCCTCGGTCGCAAACAGCAGCACCGGCGCGTACCACAGGCCCCACACCGCGCCGTGGAGCAGCAAGCCGGGCCAGTGGCCGAAGCGCTCCATCGCGCGGGGAAGGAAGTAGCCGCGCCAGCCGAGCTCTTCGGCGAACGCCTGCACCCAGACGAGGGCGATGGTGCCGAAGAACGCCAGCAGCAGCTTCAGCGCGTTGAGTCCGTTGACGTCGAGCGCCTCGGTCTCGGGCCTCGCACCGCCGCGCATGCCAACGAGGAAAGCGACGAGGGCCGCGAGCGCGACGAAGGCGATGGCGCTGAGGCCGCCGACGAGGCTGAAGACGCTGCGGGTGGGCCGAAGGCCGAGATCGAGCTCGTCAGGAGGGTCGATCCACCTTCGCACCAGCAGCGTCGCGACGAACGGCTGCCAGCCCATGGTGCAGACGTAGAGCAGCGACGTCGTGAACAGCCGCGTGCCGAGGCTCTCGACGGGAACACCCGTCAACCCGAGCGCGCGCAGTGACGCAGCGACGGCCCACGTGAGTGAGAAGCTCAGCAGGAGAAACGCGATGAGGCCTGCGTTGGCCCGCGCTCGTTGTTCGCGACTCATGGGGCCCCTCTATCCACGAGCGGGGCGGGGCAGCCCGTGTTTCAGCCGGCGCTCCCACAACGTCTTGCGGCTGATGCCGAGGCGGCGGGCGAGCTCGGTCTCTGACAGGTCGTGCTGGTGCTCTTCGACGAAGCGCTTGAAGTACGCCATGAGCGACGCGTCTTCGGCCGACTCCTTCGTGGGCGCGCTCTGCCGCTGCACGTCGTCGAGGCCCAGCAGCTCAGCCGTCAGCGCGACGCCGTCACTCAAGATGAGCGCCCGCTCGAGCGCGTTCTCGAGCTCACGCACGTTGCCCGGCCAGTGGTGTGCGCGCAGCGCCTCAGTGGCTTCGGGCGTGAAGAGCGGAACGGCGCGGCCCAGCTTCTGCGCGTGCCTGGCCACCAGCGCGTTCGCCAGCTCGATGACGTCGTCGCCGCGGTCGCGCAGCGCAGGCAGCCGCACCTCGACCACCTTGAGCCGGTAGTAGAGGTCGGAGCGGAACGTGCCCGCCTCGACCATCTTCGGCAGGTCGCGGTGCGTGGCGGCGACGAGGCGAACGTCGGCCCGCCGTGACTGCGTGGCCCCGACGCGGCGCACCTCTCCATCCTGCAGCGTGCGAAGCAGCCGCGACTGCGCCTGCAACGGCAGCTCGCCAATCTCGTCGAGGAAGAGCGTGCCGCCATGGGCTGCTTCGACGAGTCCAGCGTGATCGGAGTTGGCTCCCGTGAAGGCGCCGCGCGCGTAGCCGAACAGCTCCGACTCGATGAGGTTCTCGGGAATCGCCGCGCAGTTCACCGCGACGAACGGGCCGGGTTTGCGCGACGACTGCTGATGCACCGCGCGCGCGATGAGCTCTTTTCCGGTGCCCGACTCTCCGAGGATGAGCACGGTCGCGTCGGTCGGCGCTGCTTTGCGAACGCGGTCGAACGCGGCCTGCATCGACTCCGAGCGCCCGACCATGCCTTCGACGGCCCACGTCGCCTGGGCCTCGCGTGAAAGCGCCGCCACCTGCCGCCTGGTGCGCGAGTCACCGAGAATGCGCTCGACGACGATGAGCAGCTCGTCGGGGTCGAAGGGCTTCGAGAGGTAGTCGGCCGCGCCCTGCTTCATCGCGTCGACCGCGCTGCGCACCGAGGCGTACGAGGTGATGATCAGCACCGGTACACCTTCGGTCGCGCTGATCAGCTCCGTTCCCAGGCCGCCGGGGAGGCGCAGGTCGCTGATGACGAGATCGAAGGCCGTGGGGTTCGCCTCGCGCGCGTCTCGCACCGTTCCTGCTTCGACGACCTCGTGGCCCGCGCGGGTGAGCAACCGCTTCATCTCGGCGCGCACGGCGACTTCGTCTTCGACGATGAGGAGGCGCATGCGAGGGAAGACGGCACCGTAGGCCCGTCACGGCGTACGGGGCAATCGAAGCGTCATGGTGGTGCCTGCACCCAACGCGCTCTTCACCGACAGCGTGCCGCCGTGCGCCTGCACGATGGTCCACGCGACCGACAGCCCCAGCCCCGTGCCCTGGCCGACGTCTTTCGTCGTGAAGAACGGCTCGAAGACGTGCGCCGCCACCTCAGGCGCCATGCCTGCGCCTTCGTCGATGACGTCGAGCGTGACGTGGTGCTCGTCGAAGCTGGTGTGAACCTGAACGCGCTTGTCGCTCGGCGTGGCGTCGAGGGCGTTGGTGAGCAGGTTGACGACGACTTGCACCAGCTCTTGCGTGTTCGCGTCGACGGTGGCGTCGGGGCTGCCGAGCTCGAGCGTGACGCTGCGGTTCTTCGAGAGCTGCACGAGGTTGGCGGCCTGGGTCGCGATGGTGTCGAGTGAAGTCGGCTGCCTGCTGGTGCTCCCCTGAATCGAGCCCGCGCGTGCGAACGAGACGAGCCCGCGGACGATCTCGTCGATGCGTCTGGCTGCATCGAGCAGGTGGCCCAGCCGCTCGGGAGAGGCGTCGTGGTCGCGCTCGATGCCCTGCGTCAGCATCATCACCGCCGCGAGAGGGTTGCCGACCTCGTGCGCCACGCCAGCCGCGAAGCGGCCGATGGTGGCGAGCCGATCTTGATGGCGAACCTGCGCCTCGAGCTGCCGCGTCTGCGAGAGGTCTTCCACCACGACGATGCTGGCGCCCTCCAATCCATCGGCGGCGCTCGTTCTCGTCACCCGCAGCGTCAACGGACCGACGCGATGTTCACCGCTCGACGCGAGCGCGTGCGCGAGCTCTGGCTGGAGCGTCGTGCGAAGGCGGCCGCGGCTCTGCTCCGCTGGAACGCCAGTGAGGGTTGCCAGTCGCTCGTTCCACCAGACGACATCGTCATCGGGCCCGAGCACGCAGACGCCCACGGGGAGCGCCCGAAACACGGCCTCGAGCCACGCGCGCAACGTCTCGGCGGCCGTCTGGGTCTGACCTTCACGAATGGCGTCTTCGAGGGCTCGAATGCGCTCTGCGAGCGGAACGCCACGCGAGAACTCTTCTCTCGGAGCGACGTTCAGCGCGGCCCAGCTCACCATCGGCCCGACGAGCGCCGAGAGGTCTGCCTCGAGCTGCCGCTTGAGCCGCTTCAGCGCCGTCACGCTCGTGTCGGTTTCATGCAACGACAACGAAGCGCGGGCCTTCGCGACCTCGAGCGCCGCGGAGGCGTGGCCGAGCACGGGAGTGAGACGCTCGACGAAGCCGTGCTGGTCGGCCGGCAACGACGCGTCATCGTCGACGACCTCGCGACGGCACGCCTCGGCAGCGACCGACTCCTCCTTCGAGACCGGACTGAGCCATGAGCCCAGCCCCGCAGCCGCGACGTTGAGCCCCAGGGAGACCCAGACCGCGACGCCGAAGCCGTCGACCTCGGGCAGGTGCACGAGCGCGACTCCAATCACTGGCAGCGCGAGTGAGACCAGCCACGTCGTGGTTCCCACGAGAAGTCCCGCGACCACACCTGCGCGACTCAGCTTCGGGAAGAAGAAGACGCCGATGGTGGCGGGCAGGGCCTGTGCGACGCCGGCGAAGGCGACGAGGCCGACTTGGGCGAGCGCGCCACCGCGAGAGATGGCCGCAGGGCTGACGCGCTCGAGCACGATGAAGAGCACGAAGGCGAGCCCGAGCGAGGCGGCGATGACGAAGCGTCGCTCCAACACGAGCTGGCGATAGAGATCCTTCGGAGCGCTCCGCAGCGGCGTCACCCAATGCGTTGCCACCATGTTGCTGAGCGCGAGCGTTCCAACGATGACCATCGCGCTCGACGCAGACACGCCACCGAGCCACGCGAGCGTCGGCAGCACCGGCACCTGCGCCGCGACGGTCAGCACATAGAGGTCAGCGTTGCCTTCGGGCGCCAGCTGCGTGCCCGCCGCGAGGATGAGGGGGATCGGCAGGTTCAGCAGCAACAGCACGAGGGGAAAGGCCCACGTCGACGTCAGCAGCGCGCGACGGCCGGTTTCTCCTTCGGGCGCTTCCGCGAACGCCATGTGGAACTGCCTCGGCAAGAGGAACGCCGCGACGACCGAGAGCAACGTCACCGACACGAAGCCCTGCGTCTCAGGCAGCGGCGGAACGACGAGCGGCGCCTTCGCCGTCGTCACCGCTGTCACGCCGACCACCAGCAGCGCGACGACCTTGAAGAGCGTCTCCATCGCGACCGCGAGCACCAGGCCCGGGTGCCGTTCACGGCTCGTCGCGTGCGAGGCGCCGAACAACGACGCGAAGAGCACCATCGCCACGCAGAACGCCGCGCCGCTGAAGAGCGGGTCGAGGCCGTCGAGCAACACCGACGCCGTCGTGCCCACGCCGCGCACCTGCACCGCCAGATACGGAATGATCGCGAGCGTGAGCGTGAACGTCACCACCGCGCCCACGGCCTTGCTGCGGTACCGAAACGCCAGCAGGTCGGCGAGCGTCGCGAGGCGATGACGCCGCAGCACCTCGAGCAACGGCAGCGAGACGATCGGCACCAGCAACGCTGCCAATGTCGGCCCGAGCGACACCGCGAGGAAGTCGAGGCCCGACGTGCGCGCGAAGCCGACCGCGCCGAAGTACGTCCAGCTCGTCGCGTAGACGCCGAGCGAGAGCGAATAGATGAGCGGGTGCTCCGAGAGCTGACGAAAGCGGCCGCTCGTCTGACCCAGCTGCGCGACGCCGAACAGCAGCAGCAGCCAGCAGATGACGGCCAGCAGGAGCGTCATGGGCGCTCCTTCGCTCGCACCGACCACCAGCCGAGCGCGAGCACCACCGCCCAGACCGCGAACGCGACGAACGCCGAGTCCGTTCGCGCCCACACTTCTCTCGCGGGAGAGACGAGCAGCGTGACGCCGAGCGTGAAGACCACCAGCGAGCGTGTCACGTGATCAGCAGTGTACCCACCGGGGTGAAAACTGGATCAGCGCAACAGGCCTGTCACCCTCTGTCACATGAACAAGCGCCTGCTCCCGCGTCTGCGTCGCCGTCTTCAGGTGTGGCTCGGCGATCGACCGGCCTTCACGAGCGACGTGTCGACGGGCGGCTTCGCCATCGAGCTGATGTCGACGCTGCTGCCCGGCACGATGGTGCACGGCCAGCTGCGCGTCGGTGAGAAGGAGCTGCCCTTCACCGGCACCGTGACCTGGTCGTTCCGCGCCGAGCCGAGGCTTCAGGTTCGTGGCCGCGCGGGCATTCGGTTCACCGGCATCGACCCCGGGTTCTTCGAGCTGTTTCCCGCGAGGTGATCAGGCGAACGGCGTCGCGCTGTGCTCGTGGCGATCGATGGCCGCGAGCCGCTCCTTCGCGAACGACGCGAACACGCCCTGCTCGATGGCGCGCCGCGAGTCGGCCATGAGCGCGTGGTAGTGAAAGAGGTTGTGCATCGAGAGCAGCCGCGCGCCGAGCGGCTCCTTCGCCTTGAACAGGTGATGCAGGTACGCGCGGCTGAACTTCGTGCAGGTCGTGCACGCGCACGTCGGGTCGAGTGACACGTCAGCGCGGTAGTTCTCGAGGCGGGTGATGCGCACTCGGCCCGTCGAGGTGAACGCCGTGCCCTGGCCGGCCAGCTGCGTGGGAATGATGCAGTCGAACATGTCGACGCCGGCGAGCATCGCCATGAGCAGGTCCGGCGGTGTGCCCACGCCCATCAGGTAGCGCGGACGATCGGCCGGCAACAACTCCGCCGCGAACGCGGTGATGTCTTCACGCTGCGAGCGCGTGTCACCGACCGCGAGCCCACCGATCGCGAAGCCATCGAACGGGTGCTGGGTGAGAAAGCCCGCTGACTGCCGGCGCAGCTCGGGCACCACGCCGCCCTGCACGATGGCGAAGAGCGCCTGCGCGGGGTTCTTCCTCGCGGCGAGGCTGCGCAGGGCCCAGCGGTGCGTTCGCTCCATCGCCGCGCGAGTCGTCGCTTCGTCGGAGTTCGAGTCGATGCACTCGTCGAGCACCATCATGATGTCTGACCCGATGGCCGTCTGGACCTCGATGGCTCGCTCGGGAGACAGCATGTGCATCTGGTTGTCGGTGTAGCCCTTGAAGCGCGCGCCCTTCTCCGTGAGCGTGCGCGCGTTCGGCAGCGAGAAGATCTGGTAGCCGCCCGAGTCCGTCAGCACCGGCCCCGACCAGCCCATGAAGCGGTGAATGCCGCCGAACTGGCGGAAGACGTCGACGCCGGGCCGCAGCATCAGGTGGTAGGTGTTCCCCAGCACGACCTGCGCGCCCACGCTCGTGAGGTCGGCCGGCGTGCAGTCGGTCACCGTCGCGCGCGTACCCACGTCCATGAATACCGGCGTCTCGACGCGCCCGTGGCCCGTCATCATGGTGCCCCGACGTGCGCGAGAGCCCGGGTCGACCGCCGTCACTTCGAAGGGCAACGTCATGCGGGCTGTCGAGGCGAGGTCATGGCCGCGCTCGTACTACCGCGGCTCGGTGCTGACGACCGAGAACCCGACGCGCTGGTTGGAGGCGCCCGAGAGGGAGTTGCTGCGCACCTGCTGCCACGTGCGCGCGGGCCATTGCAGCGTCCACACGTCGTTGAAGAGCGTCTGCGTCTGGCCATCGTCGAACACGCCCGAGACGAGGGTTCGAACGCCGCCTACCGTGAGCCCGACGCTGGAGCGCCTCGCGGGTGGACCGTTCATCGTCGCTCGCTGCGTCCACGTCGCGGCGCTCACGTCGAGCTCCCACAGGTCGTCGAAGTGCGTCGCTCCATCGGCGCCGCCGAAGAGCACGGGGGGGGAGCTGCCGGCGAAGAACGTCGAGAACTCCCGAGGGGCCGGGCCGCTCATCAGCACCTGCGTCCACGTCGAGGTGGCCGGGTCGAACACCCACGTGTCCGAGAGCGTGCCGCTCGCGCCTCGCCCGCCGTGCACGATGAAGCGCGAGGTGGCGTCGTCGAACGTCGCCGCTGCGAACGCGCGGGCCGGGGGCGTCGAGCCGCTGACGGCGGGCTGGCTCCACGTCGAGGTCGTCGCGTCGAACACGAACAGCTCGGAGGATCGGGTGCCCCCGGTGGCCTGCGTCGTTCCGCCAAAGACGAACCAGCGGCGGCGCGCGCGGTCCCAGCCCGATACCTGGCCAATGAGGGCGGTGGGAGCGGTGCCCGTCGTCGACACCAGCGCCCACGCAGGCATCGCGCCGAGCGTGAGGCTCCACAGCTGCACAGGTACGGGTGCTCCGAAGTCGTTCGAGCCTCCGAAGACGAGCAGGCGTGACTCCATCGCGTCCCACGCGCTCACCTGAAACGCGCGCGCGGCAGGCGTTCCATCGGGTGTCATCGGCGTCACCGGCGTGAAGAGGCGTTGGCCCAGCTGCAGGCGCTTCACCTCGTTCGTCACCGCGCCGGTCGGGTCGGCCTGGCCGCCGAAGACGAAGAGCTCGAGCACGCGGCACATGCCCTCGGCGCACGCCTGGTCTGCCGTGCACGCCTGCCCACAGCCGTTGCAGTGCTGCACGCTCGTCTTCGTGTCGACCTCGCAGCCATTGCTCGCGAGGCCATCGCAATCGGCTCTCCCGTCAGCGCACGTCGCGACGAAGCACTGGCCCGTCGTGCAGCGCGGCGTTCCGTTCGCGACCGAGCACGTGACGCCGCACCCGCCGCAGTTCTGCAGGTCGCTCGCGCTGACGACCTCACAGCCGTTGGCCGACCGCGCGTCACAGTTCGAGTACCCGGTGTTGCACGTGCTCACCGCGCACTGGCTGGCGCTGCACGTCGCCGTCGCGTTGGGCAGCGAGCACGCCGTGCCACAGGCGCCGCAGTGTCGTGGGTCGTTCGTGGTGTTCACCTCGCAGCCATCGGCCGGCATGCCGTTGCAGTCGGCGAAGCCATCGCTGCACGAGAGGCGGCAGGCTCCACCGACACAGGCCGCGAGGGCGTTCTGGGTCGGGCAGGCGTCGTCGCAGGCGCCGCAGTGGCGGGTGTCTTTCTGCAGGTCGACGCACGCGCCGGCGCAGCAGACGAGCCCCGACGCGCAATCGCCGGCCTTCACGCAGCGTTCGTTTTCAGTTGCCGGCCTCGCGCAGGAAAGGAGCAGCAGGAGCAGGAGGGACGCGCGCATGCTCCGCCGAATACGTGCCGTCAGCGCCCCGCGTCTACGCCACCATCACGGACCATTTCACGCACTCCGCGACAGGTTTCACTGAGCAGCTCGGGCCGGTACTCGAAGTGCATCGTGTCGTAGTGCAGCCAGCGCCCGCCCCAGATGAAGCCCTCGGCCTCGAACGCGTCGACGACCACCTGCGGAATCTTGTTCTGCCACTTGAGCGGCTCGCCGCGCTTCTGCCAGCGCCAGTAGTGCGCGCGGTCGACGTTGATGTCGATGGCGATGCCGAACGCGTGCGTCGACAGGTTCTTCGAGCGGGCGATCTTCCTCCAGATGAAGGTGCCTCCGATGTTGGTGAGGAACGGCTTGAGCTTCGGGTTCTCTTTCACCGCCGGCTCGAGACGGGCCACCACGCGACGCAACGGCTCGGCGGCCAGTTCGTGAAACGGGTAGCGCAGCCCGAAGAAGCGCACCTTGCTCAGGTGGTCGAACACTTCGTCGCGGCTTTGCCCATAGGTGGTGAGGAAGAGCTGCTCGATGCGCACGCGGCCCGGGTCGTCGATGGCGCCTGCGTCTGACGCGTCGAGCGTGACGATGGGCCCGGCCACGTACGGCACCTTGTAGATGGACTCGAGATCGACGACCTCTTCGCCTTCTTCGAACGCCTCTCCGCCGTCGAACGCAGGAGCCTTCACGCTCGCGCGCCACGGAATGAACGTGCCGCCGTCGATGACGAAGCCCCAACCACCATCGGCGCGGTGGGTGACTTCACCCGCGTACCAGGTCGGCAGACACGCGAGGCCCGGAGGCGGGCCGGCGTCGCGAGGCGTGGCAGAGAGCAGGGTGAGGACGGCGAGCAGCACGAGAACCCCCATCGTCGCCATGAAGCGCGCTCACGTCGAGTTCATGCCAAGACGTCGTTCGTGCCGGCCTGGGTCCCCAACGCCATCTCGATGCTGCGGGTGCTGCTGGTGCCCGTGTGGCTGGTGCTGGCCGTGCTCGCGCGCGCCGTCGCGTTGTCTGACTCGCCGGTCGACCGCACGGCGCTGCTCGGGGTGTTGCTGGCGCTGGGCATCTCGGACCTGCTCGACGGCGCCATCGCGCGCCACTTCAAGCTGACGAGCAACTTCGGCGCGACGCTCGACGCCGTGGCCGACAAGCTGGCGCAGGTCGCGACGGTGACGTTCCTCGTCGTGTACGGCGAGCCTGGCTTCACGCCGCTGCCATGGTGGCTGTGGCTCACGCTCGTGCTGCGTGATGGCGCGCTGCTCATCGGCTTCGGGCTCGTGTACCGAAAGCACCGCGTCGTGCGCGTCGAGCACCGGTGGCATGGCAAGGCGTCGAGTCTGGTGTTGTTCGCCGTCATCGTCGCAGGCACCGCGGCGTGGCCGCTCGAGGTCGTTCAGGCCGGAGCGCTGCTCTCGTTGCTGCTCATCGTGCCTGGCAGCCTCGCGTACGTGCGTGAGGGGCTTCGCCAGCTGCGCGCGCCTAACGCCGCTTGAAGCGCCACTCGAACGCCATCCCGTTGAGGGGAATCGCGTTGCGCAGCGGCCGTGACTTGATGACGACCTCGTCGGGCTTCACGTCGAGCTCGACGTTCAAGGTGGGCTGCCCGGTCGCGAGCAGCCTCATGGCGCTGGTGAGCCGTCGGGGCCGCCAGGGCTTCTTCGGCCGGCTCGTCTGAGGCATCAGCACCACGCCTGAGAGGTCGCGCTCTGCCTTCTCGAACTCGAGGCCTCCGTGGAAGTGCAGCGGCAGCCGCAGCACCTCGTCCTGCCCCTCGAGCACGAGCGTCGCAGGCGAGCAGTCGGGGTCGAAGTTCTCGAGACGGAGCTTCGCCTGGGCGTAGGTGGCGTCGGTCGTCCACGTCGTCTCGCGTGACGGCTGGGTGGGCGGCGTGGCCACGAGCGCGGCTCCGGTGAGCGGCAGGCCCGTCTTCTCGAAGCTCCACGTGGGCGAGAGGAGCGGCTTCTTCCAATAGCCTCCGGCACCTTCGACGCGCAGCTCGCGGTCTGCGTTGGTGGTGCCCGTCTGCAGAATCGTGAGGCGCGTGGAGTGCTTGCCGGGAATCGGCGGCTGCGCGCGCCAGTCTTCACCGGGCAGCGTTCGCACGGCAGCGAGCGCTCCACTGCGGCGCTCCCGTGTCCACGAGTAGGGGAGGGCGGGGTCATCGCCCACGGTGTCGAAGTCGGCCAGCCGGGTGAACATGCGGCCCGCGGCGTCCATGACGAACATCGTCGAGGCGCTCGCCGAGATGGTCGAAGCGATGAAGGTGTTCCGCTCGGGCAGACACAAGGAGCGCGTCCACCCCGCGGGGAGCCACGGGTCGGCGTACGCGAGCCGCCGCCCCGACTCGAGCAGCGCATAGACGGTGGTGACGCCGGCAGTGACGGGGTGCGGGTTTCCGTCGAGGTCTTCATAGGGAATCTTCCGGTGGCTCATCGCGAACGCGTTCACCGTCGCGTCGAGGCGGAGTGGCGCCTTGAGGCCGGTCGGACCCCACACGTCGGTCCACTCCAGCGTCGAGAGCTTCGTGTAGTAGCCGACACCTTCGTCCGAGACCGCGAGCAGGTTGTCGCCGTCGGCCGAGAGGCGAACGATGCGGCTGGGCCGTACGAACGTGGGCGGAGCGAGGGGAACGTCGGCCGCGAGCTCTTTGAGCGCCTCGAGGCGGCCCTTCGGCGCAGGCAGCCCGTCGGGTGGCATCAGCCTCCACTCCGTCGTCCCGCGCGGGCGCCACCACAGCTTTCCCTCGTCGAGGGCGACGTCGTGCGAGGCCGTGAAGGCCGCCGTTTCGTGTTTCAGGTCGACACGCTCGGGGAGCGCCGCCAGCACCAGCAGCCACCACATGGGCCAAAACCATCCCTCTTTCTGCTTCCGCCTGCGACGTTGTCGGGGCAAGTGGGCGTGGCATGACGCTCGCCATCGACGACAAGACGCGCTCCGCCCTGGGTCCCTATGGATTCGACGAGGCGCTGTTGCAGCAGTTCGTTCAGAAGCTGACCAGTACGCAGGGCAACGCCGTGCGTGGAACCGTCGCGCCGCCCGACCCGGGTGACGTCACCGTGTTGCCGAAGCCGGGCACGCCCGAGCGTGAGGCGCTGATCAAGAAGGGCATGCAGGCGATTCGTTCGGGCTTCGTCGGCGCGGTGGTGCTCGCGGGCGGCATGGCGACGCGCTTCGGCGGCGTGGTGAAGGCCGTCGTGCCCGTGCTGGGAGACAAGACCTTCCTCGAGCTCAAGCACGACGACGTGGCGCGCGTGGCTCGCAAGGCCGGCCGCGCGGTGCCGATGTTCGTGATGAGCAGCTTCGCCACGCACGAGCGCATCAAGCAGCACGTCGACGAGAAGCGCCTCGTCAGCAACGGCCGCCCCGACATCGACGTCTTCCCGCAGTTCGTCTCGCTGCGGTTGACGCCGGAAGGCCAGCTGTTCACCGAGGCCGATGGCACGAACTCTCCGTACGCGCCGGGCCATGGCGACCTCACGTTCGCGCTGCGCAAGAGCGGCATGCTCGAGAAGTTCCGCTCGGCGGGTGGCCGCATTCTCATGATGTCGAACGTCGACAACCTGGGCGCCACGCTCGACCCTGCGCTCGTCGGTCTGCACCTGCAGCTCGGCGCGAAGCTGACCGCCGAGGTCGTGCGCAAGGAGAAGGGCGACAAGGGCGGGGCTCCGGCGCGGCTCAACGGCGTGCCGCAGATCATCGAGGGCTTCCGCTTCCCGAAGGACTTCGATCAGGACTCGATTCCCGTGTTCAACACGAACACGTTCCTCATCGACGCCGACGCCATCGATCGCGACTTCGACCTGCCGTTCTACAAGGTCGAGAAGCAGGTCGAGGGCAAGCCGGCCATTCAGTTCGAGCGCCTCGTCGGAGAGCTGACCGCGTACCTGCCGTCGAAGTTCGTCGAGGTCGAGCGTGAAGGCGCCGATGGCCGGTTCCTGCCCGCGAAGGATCCCGAAGAGCTCGCGCGCCGCCTCGACATGATCAAGCAGATCACCGAGACGCGCCGCTGATCAGCCCTTCGCGATCGTCATCACGTTCGCGAAGAGCCGCATGAACTTCTCGAGGTCGACCTTGAACACCCCGTCATCGGGCCCGTTGTTCCGGGGCTCGGTGTCGCCCCACGGGTTGCGCATGATGACGAAGCGCTTCGAGCCTTCGGTCTGGTAGCCGACGATGGAGTACGCGTGGTCGGCGAAGACGCCGGTGTTCCCGTAGTGAACCGGCCCGTGCTCTTCGTGCGTGCCCGCCGCGAGGGGGCGCTTGTCGTCGATGGCGCTGGTGATGCGTTGCCAGAGTGAGTCGGGGTTCGTGCGCGCGTTGAGGTCGTAATAGTCGGCCGCTTCGCCGGTCAGCTCTTCGAACACGTCGCTGGCCACGCCGCCGCTGCCCATCACGTCGTAGCTGCCCTTCCACTGGGCGTAGGCCTTCTCGAGCAGGGGGAACCACAGCTCCATCGTCTCGGGGCGCTGGTCGACGCCGCCGCGGCCGTAGATGGGCGTGCCCTTCTCTGGCTTCACCCAGAGATCGCCATCGACCGTCACCGGCACCTTCTTCGTGCGGCCCGTCGCCCAGTCGCGCTGCGTGAACGTGAAGGTGAAGGTGCCGTCGCCGTTGTCGCGAATGAGCTTCTGCAAGAGCTCAGGCCGAGCATTCGCCACCGCTGCGACGGCCGCGGGGAAGTAGCAGTCGGCCAGCGAGCCCTGGTGCACGTCGGCCATGCTGATGCCGTCGCGAATCAGCGGCCCCGAGAACGTCTTCTTCGTCATCTTCGGCGTGCCGTCTTTGTTCAGCTCGTCTTTGTGCAGCGCCGGCGTGGGCACGAGGTCTCCGGCGCGGGCGCCACCGGCGACCGTCACGTAGCCCGCGACCGTCTTCATCGCCTTGTCGTGCACGCCGTCGGTCACCGAGATGGAGAACCGGTCGCCTGCTCTGCCCGCGAGCGAGAAGCCCTTCGGCAGCTGGCCGTTCTCGTCGAGCTTCACCGTCTCGACGTCGTTGGTACGCAGGTTGGTGAACGAGAGCGAGGCGCCGGGCTCTGACAGGTGGCGCTCGTCGTCGCGCGATGTGACCGAGACCTTGCCGCTCGCGGCCACTGACAGCTCGAGGCGGTTGACCATGAGCCCGGCCGGCCGCGCGTCACGTCCTTCGGCCTGCACCGTCACCCAGTCAGAGGTCGAGCCGTCGTCGAAGCGCGCGCGCAGGCGAACGAAGTCACCCTCTTTCGGTCGCTGCGGCCCCGCGAGCTTCGCCGAGAAGCGGCCGTCACCGTCGGCCTGGCCCACCACGAAGACGTCATGCCCCGAGCCCGCAGCCGCCGAGAGGTTCACCGCTTCGATGGTCGCGTTCGGCCGGGTGGTGCCACGAACGCCGGTCGCTGTCGTCACCGCGTCGAGCGTCGCGTCCCGCGCGATGGGCGCTCCTCCGAGCACGGCCTCGAAGAGATCTCGCGCCGCGGGAGCGAGCGGCACCGTGCCGTCGGTCAGCAGCGCCTTCAGGTCGCTCCGCTCGTCGCTCGTCAGTCCCTTCTTCACCAGCGCGGCCTGCTGCTGCAGCGAGAGGCCGGGCGTGCGCAGCTCCTTCAGCAGCTCGGCCGATGGCTTGCCGGCGCGGTCTGCCAGCTCGGCGAGCAGCTCGAGGGCCTGGTCTCTGCCGATGGTGGTGCGGGCGTTCTTCGCGAGCTGGCGTTCGAACGACGCGTACACCGAGGCGAGGCGGCGGTCAGAGAGCGGAGCGGGCATCACCGCAATGCCTAGCACCTTCTTCATCGTCACCGTGAGGCGGGCTACCAGGCACGCCCACGCGCGTTGCCGCCGAGCGCACCCGTCGCTTCGAGAATGGCCGTCACCGACACCGCGGCGGGAATGGCTCCGACGGCAGCGACCATGATGGCGCCCGTCTGTTGATCGACCTGCGCTGCTCCGACCGCGAGACCCGTGAGCGCCATGCAGGCGACCGACGCGAGCGCGGCGAGCGCAGCTTCTCCACGACCACCGAACGCCTGATGCACCGCGAAGCCGACACCCGCGACGAGCAACGAGCCCAGCGCCGCCGTGCCGAACACCATGTCGAACGACGCGCCCGTGCCGTTCACGCTGGAGCGGATGTTCGAGAACAACACCATCGCGCCGAGGGCCGCGCCTGCGCCCGCAATGCCTGCGCCTCCCGTGAGCAGAATGCGCGTCGTCTTCTTCGGGTCTTGCGGAGGCTGGGTGGGCAGCGCCTCGACGGGAGCGCCTTCTTCTGCGGGCGTGAGCGTCGGCTGCACCGGCGCGTCGGTCTCGGGAGCCACCTGGGCGAGCGCCAACGCGAGGCAGAGCGAGAGCATGAGGTGCGGCAGTGCATCACGGATGCCGCGGGCGTGCAGCCTCCATGGCAGACTGCCCGTTCGTGAGTGACGAGCGCACCGTTCCCGGCTGGCTGCGTGTCGTCGTGCTCTCGCTCTCGGCCGCCCTCGTCATCGTGTCGTTCGTGGTGCTGCTGCGTGACGGCAGGCTGCCCGCGACGGTGCCTGCCGATGCGCCCGAGTACGCGCTCGCCGACTTCATGGTGGCGTTGCAGCACGTCGACTCGCGAGGGCTGGTCGATGTGGCCGCGCTGCAGAAGGACCGCGAGGCGCTCGATCGGTTCATCACCTCGATGGCGAAGACGTCGCCGCTCTCGACGCCGGAGCGGTTCCCGAACGTGGAAGATCGCATCGCCTTCTGGCTCAACGCCGCGCACGCGCTGGTGCTCCAGCAGCTGCTCGACGCGCCTGATGCCACCTCGGCCTCGCAGCTCTCGACGTTTCAGACCTGGCCCATCGGCGGGCAGCGCCTCACCCGGGCAGCCATCGAGCGGCGGTTCCTCTCGGCGACCGGTGATGGCCGGGTGTGGCTCGCGCTGTTCGATGGTGACGCGTCGGGGCCGCTGCTCGACTCTGCGCCGTTCGGCGGTGACACGCTCAACCCGCAGCTCGACGACGCGGCCCGCCGGTTCCTTCGCCGCACCGAGGCCGTTCAGCTCGCGCCGCCTGTCGTGAAGCTCTCGTCGCGCGTGACCGACCACCTCGATGACTTTCTGGCCGCGCTGCCCGAAGGCCGCTCTGGCGTGCTGCACATCGTCTGGGCCTACCTGCCCGAGACCTGCGAGGGCCTTCGCCCCGGCTGTGACACGAGGGCCGAGCTCGACCGGGCGTGTGGCTCCGATTTCTCGAAGTGCCGGGTCGAGCCGCTCGCTGGAACGCGCGGACTTGCTCGCTCAACCCATTGATATCGAAGGACCTGTCGAATGGCGCAGCGAGTCACCGGGCCGTGATGGCCGTCAGATCGACCGTAGGGTATTGGGTTGGGTCGGAGCCCACCCCACATGATGGTCCTGCGAGATGTCTCGAAGAGCGACCTGCCTGGGCTGAAGCGCCTGGCGGCAGTGCTCAACAGCGTCAACCTGCCGCACAACGATGACGTGCTGGCGGGCCTCATCGAGAAATCGGTGAAGAGCTTCACCGGCAAGGTGAAGGACCCGTTCGAGCGGGAGTACCTCTTCGTGCTCGAGGACCTGCGCAACGAGACCATCATCGGCACGTCGATGATCATCGCGCAGCACGGCACGTGGGAAGCGCCGCACATCTACTTCCAGGTGACCGAGGCCGAGACGTACTCGGCGACCATCGACAAGCACTTCAGGCACAAGGTGTTGTCGATTGGGTACAACTACGAAGGCCCGACCGAGATTGGTGGGCTCGTGGTCGACCCGCCGTACCGCTCGGGGCCCGAGAAGCCGGGCAAGCAGCTCTCGTACGTGCGCTTCCTCTTCATGGCGATGCACAAGAAGCTGTTCCGCCAGCGCGTGCTCGCCGAGCTGTTGCCGCCACTGTTGCCCGACGGCCGCAGCGCCCTGTGGGAGCACATCGGCAAGAAGTTCACCGAGCTCGAGTACACCGAAGCCGACAAGCTCTCGCGCCAGAACAAGGAGTTCATCAAGGAGCTGTTCCCGAGCTCCGACATCTGGGCGACGTTGTTCCCCGAGAAGGTGCAGAAGCTCATCGGAGAGGTCGGCCCCGAGACGCGCGGCGTGCAGCGCATGCTCGAGCGCATCGGCTTCAAGTACGTCGACCACATCGACCCGTTCGATGGAGGCCCGCACTACGAGGCGAACCTCGACGACGTGTCGCTGATCAGGCGCTTCCGCACGGCGACGCTCGGCGACAAGCACCTCGAGCAGGAGGCGGATGAGTGCCTCGTCTCGGTCACGCGCACGACCGGCTCGAACCGGTTCCGCGCGGTGCGCTCGCAGGTCCGCTTCGATGATCAGGTCGTCTACATTCCGAAGCGCGCGCGCGAGCTGCTCAAGGTGAAGGCTGGCGACAAGCTGAGCATCATTCCCTTCGAGTGAGACGAGCACCGACACCGTGATGTGATTGAGACGTGCAGGGCGCCGTGGATCTCTGCATGATTCGCCGCCCGTGTTCGCCGCAGCCCTGATCAGCCTCGCCGTCGCGCAAGCTCCGTCGCTGAAGGAGGCGCGTGCTTTGGCGGACGATGTGTATGCGGGGCGCACGGCGCTCGTGTGGCGAAGCAGCAGCCCGGCGTTGCGTGCGCAGGTCGGCACGGAGTCGGGGCTGCTGGGGCTCGTGAACGCGACGCGCGGCACCCTCGGCGCCGAGGTTCGCGTCATCACCGAGGCGATGGTCGAGAAGAACGGCGGCACGCTCTATCGCCGCGTCTCGGCGGTGACGAACTGGGCTCGCGGCATGGAGCTCGAGCTGGCGTTCGATGCGAACGGTTCGCTGACGGCGATGGTGACCCGGCCGGCAGTGAAAGAAGCGCCGACGGTCTCGGGGCTGCACAAGACGCAGACCGAGCTGCGGCTCCCCTTCGATGGCTCGTGGTTCGTGCTGTGGGGCGGGCGCAAGTACGACGACAACCGCCACACGCCGGTGCCCGACATGCGCTACGCGATGGATGTGTTCATCGTGAAGGGCCCGGGGACGTTCACGGGCGCAGGCACGAAGAACGACGACTATTACGCGTGGGGCCAGCCGCTGCTCGCGCCCGCAGATGGCGTGGTGGTCGAGGTGGTGAACGACGCTCCTGACAACGTACCGAACCAGCCGAGACCCGGGGTGCTGTACGGCAACTCGATTGTCATCGACCACGGCACCGGAGAGTTCTCACTGCTCGGCCATCTGCAGAAGGGCAGCGTGTCGGTGAAGGCGGGCCAGCGCGTCGTCGCGGGGCAGCAGATCGCGCGGTGTGGCAACAGCGGCATGTCGACCGAGCCGCACCTGCACTACCAGTTGATGGACGACGCGAACTGGAAGCGGGCGCATGGGCTGCCGGCGCAGTTCCAGAACTTCCTCGCGAACGGCCGGTACGTGGAGCGCGGTGAGCCGATGCGTTCGCAGGTCATCTCGAATCGATCGATCGAAGCGCGTCGCGACTGAGCGCCTGCTGAAAGCAGCCTGAATGAGCGAGGGGTGCGTGCGTTGCGCTCCGAAGCCTCGATTGGGCGAAGTGACCCCGAATGTGCGACGCGACGAGCCGGTTCGACCTGCAGATCGCTCAAAGCTGCAAGGAGCACGGAGGCGGCGTCGCGTTCAGGGGTGTTCTATTGGAGTTGCAAGATTTGAAGTTTCGCGACGGTATGCGTTCTGGTGCACCATATGGTTCTCGCTGCTCCAATTCGGTGCAAAACATCAATTCTTGCAACTCCAATAGAAGACCCCCAAACGCGAGCACGGTCGCGGCAAGCTGAGCAGCTGGCGAAGTCTCGAGCCGACTGACTCCCTGATCCGGTCATCGGTCGATTGGACTCGAGCCTGCGTGCGGTTCCCCGTCACCCGAAAGCCTCGAGGCTTCGGAGCGCCCTCTGCCAGCCCTCGCGCTCTCAGAGCCGCCTCTCATTCGAGCGTGACGTACGGTGTGCCGGCGTCGCTCGCTGCGCAGCGCACGGTGAGCGAGATGGTGCCCGTCTTCGACGACATCGCGCGCGTGCACGACTCTCCGCGGAGCACGAGCTCGCCGCGCTCCATCGCGCCCCACATCCACCCGTTCGTCGCGTCTTCCACCAGCTCCACACCATCCATCGTCACCGTCATCACGCCCCCGACATCGGGAACCGAAGGCGAGACGAACACGCACGAACGCAGCTGCGCCTGAATCTCGGTGAACGCGGCCGTGAGCTCGGTCGGAGACGCCGCAGAGAAGAACGCGTTGCTTCCAGTGTTCGGTCGACCGCCGGCCTTTGCGAGCGAGTTCAAGACACCCGAGAGCGTCGAATCACTCGCGATGCCGATGACCCACGTGGGTACGCCCGCGCTCGCCCACGTCCTGAGGCGCGCCGCCGCTCGCGTGTCATCGAGGCATCGCTCGGCGCTCACGCACTGCTTGCCGTCGACGCAGGTGCAGCTGGCGGGAAGAAGTGCGGCGTTGCAGTTCGGAGCTCCATCGGTGGCGAGTACGAGGGCGCGCGGCTTGTCCGTCGAGACCGAATTCTCGAGCGCGTTGGCGGCCGCGTCGATGGCGTCGGCGGTTGGCGTCGCTCCACCCGGGCTGGTCGACGACAACAAGGAGCGCACCGCCGCGACCTGGTTCGCCATCGGCGTGAGCGCAGGAGTCGTCGGCACCGCGCATTGGCCGGCCGAGACTCCCGCTGACGGGTAGAGAAACGCGCCGACCTCGACCTCTTCACCGAGCGTGGGCAACGTCGCCGACAACGTGCTCCGCAGCGTGGTCCACCGGGTGCCGCTGCCGAACGACGTCTCCATCGAGCCGGAGCGATCGAGCACGAGCATCACCGCCGGCGTCGCACGGGTGAGCGTGAAGTCACCATCGATGCAGATCGCCATCTCGGCGTACTCGAGCGCGGGCACGAGCCGGGTGCGATCGCAGGCCGAGAGGAGGAGGAACACGAGCAGTCGTTTCACGAGCGCACCTTTCGAAGAACTCGCTCGTGGGTGCTTCGGGAAGACGCTCCGCATTCATGATGAACGGGGAGTGATCGATTTCGATCGCTTCGTGACACCAGACGTTCAGGGCACGCCTGCGTCGGTGCGCGAGAGCGCGTGGACCGAGTTCGTGAGGCGCTCGAGCCGGCCCGTCGCGGCCATCGCTCCCAGCAGCACGAGGAGCCCGACGAAGAGCACCGCGAGCAGAGGCGCATCACCGTCACGCATGCGTCAACGCCTCGAGATGAACCGCAACACGCCCAGCCCCGACGCCGACAGCAGCCCCGCCAGCGCGTTGAACCCGACGTCGCGCAGGTCGTAGTACCGACTCGGCAACAGCGCCTGAATGCCCTCGTCGATCCATCCAGCAGCAGCGGTGAACAGCACGCCTGCAGCGAGGCGCTTGAGCTCGCTCCAGCGTTCGGGTGACGAGAGGAACGCCAGCACACCGACCGCGCCATACTCGACGAAGTGCAGCTTCTCTTCCGGGCTCTCCATCGGCCAGATGACGAGCGCGTAGGTCGTCAGCAACACGAGCGCGGTGACGAACGCTCGCGGCGTTCTGAGCTCCTTCGTCTTCAGCACCACGACCGTCAGCGCCCCGAGCACGAGGCCGAAGACGATCGCGACGCTGACCCGCAGCAGGTTCGCGTCACGCAGCGCGTTCGAGATGACGCGCACCACGCCGAGCGTCGAGTAGGTGCCGAGCAGCAGCACCACCAGCAGCGCGCGTGGAAGGCGTTGGCCCGACGTCATGGCGAAACCTCACCACGCACGCGTGCAGAATTGGTGCAGCGCGCGTGAAGACTTCAGCGTCGACGCAGCAGCAGGTCGGGCCGCTTGCCGAGACCAACGACCGCCGCCGTGCGAACAGCCGACTCGAACTGCCAGGGCAGGGCGTAGGCGCCGCCGTGAATCTGCTGACTGCGCAGCGCGCGCGCCGTGTGCACCTCGGATTCGTGCTTCTTCGCGGCGGGCGCGTCGGGGTTGAGCAGGTCGTGCACCATCAACAGCCCACTCAAGGCACGCGTCGTGTCGGGCTTGAAGATGCGCACGCCGAACGCCGGCGCGCCCTGGAAGGCGATCTGGAAGAGGGGATGCGAGAGCGACTTCGTCTCGGTGATGCCGGCGACGTTCGCCGAGACGCTCAGTGCCTTGCCGGCCAGACCATCGACCGCGAGCACCTCGGAGCTGATCAACTTCGTGAGGTACTGCGCCGCCTGGTACGCCGCGCCCTGCAACGAGATGGCGCCTCGCGCGACGCGAGCCTGTGGAGCACCGAACGAGCCGGGCCCCTTGAGTGCACGCACTCCGGCGAACCCGCGCTGCCACCACGGCGCTGACGCTTCACGCATCGACGAGACGTCGAGGTCTTCCGCTTGCAGCTCTCCCGGCGACGTCGGCGAGATGTACAGCGACACCGACTTCACGACGTTCGCGCCCAGGCTGTGAACCATGGCGTCCATCGCGGCGGCGAGGCGCAGCTCACGGCCCGCGCCCGGCGCGTACGCGAACAGCCCCACGTGTACCGGGCCCTCCTTCGCGAAGTCTCTCAACGCCGCGGCGACGGCGCGCGGCTGGTGCAGCACGTCGTCTCCACCGAGCGTCGTCACCACGTGGCCCGAGAACGTCGACGGTGGCTTCACGTCGATCCACCGAACGGTCGCTCCAGCCGCGAGCAGCATCGGCGCGGGAGAGAGCTCGGCTGCCGCTCCGATGATGGCGAAGCGCTCGCCGCGCAGGTCGAGGCCGTTCGCAAATCGCTCGACCACCCACGACAGCCCACGGTGCGCGGCGTGCGTCAGGTGGTGGGCCTCACGAAGCAGGTCGAGCGCGACCTGAATCTCCTTTCCCCGATACAGGCGGCCATCGAGCGGCACCTCGGGCACGAAGCCGGTGGGAGCGCTCTGATGCGTCTGCGTCTCGGGTGCAGCGACCGGCTCCTCGAGCGCCGCCATCAACGGCACGCCGTCGAGCAGCATCGCCGCGTTGGTGAGCTGCAGCAGGTGACGCGCGACCTCGACACGATTGGGCGCGCACACTCGCGCTGCTTCGAAGCGCGTGACGAGGTCTCCGAAGTCGTCCTTGAACGTCTTCGCGTCGGCCGGAACCTTCGCGTCAGCCAGCGAAGGGAAACGAGCCGCCGTGTCGAGGAGCACACGGTGAAGAAAGCTCGAGCCCGTCTCTCCAGTGCCGAGGTGAACGCCTGCGGGGGTCGTCATGGCCGCGCCGAGTACGTCGAAGCATGACGGACCAGCAACCCGGCTGAGCGATGCAATCGAGGCGTTATGGACTGCTGGTGAACCAATCGGTCGTGTCGAATTCCTCTGCGTCGAAGGGTTCGGCGCGCAGCGGCTCGCCTGCCGTGAACGCAGCGACCTGAAGCCACCGACCGCTCTCGAGGCGGTTCACTTCGATGGTTCGCGCGATGGGGTCGATGAACCAGAGCCAGCGCACGCCTTCGCGCGCGTAGATGCGCGCCTTCGACACGCGGTCGATCGAAGCCGTCGAAGGGGAGAGCACCTCGAGCACCCAGTCGGGCGCGATCGTCAGAAACGCCTCTTGTGGAAGCGTCGCGAGCCGCTCGCGCTTCCAGCCAGCGAGGTCGGGGACGAGGGCATCCGAGGCCAGGTGCAGCTCTGGCTTGTCGAGAATCCACCAGCCACCCGGCGGGCGTGAACGACCAAACCGGCCGTTGATGTCTCCGCCTGCGTTCGACGTGGTCTGTGCATGCGGAAGGCCCGGGAGCGGAAAGACGACAAGGGCTCCGTCGATGATTTGACCGATCATCGTTTCAGGAACGTTCGCCAGGTCCGCGAAGGTCGTCTTCATTTCTTCGGCGGCTCCCACAGCTCGATCTTCCGCCCCTCGGGGTCCATCACCCACGCGAACTTGCCGAACTCGGAGTCATCACGCTTCGGCTCGACCTTGATGCGCTTCTTCTTCAGGTTCGCCAGCACGCCCTCGAGATCATCGACGAGCAGGTTCAGCATGAAGGGCGCCTTCGACGGCTTGAAGTACTCCGCGCTCGCGAACGGGCTCCACACCGTCATGCGCTGGTGCGTCTTCGACTCCTTCCACTCGAACGTCGCGCCGCCCCACGCGGTGATGTCGAACCCGAGCGCGCGCCGATACCAGGCCGCCAGCTTCTTCGGGTTCTTCGACACGAAGAACACACCACCGACTCCGAGCACCTTCGCCATGTGGATTTCTCCCTTTCAGCGCTTGAGGCCGACGAGCAGCCCATCGGGCGTCGGCACGTTCACCGTATCGAAATGGGCGCGCGCCTCTTCGTGAAACCGCCGCATCACCGCCGCGCGGGGCGTGTCGTCGAGCAGGTTGGTGAAGAGAAACGAGTTGTCGCCGAGCAGCAGCCCACCGCGCCGCACGTGCTTCGCCGCCCAGCGCCCGTAGACGTCGTACGACTCCTTGTCGGCGTCGATGAACACCGCGCAGAACGGGCCGTGCGCCTCGAGCGTCGGCAGCACGTCGACGCCTCGTCCGACACAGACCTCGATCTTCTTCGTGAGCCCCGCCTTCGCGATGACGCCCTTCGCCACCGCCGCGTGCCGCTCGTCGAACTCCACCGTCCACACCTTGCCGTCGTCGGGCAGCGCGCGCGCGAGCCGAATGGCCGAGTAGCCCGCCAGCGTTCCCAGCTCGACGACGCGCTTCGCGCCCACCATGCGCAGCAGCAGCTCGAGCAGCTTTCCTTCCGACGCGGCGACGTGAATCGGCGGCATGCCCGCGCGCACTGGCGCATCGAACGCGGCCTGAAGCGCCTCATCGTGCGGCGCGTGCGTTCGGTCGCACCAGTCGAGAATCGGCCCTGTGAAGTACGTCTGCCCCGAGCGGGAGTTCGCGTCAGCCATGGCGGCCGTTTACTCGGTTTGCACACGGACTGCGGCTCCCGGGTCATGCGGTCGTCCCCTGGGAGACTCCATGACCCGTCTGTCCATCGTGTTGCCGTGCCTGTTGTGGTGCGCCTGTGCCGTCGAGAGCCCCGTCGCGCCCGAGTCGTTGATGGAAGGGCAGGGCGACCCGGTCGTGAAGGGCCTCGAGCGCCTCGAAGGTGCTGGGCCGTACCTCGCAGGCGCCACCGAGCGCTTCCGCGTGCACGTCGACGAGGCGCAGGTCGCTCGCGTCACGTGGAGCGCGTCTGCCGGCGCCCTCACCACCTCGGGTCGCACGGCCGAGTGGAAGCTGCCCAACGTGACCTCGGCGCAGCTGTCGGTGACGGTCACCCGCCGTGATGGCTCCGAAGGCACGATGACGTGGCAGTTCGCCGTCACGCCGCTGGTCGAGAACAACCGCCCGATGACGGCGCAGGCCGCGCTGCTCGCGATGCCAATGCCGGTGCTCGACGGCGGTTCGCTCGAGATCTCGGGTGGTGGCTGCGAGGTTCGCTACGAGGGCTCGACCAACAACATCGCCATCGCCTTCACGACGCAGACGCACCCCGCGCTCATGTACGGCCGGTGGAACGGCGCTGCCTGGAGCCTCGAGGTCGTCGACGCCATGGGCTTCAACACGGGCGGTGTCATCGACCCGTTCGTGTCGATGCAGGTCGAAGCCAACGGCACGCCCCACATCGCCTACGTGCGAGAGGGCACCGTGATGTACGCGACGAAGACGGGCGCGACCTGGCTGCGTGAGCGGGTCGACTCCGCCTCGGTGTTGCTGACTTCGAACCTGAACAGCTCGCTCGAGGCCA
>JBEOKA010000339.1:0-13352 GCA_040275325.1 Myxococcaceae bacterium | reverse complement strand
TCGCAGAGCCACCAGCCGTCGCAGAGCCACCAGCAGTCGCAGAGCCACCAGCCGTTGCAGACCCGCCACCCGTCGCTGATCCGCCAGCGCTCGCAGCGCCTCCCGCGCTCCCCGAGCCACCGTCTGGCATCTCGACTTCGTTGTTACAGCTTGCGGCCCCCAGGCAGACAACCAGTACTGCCACGCGCATGTGCATTGGCCGAGCGTAGACGAACACGGCCTCGCAGCGCGGCTCCCAAGTCCTCCCACACGACTTCCTGGCCGGGTAGCGTGCGGTTCGTGCCAGGCCTGAAGCTGCTGCTCGTCGAAGACGACCGAATCGTCCGCATTCCCGTGCGCGACGCCCTCGAAGACGCGGGCTACCTCGTGACCGAGTGCGATGACGGAGCGAAGGCGCAGCGCCTGCTCGCGTCGGACCACTTCGACGTTCTGCTGTCTGACGTTCGCCTGCCCGGCGTCGACGGGTTGAGTCTGTTCCGGCTCGCGCGCAGCCTGCAGCCGGCCCCCGCTGTGGTGTTGATGACGGCGTTTGCCGACACCGACCACGCCATCACCGCGATGCGAGAAGGCGTACGCGATTACGTGCTCAAGCCCTTCGAGATGGAGGAGCTGCTCCTGCGCCTCGGCGCCGTTCGTGACGAGGTGCAGTTCCGGTTGCGCGTCGGGCTGGCGCGCAATCAGCCCGCCGACGAGCTCGCGCACGACTTCGTGGGCAAGAGCCCCGCGCTGGTGTTGGCGCGAGAGCGCATCGAGGCCGCGGCGGCCAGCGAGGTGAGCGTGCTCCTGCTCGGTGAAGCCGGTACCGGGAAAGACCTCGCCGCCCGGTTGATTCACCAGCGCAGCGCCCGCGCCACGAAGCCCTTCGTCGCCGTCAACTGCGCGGCGATTCCCGATGCCCAGTTCGAGTCGGAGATGTTCGGTCACGAGGTCGGTGCAGTGGCTGGTGCCGAGCGGCGTCGCACCGGCCGCATCGAGGCTGCGCACGAGGGCACCCTCTTCCTCGACGAGCTGGGAGCCCTGTCACTGCAGAGCCAGTCGCGGCTCCTGCGTGCGCTGGAGTCGTCTCGCATCGAGGTGCTCGGTGCCTCGACTCCGCTCCGGGTCGACGTGCGCGTCATCGCTGCCGCAACGCCCGCGCTCGCGCAGCAGGTCGCCGCGGGCACCTTTCGCAGCGACCTCTACTACCAGCTGAAGGTGCTCGACATCAGCCTGCCGTCGCTGCGCGAGCGGCGCGGTGACATTCCCCTGCTCGTCGCGCGCTTCCTCGACGACATCGCTCGCCGGCAGTCACGCCCGCTCCCGTCGTTGTCACCAGAGGCCGCGGGAGCCATCGCTGCCCACGACTACCCGGGCAACGTGCGCGAGCTGCTCCACGCGCTCGAGCGCGCCGTCGCCCTGGCTCGAAACAAGGGCCCTGTTCAGCTCGAGCACCTGCCAGTCGAGATGGCGCGGCTGCCCCAAGCACACCCCGCCGACACCGGCGTGCGGCCGCTCGCCGAAGCCGTCGAGCAGTTCGAGCGCCAGTACATCGAGCGGGCCCTCGAGCAGTCCGACGGGCACCGGGGCCGCGCCGCCTCGCTGCTGGGCATCTCGCGCAAGAGCCTGTGGGAGCGTCTGCGTGACGCCGAGGCAGCTCCGCTCAAGCCGCCGAAGTGAGCCACACCCGTGCGCGGGTGCCGCCCGTGTCGGGAAACGAGAACTCGAGCCGCCCGCCGTGCGCGTCGATGATGGACCGCGTCACCGACAGCCCGAGCCCGGTGCCTTCTCCCGGCGGCTTGGTGGTGAAGAAAGGCTCGAAGACCCGCTGCCTCAGCTCGGGAGGAATGCCCGGCCCATCATCTTCGACGCTCACCCCCGCGCCGCCCGTCGAGGTGAACAGCCGCAGCCGCACGACGCCGCCCTCGGGGCTCGCGGCGCCTGCGTTGAGCAGCAGGTTCACCAGCGCCTGACCCACGCGGTGACGGTCGGCCTGCACCAGCGCGTCGTGCTCCTGACCCTCGAGCACGCACTGCACGCGTCTGCGCCCCAGCTGCGACTGCACGAGGTGCATCGCTGAGCGCGCCAGCTCTGCCGTGCGTATCGGCTCGAGGCTGGGCGCATGCGGTCGCGCGAAGTCGAGCAGCCCGCTGACGACCACCTCGATGCGCGAGAGGCCTTCGTTCATCAGCTCGAGGTACTCGCGGCGCTTCTCTGCCGGCAGGTCGGCGCGCTCGAGGCGATGCAGGCAGTTCTTGAGCCCCGCCAGCGGGTTGTTCACCTCGTGCGTCACGCCGGCGACGAGGGTGCCGAGCGCCGCCATGCGCTCCATGTCGATGCTCTTCTGTCGTGCCGCCTCCTGCTCGAGGTAGGCCTGCCTGAGCCGCGTGAGCATCTGGTTGTACCGGTCGCCGAGCACCGCGAGCTCGTCTGAGCCGCTTGGCTCGATGGGCGCCCAGGTCGGGCTGCTCGGGTCGAACGAGCTCGTCGACGCGAGAATCTCGTCGATGGGCCTGGCGAGGCTTCGGCCGAACACGAAGGCAGCCAGCAACCCGGCGATGATGAGGCTGACGGCCAGCAGCCCCAGCTCGATGGCGAGCTCGCGCCGCGTCTGCGCCACCACGCCCATGTCGAGGCCGAGCCGCAGTTGTGCCACGCCGCCCATGATGGGCTCGCGAAGGTCGAGCAGGCGGTGCTGGTCGTTGACGACGACGACGGCGCGCTCGTCGCCAACATTGGCCTCGACGAGGCTGCGCGGAGTCTGCGCGCCGAGCGACGACGCCACCACCTCGCCGCCTCGAGTGATGAAGCAGTAGCCCACCGGGCCTCCGGTCGACGTCGCGGCCGACGAGACGATGGCATCGAGCGCGACCCGGTCGTTCACCAGCACCGCGTCGGCGGCCTGGTCGGCCAGCAGCCGCGCGATGCCTCGGCCGAGGCGCTCCTGCTCGGCGCCCAGGGCCCGGCTGGCGATTCGGTTCCCGAGCGAGAGGTGAACCGCGTGCATGGTGACGACCCCCGCAGCGGCCAGCAGCGCCAGCTTCATCCACAGGCGGAACTGCAGGCGTCTGGGCGTCTTCACCGTTGCCCCTGCACCACCTCGAGGGCCGAGTCGAAGAGCCCGGGCGCGGGCGCCTCGAAGCGGTTGATGTCGAGTGGCTGCAAGAGGGCCCGGCCAGCGTCGTCGGCAGTCAGGTTCAGCAGCACCTGCCGCAGGGCTGAACGCCGCTCCGGCGGGAGCCGCGTCGACATCACCACCGGCGTCATGCCGAACTCCGGTGAACGCTGGATGATGCGGACGCGCTCGGTCAGGCCCGGGTCCTTCTCGAGCAGGTGCTGGAAGACGACGCTGTGTACTGCTGCGCCGTCGACGAGCGCTTTGGCGACGGCGGTCACGGAGTGATCGTGGCTGCGCGTGTAGGTCACCTCGCCAAAGAAGCTCTCTGGCTGTGTGCCGCGCTTTCGCAGTTCGTGCACGATCCACGAGCGGCCAGTCAGCGACAGCTCGTCGGTGAACGCGAACCGCGCGCCGGCGAGATCGTCGAGCGAGGCAGCTTCACTGGTGGCGGGCACGATGATGAGCGACTGGTAGGTGGCGGCGCCGTTGATGACGGGCACGCCGACGAGCTCGACCGCGCCCGGGTCGCGGCGCACCAGCTCGAGGTAGCCGCCCGTGCAGAGCAGCGCCGCGTCGAGCTCTCCTCGCAGCATCAGCTCGTTGACCTCGGCGTACGTACGCCGCTGAACGAAGTCGACGCCCGCGTCGAGCCGCCCGGCGACCTCTCCGAACAGCCGCGAGTACGCCGCGTACGTTCCCGAAGGAGACTCCATGCCCGCGACCGATACCCGCAGCGACTTCGGGCGAGGCAGCGGTACCGGAGCCGAGGCTGACGTTGGTTGCTCGAAGCTGACCCGCACCTCACGAAACGGCGATCGCTCACACACGCACGAAACGCTCACAACAACCAACACCAGCGAAAACCATGCGCCGCGCAAACCGTGGCGCGTTCGGCATGAAGCGCCGACTGGAAGCGCGCGAAACGTGATCGGCCGGTCGATCGTCGCCGGTGTTACCGCCGGGTAACAACCTGCAACCCCCCGAGCTTCATGGCGCATGCGCTGCACCGGGCCGTGCGCCGGAGTCATCACGTCGTCTTTCGGGAGGTCGTTCATGAGATCGCTGCAATCGGTCATTCTCTCAGCTGCGGTGGTGCTGGCGCTCTCTTGCCAGGGCCCTGCCGGTCCTGCTGGTCCACAAGGCGAGCCAGGTGCGATGGGCACCAAAGGCGCCGATGGCATGAACGGTACGAACGGAGCGCCCGGCATGAACGGCGCCCCCGGCACGCCTGGCGCTCCGGGAACTCCCGGAACCAACGGAACGAACGGCACGAACGGAACGAACGGCACGAATGGAGCGCCCGGCGATGCGGGTCCTCCGGGTCCTGTCGGTCCTCCCGGCCCGAACGCGACGACGCTCACCCGCTGGGACGACCTGCCGGGCGTGGTGCTGAACATCACGGCCGTCGCAGGCGGCACGGGGCCCAGCGGCAACCTGCGCGCCGGAGACGTGCCGCGGGTGACGTTCACCGTGAAGCGCCGTGACGCGCGCAACATCATGTTGGCGGAGCTGACGTCGGCCGCCATCTACATCTCTGGCCCGACCACCAACTACCAGCGAGTCGTTGCTTCGCAGGGTGACGTGAAGACGCGCTCCGTCGACAACGGCGACGGAACCTTCACCTACACGTTCGCGGCGCCACTGCCTGCGACGTACCTGGCCCCGCTCAACGACTCGCCGGCGTTCGACGCGGGCTTCGGCGAGCTCACTGGTCAGCCGCTGCTCGACGGCACGTACACGGTGGCGATGCAGGCGTACCAGAACTTCACCATCGACGGCACCGTCTACCGGGACACCGGCAACAAGACGTTCGACTTCCTGCTCGGAGGCGCCACCACGCTTCAGCCGCGTGAGGTCGTCGGCGCTGCGAACTGCAACCAGTGCCACACGCAGCTGCGGGCGCACGGTGGGTCGCGAAACGAGCTCGGCGTCTGCCTCACCTGCCACACCGCAGGCGCAGAAGACCGCAATGTCTCGACGGTCGAAGGCGGCACGCCAGGCGTGTCCATCGACTTTGGGGTGATGGTGCACCGCATTCACAACGCGGCTCATCTGCCGTCGGTCGTCGGCGTGGGCGTCACGGGCGGAGTGCTCGACTACACGGTGCCTCCGAAGCCGTACAAGATGGTTGGCTTCAACAACGCCGTCGTCGACTTCAGCGACTTCGCGTTCCCTGTGATGCCCAGCGCGTACGCGGCGGGCATCTATGACACCACTGGCAACACCTACACGGGCGCAGTCGGCAACGGCTTCATGCCGCGTGACACTGGTTGGTCGACTCTCACCCCTGACGCGAAGCGCCGCAGCGACAAGGTGCGGACTGGCCTCGTGGCCTGCTCCAAGTGCCACGGCGCTCCCTCCACAGGCGAGCCCGCCCCGGCGCAGGGCGCGAGGGCGCAGACGGCCATCACACGGAAGGTGTGCGGCTCGTGCCACGACCACATCGATTTCTCTTCGGCACAGGGCGGTCACTTCGCGCAGCAGAACGACAACGGGTGTGACACCTGTCACGGCGCGGGCGGGAGCAACCCGGTCGCAGCCTCGCATCTGCACCCCTACGAGAACCCCGCCTTCAACACTGGCGTCAACCTGAACGTCACGGGGCTGACGCCGGGCAGTGGGCCTGGCGGCAAGCACCAGGTCGGCGACCCCATCGAGGTGCAGTTCTCGGTCACCAACGACGCTGATGCGGGCATTCCCATCATGTCGTTGACCCGACTGCAGATCATCGTGGTGGGCCCCACGACGAACCGGCAGATCATTCTGCCCAACGGCAACCCCTACGACTTCAACTGGCGCAAGGCGACCCCGTTCACGGGCAACGGCACCATCTCGAAGCCGACGGTGGCTGCTGGTGCTGTCGCCCAGACCATCGCGGTGGTGATGACGGGCGCCACGACATTCGACGTTCGTGGTTCCGTCTCTGCGCCCGCGACCAACCAGGCGACTGGAGCGCCGGTCACCTATAACGGCGTGACCTTCACGGTGACGGCAGGCTCGACGGCCTTCGCGGTCGATGACCGCTGGTACTTCGAGGTCGTGCCGCCGGCTGACAGCTACACCCTGCGCGCACCGCTCGACGTGAGCTTCGAGCGGGTGGGCGCCTCGACGGGTGGCGCTGACGTCTTCACCGTCGGCAACCTGCCGCTGTACTGGGGTCGTCAGGTGGTGATGGAGCGAACCGCGCTGCTCGCGACGCCAGGTGCGCTGCAGACCTCGAGCGCGGCGAACCAACGCCACATCGTCGTCGACCTGGGCTCCAACGCGGGGTTTGCGGTGGGCGATCGCGTCGTCATCGACCTCGGCCAACCGACCGAAGAGTACGCGCAGATTGGTCGGCTGCAGACCACGAGTGACACGAACGGCGCCGACCTGGGCGTCAACGACCGGGTCTTCTTCACGACGGTGCTCAGGTACCCCCACGCTGCGAGCGCCCCCGTTCAAGAAGTGACCTTGAGTGCGCGCAGAGAGGGCACCGACTATCTCGTGTCGAACGCCGCGAACGGAGAGCTCACCGCAGTCGCTGGGCGCTTCACCAACGGAAACGCGGTGGTCGTCACCTATCGCTCGGCAGGCCGCTTCGGCTGGAAGCGCAGCTCGGCTGACGCCACGCAGGCCCTCTTCCCTGCGCCCATCGCCGACACTGACGAGGTCGACGCGACGTGGGGCGACTGGAAGGGGCTGCCGCTCCTCGATGGCACCTACACGGTGGCGATGTGGGCGAACCGCGACTTCACGGTCACGCCTGCGGGCGCCCTCACCACCACCCAGAACTGGGACGTGTGGACGAACGACAACACCACGTACCGCATGATGGCGAAGCCCGCGCAGCGCAACTTCCTGTTCGGGGCAGCGACGGTGGTCGAGCCCAGAGCGGTCATCTCGTCGGGCAACAACTGCAACGTCTGCCACAACGACCTCGCAGCCCACGGCTTTGGGCGGCGTGGCCTCGACACCTGCCTGGTGTGTCACAACTCGCCAGGCGTCGAAGATGGGCCGAAGTTCACGTACTCGGCCTGGTTCGTCGGCGCGACCCCCGGTGCGACGATGGACTTCCGCACCCTGGCGCACCGCGTTCACGCAGGCAAAGAGCTGACCCGGCCCTATGTGGTGAACGGTGTCTTCCTCGGCACGCCGTACTCGGTGACCTACGACACGGTCGGCTTCCCGTCGTTCAAGGGCGGTGTTTCGGAGTGCACGAAGTGTCACGGCGCAACCAACACGGCGTGGAAGCAGCCTGCTCCGCGCAACCACCCGTTGGCGCCTGCACCCGTGAGGACGTGGGCGGCCACCTGCAGCTCGTGCCACGATTCACTCGCCGCCGAAGCCCACTTCTTCGTGCAGACGTATGCCGGCAACGAGTCGTGCGCCGTCTGCCACGGGCCGGGCAAAGAGCTCTCGGTTGAGCTCTCGCACAAGGTTCGATGACGAGAGGGTGACTTCTCTCACGGCGGCCCTCGGCGTCCCTCGGCGCCGGGGGCCGCTGCTTTGTTGGGCTCACTCCGAGAACGTCGACGCCGCTGCTCGGCCCAGCCCTTCGACCACGCTCGTGAAGGCGTCGGCGGTGCGCAGCTTCTGCTTGCCGAACTTGCGCGCGAACAAGCGCTGCACCGACGGCACCTGTGAAGAGCCACCGGTGAGGAAGACGGAGTCGATGCTCAGGCCCTTCGGCAGCCGCGCCATCAGCTCATCGGTGCACACCTCGAGCTCGTCAATGAGGTGCGCGGTGGCCGCCTCGAACGCCTCGAGCGTGATGGTCTCGTGAATCGTGATGCGCGCCTCTTCGAAGTCGATGCGCGCCTCCTGCTTCGTCGACAGCTCGACCTTCGCGCGCTCGATGGCGCGGTAGAGGCGGAAGCCCAGGTTCTCCATCACCAGGTCGTTGAGCGCCTCGATGGCCGGCAGCCGGTCGCTCGACTCGAGCATCAGGTCGATGAGCTCGCGCGTCGTCTTCTCCCGAATGAGCGACATCTCGTTCCACGAGAGCAGGCGGCTCGAGATGTACGAGGGCATCGGCAGCCGCTGCGTGCCGTGGCCCACCGTGTAGGTCGAGCCCTGGCCGAAGTACTTCAGCAGTGCCGTCTTCATGATGGCCGAGTCGAAGCGGTCTCCGCCGACGTAGACGCCAGACGACGCGACGACGTCGGCCTTGCGGTCGGCGCGCCCACGCCGTGAGGGCCCGAGGTGCATCACCGTCAGGTCCGACGTGCCGGCGCCGAAGTCGGCCACCAGCACCACCTCGTCTCGCTCGAGCGTCGACTCGTACGCGAGCGCCGCCGCGATGGGCTCGATGACGAAGCGCACCTCGGTGAAGCCCGCGATGGTGGCCGCCTGCTTGAGCCGCGCCTCGGCGAACGCGTCGGTCTTCGCCTCGGTCGAGAACCGCGCGGGCCGACCGAGCACGACGGAAGACACCTCTTCTCCTGCCGCCGACGACGCCAGCGTACGCACTCGCCGCAGGAACACCGCGATGAGCTCTTCGAGTGACAACGTGCGCCCGCGCAGCGTGGTGCGCGTGAACGTCGTCGCCGGCAGCCACGTCTTCATCGACTGAATGAAGCGCCCGGCGTTGTCCTCCTGGTAGCGCTCGATGGCCTCGTGGCCTGCGAGCGTCTCGCGAGTGTCTTCGGGGAAGAAGAGCACCGAGCGGAAGAGCCGTGGCTGCGCGGCCTTCTCGTCGAGCGACAGCACTTCACCCGAAGGCAGCGCCACCGCCGTGTTGCTGGTGCCGAAGTCGAGACCACAGACGAGCATTCGCCGGCCTGTACACCATTTGGCGGCGATGCCACGTGACGCGCGCGTTGGTGGTGGCTACGACGCTGGCCGTTCTCGCAGTCGCGCCAGGGGGCTCGCGTGCAGGGGTTCATCGACACCGCCGAGCGGAAGGCCCGGGGAGGAGCGTCGTGGAGCTGATCGTCGAGTTCCTGCTCGAGCTGCTGCTCGAAGTGCTCTTCGCCGCAGTGGTGGGGCTCTTCGACTCGGGCCTTTCCCCGTCGACGCGCGCTCCCGGGTTGCGGGCCTTCGCGCTCGCCACGGCGGGCGTCGGCCTGGGCTTCGTCAGCACCTTCGTCTTCCCACACCACTTCATTCAGGCGCGCACGCTGCAGCTGGTGTGGCTGCTGGTCGCACCTCTGTTGGGAGGCGCCCTCATCGCGGGGTTTCGCGCGGTTCTGCGTGCCGGTGAGCCTCACGCCTGGCGCTGGGAGAAGTTCGCGATGGGCGCGCTCTTCGTGGGATGCCTCAACGCCACTCGTTTCGGCATGTTGGGGTAGAGATTTGGGCGTGAAAATCGGGGCCCCGGTCGTCACGCTTGAAGCAGTCACCACGTTCTGACCGCGAAGGTGTCGAGGCCGATGTCGCTCTTCGGACGAGAGACGCAGGGCATGACCGAAGAAGACGGTCGGGTGCTCCTGCGCACGCTGGTCTGGTGGAGCCTGGGCACCTCGCTCGTCACCAGCCTGGTTGGCCTCATTCGAACCGGCGAGTGGAAGTACCTGCCCATCGTCGTGCTGCCGATGGTCTTTCAGCTGCTCACGCTCGGCGCGCTGCGGCTGTGGCCGGCCCGGCGGGTCGGCGCGGCGTACCTGCTGCTGGTGACGTCGTTCTTCTTCCTCGGCGCCTTCATCGACCACGGCACGTCGGGCCAGGCGTACTACGGGCTGGTGCTCGTCATTCAGGCGGCGGCGCTGCTGTTCGGCTCGCGCGGGCTGGTCGTGGGCATTCCCGTGACGGTGCTCATCGGGGTGGCGCTGGCGTGGGCCGAGACCCGGGGGCTGCTCCAGACGCCGCCCACCCGCACGCCGTACGACGGGCTGCTGGCTCCCGTGGGCGCCTTCATCCTCACGGGGGCAGGCTCGCTCGTCGTGCACCAGCGCCTTCGCCGTGCGCTCGGGCAGGCCCAGACCCAGGCCCTCGTCACCGCCAAGGCCAACACCCAGCTGTCGCATGAAATCGAGCGCCGCGTGCAGATGGAGCACGAGCTGCACTCGTCGATGGAGCGCGCCCTCGACGCCTCGCGCCTCAAGTCCAGCTTCCTCGCCAACGTCAGCCACGAGCTGCGCACGCCCATGAACGCAGTCGTCGGGCTCACCGACCTGCTCCTCACCGACCGCATCACCGACGCCCAGCGCGAGGCGCTCGAGACCATTCGCGGCTCGTCAGACGCGCTGCTCGCGCTGCTCGACGACATTCTCGACCTGTCGAAGATCGAGAGCGGCGGCATGACCTTCGAGGCGTTGCCCACGTCGGTGGCCTCGGTGGCCGAAGAGGTGCGCAAGCTGCTCGTCGCGCGCGCGGGCATTCGCGGCATCGCCTTGCGCTGCCAGGTCGACGGCGCGGTGCCGGCCCACCTGCTGCTCGACCCCACGCGCCTGCGCCAGGTGCTGCTGAACCTCGTCGGCAACGCCATCAAGTTCACGGCCGAGGGCGAGGTCGTCGTGCGGGCGTCGTGGGCTGATGATCGCCTGCGCCTCGAGGTGTGCGACACGGGCATCGGCATCTCGAACGAGCAGGTCGGCCGAATCTTCCAGCCCTTCGTGCAGGCCGACGCCAGCACCACCCGGCGCTTCGGCGGCACGGGCCTGGGCCTCACCATCGTGCACCGCCTCGTCGACGCGCAGGGCGGCGCCATCACCGTCGACAGCGTCGAGGGCAAAGGCAGCTGCTTCACCGTCGTGCTCCCCGCGCGCGTGGCCACGAGCAGAACCGTCTCGAGCGGCAACCTGCCGGTGCTGCCTCCGGCCGGCGCCCTCGCGTCGCTGCGCGTGCTGCTGGCCGAAGACAACCCCATCAACGAGAAGGTGGCCCTGCGCCTCATGGAGCACCTGGGCGTCAAGGCCGACATCGCCCACAACGGGCTCGAGGCCATCGAGCTGGCCAGCACCGTCACCTACGACGTGGTGTTGATGGACATTCAGATGCCCGAGCTCGACGGCATCGAAGCGACGAAGCAGCTGCGCGCGAAGCTCGGCGCCTCGCTTCGCATCGTCGCCATGACCGCCAACGCCATGCCCGAAGACCGCGTGCGCGCCAAGGAGGCCGGCTGCGACGACTTCCTCGCCAAGCCGGTGCGCCTCGACGACCTGACGCGCGTGCTGACGAAGGTGTCGCTCGCGGTGCGCGCCTCGGCCGCCTGATCAACGCCCTGCAATGAGCCGCGCTTCTCGAAGGCCCTGAAAGGCCCACAGTTTCCTTTTGCTGCATGGGGGGCCCTCTGGTAGGCGCGCGACCGGTTTGAGTGGGCCAGCAGATCAGGCGTCGGCAGTCGCGCGGGCGTACCGCGCAGCGGCGCCCTGGTTGAGCGCGACGTGGCAGTTCGTCGGCGCGGCGCTGGTGGGTGTGTTGGTGGGCTGGGGCGTCGACCAGTGGCTGGGCTCGACGAAGGGCTACGGCGTCGTGGTGGGCGGGTTGTTGGGCAGCACGCTGGGCTGTGTGGCCTTCATTCGAAGCGCCATGAAGTTGTTGGAGACGAAACAGTGAAACCGTCGATGTCCTCGAGCGCGATGATGGTGGTGGTGGCCGGCCTGTTCGCCACCGGCCTCGTGTTTGCGCTGGGGCTCTCGCGCGAGGTCGAGCTCGCGGCGCTCATCGGCGCCATCGTCTCGACGGTGTTCGGCCTGGTGGCCCTCGTTCAGAAGGCGCGCTCGTCGGCTGAGCTGCCCACGGGGCCCGCGGGCGTGAAGCAGCTTCTTTCGGTGCAGGTGGTGACGTTGCTGGTTCGGCTCGGGGCGGTGCTCGTCGGCGGCTTCGCGGTGAAGCGCCAGGGCCTCGAGCCCATCGCGTACGTGCTGGCGTTCTTCGCCTGCTACGTGGTGCAGCAGTTCGTCGAGATGCGGTTCGTGCTCGCGGCCAATCGGCAGGCGGGCGCAGTGGAGGCACGGTCATGAAGCAGCTGTGGACGCTCGTCGTCGCGATGTCGGTCGTCGCGTTCCCCGCTTACGCCTCCGAGGGCCATGAAGAGGGCGGCCACGGCGACAGCCATGGCGAGCCGAAGGACAAGGCCAGCGAGTCGTCGGAGTTCATTCTTCACCACGTCGCCGACGACACCGAGTTCCAGTTCGAGCTGCCCTTCGTGCACCTGCCTGCGATTCACATCGCCGAGCTGTTCGGCAAAGAGCCCGGCCAGGGCCTGTACCTCGAGCGTGAGCCGGGCGCGTGCCACAAGCCCGTCGAGAAGAGCCAGGAGGCCTTCGCCGGCATCTTCAAGTTCATGAACGGCTGCTGGGACCTGCGGCCGACCAAGGCCGTGCTCAGCATGTGGATCGCCATGGCCTTCCTCGCGCTGGTGCTCTTCCTGGGCCGCTCGCGCGACCAGAACGGCGTGCCCCGCGGCCTGTTCGCCAACCTCGTCGAGACGCTCCTGCTGTTCGTGCGTGACGAGATCGCCGTTGCCAACATCGGCAAGGAGCAGGGCCCGAAGTACACGCCGTACCTCGCCACCGTCTTCTTCTTCGTCATGTTCACGAACTACCTGGGTCTCATCCCCGGGTTCTTCACCGCGACGGGCGTGCTGGGCGTCACCATCGCCCTGTCAGTCATCACCTTCATCATGACGCAGCTGGCGGGCATCAAGTCGGCGGGCATCGTCGGCTACTTCGCGCACCTCTTCGGCGACGTGCCGGTGTGGATGAAGCCGCTCATGTTCCTGGTCGAGTTCCTCGGCCTCTTCACCAAGCCCTTCGCCCTGCTCGTTCGTCTCTTCGCGAACATGCTCGCCGGCCACATGGTGCTCTTCTTCATCCTCTCGCTCATCTTCGTGGTGAACATCGGCGCCGCCGCCGTGAGCATTCCGCTCGCGACTGGCCTGTACCTGCTCGAGCTGTTCGTCGCGATTCTGCAGGCGTACATCTTCACGCTGCTGACCGCGCTGTTCATCGGCCAGGGCGTCGCGTTGGGCCACCACCATCACCACGCTGAAGGTGAAGACCACGCGCACCACTGACGAAGTCCGTCACGAAACCCCACGGCATGTTGCCGTGCTGGAGGTCGTACCGATGGGACAGTTGACTGGCTCCCCCGAGAAGCGAGCCCAAGAGTCGTAACAGAAAGTTGGAACACACCATGACGTCCATCGCACTCGCATTCCTCTCGGCTGGCATCGGCGCCGGCCTCTGCATCATCGGCGCGGGCCTCGGCATCGGCCGCCTCGCCGGCTCGGCCATGGAGGGCATCGCCCGCCAGCCGTCCGCTGGTGGTGACATTCGTGGCGCGATGATCGTCGCCGCCGGTCTCATCGAAGGCGCGACGTTCTTCGCCCTCG
>JBEOKA010000338.1:0-9083 GCA_040275325.1 Myxococcaceae bacterium | reverse complement strand
GTGTCGCGGGTGATCAGCGAGCGACTGCCCGAGGCGCGCTTGTCGATGGCGACTACTTCGAGGCGCTCCTTCCGTGCGAGCTCGAAGATCGGCTTGAAGTGCGGCCAGATGTCGAACGCGCCGGAGTAGGGGTGGCCGATGCGCTCGAGGAACGCGCGATCGCTCAGCTTTCCGCTCTGGTACCGCCGCACCGATTCTTGATGACGGCCCTCGACGAACTCGAGCGCGAGCACCAC
This sequence comes from Myxococcaceae bacterium, assembly GCA_040275325.1. Lineage (GTDB taxonomy): Bacteria > Myxococcota > Myxococcia > Myxococcales > Myxococcaceae > Xiheimicrobium. Next base: position 8,847 of record JBEOKA010000338.1, on the reverse strand, counting down.
GCGACGGCCGCTCTGGAGCGCCTGTTTCACCAGTTCGAGGTAGGCGCGCTGGGCGAACCGCAGCGTGTGGTAGTCGCCGACGTGCACGATGTCGGCCTCACGCACCCGGCGGTGCACCTCGGCCATGGTGATCGGCTTGCGGGCGCGGCTGCTCAGCTTCTGGTAGCGCGCTTCGTAGGCCTTGAATGCAGGCGAAGCTCCCGCGACCAGCGCGTCGATTTGTCGCTGCTGGTGACGAGAGAGTGCCTGCTGCAGGGCGAGCGACGGCTGCATCGAAGGGGCCAGAGGCGAAGCTTCCATGCGGCGGGGAAGGCGGCAATTTCCTGGCTTGCGTTGCGAGGGAGCCCGGCCCACCATCTCCACGGTGCGTCGCCCTCTCTGCCTGCTGGTGCTGCTCGCGCCCGTTCTCGCGCTCGGCGATCCCAAGGTCGGCTTTCTCCACACGCCTCCGGCCGAGCTGAAGTCGGGGGCTGACTTCACGGTCGAGGGCTCGCTCACCGGCGACCCGCTCTCGAGCGTCTCGGTCAAGGTGCGCGCGTTGGGCAAACCCTACGAGTCCTTCGCCCTCGAGCTGCAGTACGGCGATCTCTACCGCGGCGTCGTGCCGGCCGATCGCATCAATCCTCCGGCCGTCGAGTACTACGTCGAAGGCACCACCAAGCTCGGCGAGGTGGTGGCGCTCTTCGCGACCGCCTTCAAGCCGGTGAAGGTGACGGTGCCTGGAACTGCGCCGGTGGAGGCGAAGCCCGAGCCGGTGGTCGAAGAGCCGAAGCCGGTCGAGAAGCCCGAGCCCGCGAAGCCGAAGTGCAAGAAGACGAAGAAGGGCAAGAAGTGCGAGGAAGAGCCTCCGCCCGTCGAGCCCAAACCCATCGAGCCGAAGCCCGAGCCGGTCGTCGAGAAGCCCGAAGAGCCGAAGCAGGTCGAGAAGAAGCCCGACGAGCCGAAGAAGCCCGAGAGCCGGCCTGAGAAGAAGCCTGACGAGCCGAAGAAGGTCGAGGCGAAGCAGGAGCCGAAGAAGGATCCTCCTCGCAAACGCAGCGAACTCGAAGAAGAGCTGGCGATGTACTCGGCCGAGGAGACCGGCGCGGTCGTGCAGAAGATCGAAGAGTCGAGCGCCCGCTCTGCGTGGATGCCGACCATTCTCACCGCGGCCCAGCTCAAACAGCTCGGCGTTCGCTACGTCTTCGAGGCGCTCGATCTCGTGCCGGGCTTGAACGTCTCTCGCGACGTTCAGGGCACCTTCCGGCTCGGCGTTCGCGGCGTGCGCGGCGAGCCCGACATGCTGTTCACGTTGAACGGGCAGAAGCTCAACTCGTTCTACGACGGCAAGGCACTGGCGAACCTGCCCATCGACACTTTCGAGCGCATCGAGATCTACCGCGGGCCCGCCACGGCCGACGTGGGCCTCGGCAACTTCACCGCCGTCATCAACCTCGTCTCGAATCGGCAACAGGGCCTTCGCGTCTCGGGCAGCGGTGGCCTGTACGGCGCGTTCGACGGCCACCTCTCGGCCGCGAAGACGTTCGGCGGCTTCACGATCTTCGGAGACGCCGACGTCGCGACCCAGCAGGGCGCGAAGCGACCGATCATTCGCGACGGCCTCGACAGCACCACGCCCGCGACGCCCGAGAAGTTCACCAACGATCGCCGCTTCCTCGTCAACGTCGGCCTCGGCGCCTCGTACGAGAATGACGGCCTGGGCAAGCTGACGCTGCAGGGTCGACTGCTGAGTGAGCAGCGCGCGGCGTACATCGGGCGTTTCGACGCGGTCGGCAACGACTCCAACCTGGGCTGGCTCGCGATTCAGGCGCAGCTCGGCTGGGAGCGCCGCATCGGAGACACCGGCAAGCTGAGCGCGAAGCTCACCTTCGATCAGCAGTCGACCGATCGGCTCTGGCAGCTCACCGGCGACGGCTACCAGTTCCGCGCGACCATGGCCGAGACGCTGTTCCCCGACGGCGTGTTCGAACAGCAGCGCGTCGGTCAGCGCGGCCTCGGGCTCGACGTGCGCATGCAGCTGGCCCTGCCGGCGAAGAACACGCTCTCGTTCGGGCTCAACGCGGGGCTCGAGAACCTCACGGAGTACTCGCTCACCTCGAACTACCTGCCGCTGTCGTCTGGTGCCTCGTACCGCGAAGGCGCGCTCGCCCGAGGCGTGAATCAGGACGGCTCGCAGGTCGCGTTTCCCACCGAGGGCCCGCCTGGCTCGCGGGGGCCCGCCGCCGATCGCCTCGGCTTCGGGCTCTTCGTCTTCGACTCCTTCGCGCCGTCCGAGGCCCTCACGATTCAGGGCGGCATTCGCTTCGACTTCCTTCAGCTACCAACCCACGACGACGCGGGCGTCTTCACCGGCTCGACGATCGTGCCCTCGTTCGGGCCTCGCTTCGGGGTGGCGCTCGCGCCCGTGAAGTCCTTCGTGCTGCGGGGCAACTACGGCCGCTCGTACCGCGCACCGACGCCGCAGGAGCTCTCGGAGGCAGCCATCAACTCCGACTTCAACCAGGGCCGCTTCGTCGGCAACTCGAAGCTCGAGGGCGCGTACATCGACTCGGTCGAGCTCGGCGCCGAGTGGGTGCAGAGCCTGGGAGACGCGCGGCTTCGCCTCAGAGGTCTCGGCTTCTTCAATCGCTTCACCAACCCCATCGCCATGGTCGACTCGACGGGCAACCTCGCGCCGTACGTGAACCGGCCTCAGGGCGTGCAGTCATTCGGTCTCGAAGGGGAAGGGCGCCTCGAGCTCGTCTCCCGCTCGGCCGTGTGGCTCAACTCGAGCTGGTTCCGCGTGGAGGATCTCGGTGCCGCCACCAACGGTCGCCTCATCACCGATCAGCCGCAGGTTCGCGTGAATGCCGGCTTCTCGTTGCCGCTGGGGCCCTTCCTCAACTTCGACGTGATCCTCCGTCACGCCTCCGAGCGCCGCAGCGACGCCCGCACCGCGCTCGAGCAACGCCGCCGTTACGTTCTTCCGCCCACCTTCCTCGTCGGCGCTCAGCTGCGCACCGAGCCGCTGTTCGAACGCGTCGAGATCGTGGTGATCGGCCAGAACGTCTTCAACCTCGAGTGGTCTGACGACGCGGCGCGGCCCGACCGAATGCCGGGTGGGGTGCCTCGCGAGCCGTTTCAGATCTTCGGTACCGTGCGGGTGAGCCTGTGAGAGCCATCGTCCTGCTGCTGCTGGCGAGCGTCGTGAGTGGCTGCATCGCGTTCAACGACGACTGCCAGGCCCTCGTCGACAACCCGAACGAGCGCGTCGCCTTCATCGCGAAGGGCACCGAGGTCTTCCTCGATCGGCCCAACGCTCGTCACGGGAACAACGCCATCGGGCAGGCCGCGGCCGACGCGTTCGCCTGGGTCTTCAACTCGCAGACCGACGTCACCTCGAAGGTCGACTTCGGCCTCATCAACGGCGGCGCGGTGCGTGATCAGGGCGCCTGCGTGTTGCGCAGCATTCTTCGCGAAGGGCCGCTGACGCGCGGCGTGCTCGGCGAGGTGCTGCCCTTCGAGAACCCGATTCGCGTCGTCGATCTCTCGGAGCAGGAGGTGTTCGAGGTGCTCGAGCTGTCGGTCTCGCGCCTGTTCGCCAGCCCGACGCCCATCACCTCGCCCGCGGGCAGCTTCCTTCAGGTCTCGAAGGAGATCTCGATGGAGGTCGACTGCAGCCGCATGGCGAACTCCCGCATCACGCAGCTGCGCATCGGCAGTCAGACGGTCACCCGCGGCGCGTTTCGGGCGTTCCCCGCGACGAAGTATCGCGTGGCGCTGCCGGCCTTCATCCTCGCGGGCAACGACGGCTACACGGTGCTGGCGGGGAAGGGCGACGACCCTGCGCGCAACCCCGGCCAGGCGCAGCGCTTCGGCGGCATCGACTCACGCATCACCATGGCGTACCTGCTCCAGAGCGACTTCAACAAGACGATCGAAGCGGGGCTGAAGGTCGACCCGAACCGCATTCGGTTCCTCAACTGCTCGGCGCCCTCGCGACCAGTGCAGTGAGCCAGAAACACCACGCCCTCCGTCGCCACGAAGGCGGAAGCGGAGGGCGGGAGCACTTCAACGGGCTGTCACTTCAACGGTGCGTCGAACACGTCGTTCGGCGACGGCATCTTCTTGAGATCGGTGCGGGCGATCTTCCACGCCTGCTGCACGATCCACGACAGCGATCGATCCTGGCGCTCGGCCTCGAACTCGATCTCTTTGAGCATGTCCTCTGGGAAGTAGAGGGACTGCTTGCGTGCGTCGGTGGTGGACATCAGCGCTCCTCGCGCGCGTCCGGTGCACCCGCGACGTCGTTGACGGCCGGGAACGACTTGATGCGCTCACGCGCAATCTTCCACGCCTGCTGAACGACCCACGAGAGCGAGCGGTCCTGGCGGTTCGCCTCCTCCTGGATCTCCTTCAGCATATCCTCGGGGAAATACAGGGACTGTTTGCGCTTGTCGGTTCCAGACATGTGCGGAATCTCCGGGGGGGTACGACGAACAACGAGTAGGGCGGGAAATATCCGACAGGGCCCCTGCGGAATCAACCATTTCATCGAATACCGGTAAAAGGCGCGCCCATGCGAACACTCTCGGTGGCGCTCGCCTGCTTCGTGACCGTCGTGTCGGGGTGTCGCTGCAAAGACGACGTCAACACGGTCAAGCCGTCGCTCACCGTCACGCCTTCGAGCATCGACTTTGGCCAGGTGAAGAACGGCGATCGGCAGGCGCGGTCGATCACCTTCGAGTCACGCACGCAGACCGCCGTCACGGTGTCCTCGATCACGCTCGAGCCCGGAACGGCAGTGGGTGGCGTCGACGGCTTCATTCTCGGCACGAAGCCAACGAGCATCGACGCGTTCGGGAAGGTGACGATGCCCATCACCTTCGCGCCGACGGCCTACGTGCAGTACCAGGCGACGCTGGTGGTGGTGTCGAACGACGCCGAGAAGCCGACGGTGCGCATTCCCCTGGTGGGTGAAGGCGCGAAGCCGATCATCACCGTCACGCCCGTGTGCGAGCGGGCTCAGATGTGTACGGGAACGGCCGTGGTGATGCCGCCCTCGATCGACTTCGGTATGGAGCCGCTCGCGCGCCCAAGCCCTGTTCCTGCGAGCCAGCTGCCTGGCGTCGTCATCACCAACGACGGCGTGGTGCCGCTCAACGTCACGAAGGTCGCGATCGAGGGTGCCGATGCGGCTGCGTTCACCTTCGCGCGGGCAGAGGCCACTCCGTGGGAGCTGATGCCCGGCGAGGGGCGCACGCCGCAGCTGCGGTTCAAGCCCACCAGCGCGAACCAGATGACGTATCAGGCGCAGCTGATCGTCGAGTCCGAAGACCCCGATCGTTTGCGCGTGGTCGTCGAGCTGCGTGGCGCGCTGTTGCCGAACCAACCGCCGCAGGTCTGCTTCAACCTCACCCGCGTGACGCCGCCACCGTCGGAAGGTGGCCCGCGCGACTACGCCAGCCAGGCCCAGTGGATGCCGCTGCTGGTGCCTCCCGTCGCGGGCTACGACTTCACGCTGTCTCGCGACGTTCGCCCGGGCGAGCTGGTGCAGTTCAGCGCGCTCTCTGACTCCGTCGACGCGACGAAGTGCACGACCGACGCGGAGTCTGGCCGAACGAACCTGACCTATTCCTGGCGGCTGCTCAGCATTCCGATGGGAGCGCGCATGCCTGCGGTCTCGGGCTCGAGCTCGTCGCAGATTCAGCTGCGGCCCGTCGTCACCGGTGACTACGTCGTCGAACTCACGGTCTCTGATGGAGCCGCGTCGACCGTCGTCACCGGCCGCTTCGCCTGCGCCATCAAGCAGGACCTCGTCGTTCAGCTCGAGTGGACTGGCGCTGACGGCGTCGATCTCGATCTTCACCTGGTGCGCCCTTCGGCCGTCACGTCCTCGACCAACCCCTTCAGTGGCGTGTTCCAATTCTTCGACGCTCCCTCGGCCGATGGCGGAGCCACGCAGACCTCGGGCGATCTCAACGGGTACGCCGCGCGTACGGTGCAGCCCACCGTCGTCGGGTCGAACTTCAACTGGGGCGACCCGAGCTCGCTCGACGACCCGAAGCTGAACCTCGACAACACCGGCATGTCGGGCTCCGGCCCGGGAGGCGATCTCATCGAGAACATCTCGCTCAATGATCCCCAGAACGACCCGCGCTGTGATGGTGCCGCGTGCAGCTACAAGGTCTTCGTTCACTCCTTCAGAGATGATCGCCTGGGCACGCCACTGGCCTGCATCGTCGATGGTGGAACCGGTTGCCGTGACGGCGAGCGCTGCAGCTGCGCCAACGTCGATGAGCGCTGCGTCGCCGAAGGCGCCCCGATCGGTGATGCAGGCATCGGCGCGGGCAAGTGCTTCGTCGCTCCCAAACCGGTGGTGCGCATCTTCTTGAAGGGGTCGCGCACGGCAGCGCAGGTCATTCCGCTCGAGGGGCTGATGCCGGCCGACTCGGTCTCACTGGGCGCGCCTTGTCAGATGCTCGCGGTCGCCGACATCGCGTGGCCTTCACGTCAGGCGATCGGGTCGCTGCCTGATGGCGGAACGCCGCTCGCGACGATCACCGTGCAGGGGCAGGGGGCTGGTGGCCGCATCACGAACCCCGTCATCGGCCGCTTCGGCTACCGGCAGACGGGCGGCGCGCTTCGCTGCAGCCCCGATCTGATGATCAATGGCACGGCCTGGTACGGTCAGAATCCCTGAGCTTCGAAAGGAAACGGGGCGCTCCAACGCCGGTCCATCGGAGCGCCCCCAAAAGAGAGACAGGTCGGACGAACTGCCGACCTGTCCCGTGAGCCCTGAAGGGGAGGGGGGGACTCCAGGGCCCAACGTCGATGTGGTGCCAAAACGACAACCGGGTTCCCGCTGCTCCATTCCCGGCACGGCTCAAGCAGTAGAGTAACGGTTCCGAAGGGCATCAGCAACCCGGCGTCAAGTGAAAAACGAACCGATCGAGCAGGAAGGGTTCCAACAGGGCTTCGAGCGCCAGCTTCTGAAGGCGTTTCGACGGGTTGGACGCGCGTTGTTCGCCGTGTCGGGAGGGGTCGATTCGATGGCGTTGGCGCAGGCAGGAGCACGCCTGGGCTTGTCGTTCGAAGTGGCCTCGCTCGATCACGGGCTGCGACCCGAGGCTGCGGCAGAGGTCGAGCTCGTTCGTGCCTGGGCAGCAGGGCATGGAGTTCCCTTTCACACCCGAGCGCTTGGTCTTGCTCGAGGCCCGGCGATCGAGGCGAGGGCGAGAGCCGCGAGGTACGTCGCGCTTCATGAGATCGCGCGCGCGCAGGGCCTCGGCGTCATCGTGACGGCTCACACCGCCACCGATCAGGCCGAGACCGTGCTCATGCGGCTCACCCGTGGCGCTGCCGGGCGGGGGGCGAGCGGGGTGCGGTCTCAGCGGGAGGATGGGCTCCTGCGGCCGCTGCTCTTCGCGACCCGCGCTGACACCGAACGGTACGTGCGCGAGCTTGGAGTGACCGCGGTGAAGGATCCGATGAACGACGATCGGTCGTTCCTTCGGGTTCGGGTGCGGCATGAGCTCCTGCCGGTGCTGGAGCAGGTGGCCGGCCCGCATGCCACTGCCGCCCTCGCGCGGTTTGCCGGGTACGCCGCGGAGGACGAGGCCTGGCTCGGTGCTGAGGCGGCCACGGCGTTCGCGCGGGTTCGAAGTGGGGCAAGCCTCGACCGAATGGCGTTTCGCTCGCTTGGGCCTCCCATTCGCCGCCGGGTGCTGGCGCTCTGGTTCGAGGTGCTCGAACTGCCCCTCGACGCCCACCACCTCGAAGACGCGCTCGGGGCCATCGAAGAAGGTCGCACCGCCACGCTGCCAAACGACCGGGTCTTGATCGTCGACCGCGGCTCCCTGTCCGTCTGCCCGGCCCCCGCCCGAACTTCACGGAACTTCATCGAGTGATGACGGGCGCTCGCAGAAGTGATGGGTTATAACGAACCTGTTCCCGACGGCCCGACTCTCAAGGCCACCACCGCGAATCGAAAGGCGTTCTCAACCGTGCGCTCGAGCTACAAGACCCTCATCCTCTGGGTCGTTCTGATCTTCCTGTTCGTCGGGTTCTACAAGCTGTTCCAGACGACCCAACGCGAAGAGAAAGACCTCTCTTTTGCCGACTTCGAGGCCCAGGTCGAGCAGGGCAACGTCGCGAAGATCGAGATCAAGGGCAACCGCTACGAAGGAACGCTCACCAACACGAACGAGAAGTTCCGCACGATGGGCCCGCCGGCTGACTCGAAGATCCTCGAGCAGCTGCGTTCGAAGAAGGTGAACTACACCTTCGTGCCCGCCGACGAGAACGGGTTCTGGCTGGGCATGCTCACCCAGTTCGTGCCCATTCTGATCCTGTTCCTCTTCTTCCTGTTCTTCATGCGCCAGCTCCAGGGCACCGGCGGCAAGGCGATGACGTTCGGGAAGTCGAAGGCCAAGCTGCTCTCCGAGTCCCACAACAAGATCACCTTCGCCGACGTCGCGGGCATCGACGAGTGCAAGGAAGAGCTCGAAGAGATCATCGCCTTCCTGAAAGACCCGAAGAAGTTCACCAAGCTCGGCGGCCGCATTCCCAAGGGCGTGTTGATGATGGGCTCGCCCGGCACGGGCAAGACGCTGCTCGCCAAGGCCGTGGCGGGTGAAGCCGGCGTTCCGTTCTTCAGCATCTCGGGTTCTGACTTCGTCGAGATGTTCGTGGGTGTCGGCGCCAGCCGCGTTCGCGACCTGTTCGAGCAGGGCAAGAAGAACGCTCCCTGCATCATCTTCATCGACGAGATCGACGCGGTTGGTCGTCACCGTGGCGCTGGTCTCGGCGGTGGGCACGACGAGCGCGAGCAGACGCTGAACCAGCTGCTCGTCGAGATGGACGGCT
>JBEOKA010000337.1:0-5905 GCA_040275325.1 Myxococcaceae bacterium | reverse complement strand
TGGTTTTTACATCGTCGTGCTCGGCGCGTGTGAAGACGGCGTCGCCGGAACCCACGCGCTCGATCTTCTCAAGCTGCTCGAGCCCAGTGTGTACGCGAAAGACGTGACGTGGGCCGAGGCCTCGGCGTGTCCTGCTCCGGTGGACGACTGGAACTGGGACGCAGAGGTCTCGCGCGTGAAGACGAAGCAGGCCTCGCTCTCGGGCCTGCTGCTCTTTCGCGAGAAGGCACCTGATCTCAAGGCAGTGGTTCGCGTCGACATCAAGGGAGGCACCTCGACGCTCAAGTGGTTCGACGAGACGAGCAGCGACTGCGAGCTCGCCGGCGGCCTCGAGTCGCGCGGCGCCGGGCTGGTCTACGAGAGCATCTGCATCACCGGGCGCTGCACCAGCAATGGCAGCTCGAAGTTCCGAACCACCTTCACCGTGAAAGACGCCGAGGTGGTGCGGACCGTCAAAGAGGTCGAGGTGATCTCGAAGATGTTCTGCGACTGAGTCGATCAGTGAACGTGCACGGCCCGATGCCACCGCTCGGGGATCTCTTCGGGTGACTTCACGGGCACGCCGGGAGGCGCCTTCTCGATCGGCATCACCTTCGGCCGCGCGGGGTTGAAGGGCGGCTTGTCGAACCCGTTGCCATCGGCGTCGACGTAGATCGGGTTGGTGATCGCGAACGGAGCGGCGGGCGTCACGCCACCCATCAGCCCCGGCGGGTTGTACGCGAGCGGCGCCAGGCTCTTCGACCCGTACACCATCGCGACGAACCAGGTGTCGTACGTCGGCCGCGTCACGCGGAACGACACGCGCTTGCGATAGCGCCGGTAGTTCACGCCCGCCTCGGTCGCCGCGACCTCGAGGTCTGCTGCGCTCAGGCTGATCGTCTGGTTCGCCACTGGAGCCGGCCAGTTCGTCTGCGAGCGGCCATCACAGGCCACGCGGGTCGTCGACGCTCTCGGAGTCGCCGCGTCGATGGGACAGGCGGCGTCGTCTTCAGGCCGATGCGAGGACAGCTCGGCGCGCGTCACGTCGAGGTACTCGGGCACCTGAACGTCGAGCTCGATCGTCACGTCACCGGCTCCGTTGGGCACGACGCCGCCGATTCCCACCGGCATGGTCGTCATCGCGTTGCTCGCGTCGACGCGGAACGCGCGGGCCGTGACGAACGGACCATTCCCCACCGTCGCTTGCTGCAGGTTGATGCGCTCGCTGAGCCTCGTTGGCGTGAACGCTGCGGGCGTGTCGACGTCGACCTTCACCCAGGTTCGCCAGCCGGTGCCGATGCGGCCGTAGTGCGTGTCAGAGACGCCGGTGCCCGCGATGCGCAGCCCGCGAGAGAGCATCACGAACCAGTCGTTGAACTTCGAGTGCGCGATGTCGCCCGTCGCGTCGTACGAGTCTTCGGCGTTGTTCAGCAGCTCGAACGCGTTGAAGTCCGACGAGAGCAGCTTCGTGTCTGAGGCCGTCGCGTCGCTCTGCACGGCCATGCGCAAGACGGTTGGGTCGATGCGCGTCGCGAAGGTGTCGGTGTCCACCTTGAGCGCCGTGAAGCCGCCGAGCGAGCCACGCGCGTGGTTGATCTGAATGGTGCGAGCGCCCTTGCGACGCGCCTCGGCGAACATCTCTTTTGCGCTCAGCGTCGGGCCCATCGCGCCAGCCCAGTCGATCGCGCCACCCGTGATGGGGTCGGCGGGATCTCTCGTGAGCGGGAAGAGGTTGTAGTGGCCGTACTCCATGGGGCTCACCTCTTCGCCCGTCACCGACGCGAGGAAGGGCGTCAGCCCCGTCTGCGCGATCACCGGAGCGAAGTCGGTCACCACGTCGTGATCGGTGCTCACGATCACGTCGAGCCCATCGGCGGCGAACGAGAGTGCGCGGGTCGCGTTGTCGATGATGCTGTCGGGGCTGCCGACCGCGTGCACGTGGAAGTCGCCGCTCATCCAGTTCGTGGAGTCGATCACCCGCGCCAGCACCGCGTTCACCGTCGCGGGCTGCGTGCGCAGGTCGACAGCGACGCCTGGCGACGTGGGGAACGTGTTCGGGAACACGGAGTACTCGGGCCCACGGCTCACGACGACGACGTACTGATCGGAAGGGAGATCGATCGTCAGCGCTCCGCTCGCGGGCACATACGCGATCTCGCGCACCGAGTCGGGCATCGGATCTTTCGGCGTGTCGGTGAAGAGAATGAGTGAGCGGTTCGGAGCAGGGCAGGGGCCATTCGGGCACAGCACGGTCACCTTGGCCGGAATCGGGCCACCGTTGGCTTCGCGCACGTTCACCGTGAGCCGCTGAGGCGAGACGAGGTCGAGGGTCAGCATCGTCGGCGTGTCTGCGGTGATCGTCGCGCGCACCTTCGCCGTCGGCAGCCGCCCAGGCGCCCAGGCCGAGACGTCGTAGGGCCCGACCGGCACCAGGCCCGAGAACCGCCCGTCACTCCCTGAAAACAGCACGCTGCGGGTCGAGCCCGAGTTCAACACCACGCGCGCGTTGGCGAGCGGCTGGCCCGACGAGCGAACGAGGCCCGCGACCGTTCCGATGCGAGAGGCCGAGGTCGCGCGGCCCTGCTCGATCAGCGTGCCGATCTCTCCCAGATCCTTCCCGACCCAGAAGTCACGCGCGAGTGCACCGTAGCCACCAGGTGGAAGACGAATCTCACCCGCGCGGGGATCGGCCGAGGGGTTCACCCACGCGAACAGGCCGTTGAGCCCATCGGCGCCGATGATCGATCCCGTGATGCCCGCCACCGTCAGCACCGCGTTCTGGCCTTCTGGCTGCGTCGGGCGCGCGGGCTTGTAGGGGGCGTAGCCGTACGCGACGCCAGCGCCCTGGTATCCGTACCAGCTCATGCGATCGAGGCCGAAGCACAGGCCTCCGAAGCCGAAGCCCTCGGTGCAGGCGCGCGGGTTGAAGAACTCGAGCACGTAGCCCGGGTCGGTGAGATCGCCGACGGCCAGCTCGACCGTCTGCGAGGTGCTCACGTTGCAGAAGTTCGAGATGTACTTGAGCCGCTGCTCGTTCGGGTTCAGCACGAAGTAGCTCGTGATCTTCAGCGGCACCGCGACGTAGGGATCGGCCAGCGGCGCCCGGCCCAGCGACGACACGAGCTGGCTGCGAATCGAGAGATAGTCGTTCGCTTCGTCGTTGCCGGTGACCGCCAGAATCGCGGCCTTGCCGTCGCTGCCGTCGCGCAGCACCTCGAAGCGCTCGGGCTTCATGGTGCGGCCGAAGTTGTAGAGCAGGCCGGTTTCTCCGAACTGATCGCCTGCCGGAGCGCCCACGAGATCGGCGTCGAGGATCGTTCCACCGAATGGCTGCGGTCCGAAGACGCGCCCGTCGCCCTGCACGATCACGCGGATCTTCTCGTTCTCGAACAGCCAGTCGCCGATGCGGCCGTGCGCGTTGGGCCCGCCGATCAACTCCGAGGCCTGCGTGATGCGTTTGAGTCGCACCGTGCCCGAGTTGCCGCTCACGAAGCCGTCGAGATCGTCGACGTCACAGCGCCCGGTCGCCATACCTCCGCCGGTCGATCCTCCGCCTGCGCCGCCGCCGGGGCTTCCACCCGCTCCACCATCGACCGTCGGGTTCGAGGGACAACCAGTCAGCAGGATCGTGACGAGAATGACGCTGAATCGAGACACGCGCGTGACAGCATGCCGCGGTTGCTCACGGAGCAGAAGCAGGGAGCTTCTTGCTGATCGACTTGAGCGCCGCGATCCACAAGCCGGCCTCCTTCTTCGTCAGCCGCGAGCGCTGCAGCGTCGTCATCAAATCGTCCATCGCGTGACGATCGTCGTGCTGCAGAAAGCTCGCGTTGCGCAGCGTCTCTTCGAGGCTCGCTCTGACGGTGCGGAACGTCGCGTCATCGGCGAGCGCAGGGCCCGGCGCCGGTTTCGTCGCGCGTGAGGCCATCGCGACCTCGTAGGCGTACACGCAGACGGCCTGCGCGAGGTTGAGCGAGGGCTGATCGTCAGACGAGGGAATGAAGGACAACGCGTGACACTGCCGAACGTCGTCGGTGGTCAGCCCGTTGCGCTCGTCGCCAAAGACGATCGCCCACTTCTCGTCGTTGCGATCGGTCGACTCCTGCGCGACCTCTCTCGGCGTCAGTCGGCGGCGCCCATCGATCAATCGCATCGTCGTGCCCACGACCCACGAGCAATCGGCGATGGCCTCTTCGAAGGTGTCGACGCGCCGAACGGTCTCGAGCAGCTCGCCCGACTTCACGGCCAGCCGGTGCAGCCCGGGCACCTCGAGCAGCTTCGGGTTCGGAGAGACGACGACCCAGTCGGTCAGCCCGAAGTTCTTCATCACCCGGGCGATGGAGCCCAGGTTGTCGGCGTTTCTCGGGCGCAGCAGCACCAACCGCGGAGGCGTCATGACGTGCGCGCCTAGCATCTGCTACGAGCCTTTTCCGCCATGTCCGTCACCGCCGCTCCGCGCCTGTCGATCATCTCTCCGGTGCAGGATCTTCTGTTCTTCTTCCTCTCGGCCTCGGTGGTGCTGATCGCCTGGGCCGCCACGGCCTGGTTCCACGTCGACCCGTTCTACGTGCTGGCCACCGTCGGCGTGGTCTCGAACGGCCCGCATCTGGTCGCCACGTGGAGCCGCGTCTACTTCGATCGCCGCGAGGTGAAGGAGCGCCCGTTCGCGCTGCTCGCGATGCCCGGCCTCATCTTCGTCGCCGTCGCGCTCATCACGTGGAAGGCGGGGTACCCCGGCATTCGGCTGCTGAACTCGACGATCCTCTACTGGGCGACGTGGCACTTCGTGGCGCAGAACTGGGGCATCTTGCGTATCTACCAGCGCAAGTCGGGCGAGCCCGAGACGTCGATCGCCCTCAAGCTCGAGCGGCCGCTGTTGCTGCTCTTCGTGCTCTGGTGCGTCGCGTATCGAATTCACACCGGCCCGCGCGTGCTCTTCGGCACCGAGGTGTTTCACGTGGTGCCTCCGGCGTGGCTCATCTGGAGTCTGCTGGTGCCCGTGGTCGTGCTCGCGGTGCTCTACCTCGTGCAACGCGTTCAGCAGCGGAACGAGCCGTGGGCGAAGGCCGGGTGGATTCGACTCGCGTTTCTGTTCTGTGCGTTCCTCGGGTTCTTCGTGCCGTTTCAGATGATCACCACCGACGACACCTCGGCGTTCGCGGCGGCCGCCTGCTGGCACGGCTTTCAGTACCTGGGAATGGTGCGGTTCTACCACCGCAACACGTGGCGAAACGGCGTCGACCCGAACGCGAAGATCATCTCGTGGCTCTCGCAGCCGGGCTGGCAACGCGCGGTGGCCTACATGGCGTTCCTCGGCGCGCTCGCAGGCTCGGTGTATGGCGTGATCTACGGGCTCTCGCTCGTGACGAAGGACTCGGGGTGGAACTTCGCGACCTGGGGCGGCGTGGTGTGGATCACCCTGACGCTCTCGCACTACTGGCTCGACGGCGTGATCTGGAAGCTGCGTCGTCCCGAGCTCGCGCGGCGGGTCGGCATCGAGGGCGTTCCCGCCTGATGGGATGAGGCTCGGCGTGTCGCCGTGACGGGCGGGGAGGCGCGGCATACGCTCCCGCGCGCCCGTGAAGACCATCGCTCTCATCGCGAAACCGAAGAAGGCCGAAGCCGCGCAGCTCGCGCGCCAGCTCAAGGCCGCGCACCCGACGCTCGAGTTCCTGGTCGAGGCACACTTCGCCGAGCAGCTCGGCTGGGTCGCGACCGGCGCCGATGAACTTCGGGAACGTGCCGAGCTGGTGATCGTCCTCGGTGGTGACGGCACGCTCATTCACGCCGCGCGCACGCTGCGCGGTCGGCCGGTTCCGATTCTGGGTGTGAACCTCGGCTCCCTGGGCTTCATGACCGAGATCCCCGTCGCTGATGCGCTGGCGACGCTCGATCAGGTGCTGAAAGGCACGAGCAAGATCGCCTC
>JBEOKA010000336.1:0-25509 GCA_040275325.1 Myxococcaceae bacterium | reverse complement strand
AAGACGGCCGGCTCATCGACTCGTTTCTCTACGCGAAGCTCAGAGGCTGAAGAGGTCGGGCGGCCCTTTCGCTTCGACGACGGCCTTGGCGTCACGAAACGAGAAGCCGGCGCGCACGAGGGCGGCGAGGTCTTTCTGGCGTCGCTCCTCGCGCTGCTTCGTGCGGAAGACGCCCAGCTTCTTGCGCTTCGCCCACGTCCACACCGCGTCGGCGTCTTTGGTGCCTTCGTTGCTGGTGGCCTGCTTCGCGAGGTCTTGCTTCACGCCGGCGCGGCGCAGCTTCATCGAGATGACGCGCGCGCTGTTGCCGCTGCGCCGCAGGCTCGCCACCTTGCCCGCCGCCAGCCGCTCGTCGTCGAGGTAGCCCGCGCTCACCAGGCGCTCGATGACTTTGTCGAGCAGCGCGTCGGTCTCGCCCACCACCTCGGCGCCGTCTTTCACCCAGCGGTAGATGCGCCGCGACAGCACCCGCCGCATGCCCGCCACCGACGCGGAGTACCGGCGCAGATGGAACAGTGCCACGTTCATCATTCGCTGTTCGGTCACCTTGCGCGCCATGACCGGACTTCTGCCACAGAGGGCTGACACGCACAGGCCATCGGACGTTCGCCTGACTATCCTCCCGCGCATGCGCAAGGACTCAGCTCTGCCTGAAGCGGCGTTCGATGACGACGTCGCCGCCGTGAAGCGCCTCGTGAAACGCGGTGTGCACCTCGAGTCCGTCGACGAGTCGGGCCAGACGGCGCTCGGCAACGCCGCGCTCGCGGGCAACGTGGCGCTGGTGAAGTTCCTGCTCGCGGCCGGCGCGAACGCGGAGCACGTGAGCCCGAAGTGGAGGTCGAGCCCGCTGCACCTCGCCGCAGAGGCGAACGCTCCCGACGTCGTGAAGGTGCTGCTGGAGGCGGGAACGAAGCCGACGCTGAAGGACTCGTTCGGCCAGACTGCGCTCGACGTCGCCCTGGAGCGAAAACACACGCGCGTCATCGCGGTGCTCGCGCCCGAGCGGGTGGCTGCTCCGGTGGTGAAGAAGAAGGCCTCGCCGACGCCCCGGCTGCCGAAGCCGCCGCCGACCGCGTTCACGGCGTTGTCGAGCCTCGAGACGTGGCGGGCCGCGACGACGGCGCAGCGAAAGAGCGTCGCAGAGAAGATCGCCGACACGCTGGGAGACGAGTGGACGCCCACCGGCGCGCTCCACGGCCGGGAGCAGCTCGCCGAAGTGCTGCATCAGCCAACCAGCGTGCGCTTCGTCGCGATCCCCGCGGGCTCATTTCTCTCGGGTCTTCGTCAAGACGAGGTCGAGCTCGCGCAGACGCTCGACTGGCAGGAGCCCTCGACGCTCGAGCTCTTCGCTCCCTCGAAGACGGCGCCCGCGATCATCGCGACGTTCCTCTGCGCACGCGCTCCCGTCTCCACCGAGCCGATGACGAAGAAGCAGGCCGAGCAGGCGTTGAAACGAACGCCCTTTCGCGTGCTGACCCCGCTCGAGTGGGAATACGTCGCGCGCGATGGCGGCGCTTCTCCCTTCATCAGCGCCCGCACACCCGCTGAAGCCGAAGCGGCCTGCGCGAAGCTCTACGGCGCGATGTTCGACCCGAAGAAGAAGGACTCCACGGCCTTCGGCGTCTGGGGCCTGCCGCTCGGCGAGTGGGTGTCCTCGAAGAAAAGCGGCGCGCTCACCGGCGCGTGTGGTGGCGCGGCGATGCTCTACCCCTGGCAGGGGGACGAGCTCGTCGAGTGCTTCGCCGGCCTGCGCGAGTCAGCGAACGCGAACACCCAGAACCCGCTGCGCTTCGCCTTCTCGTTGCCGCGCTGAAGGGAACGTCACCACCGATTCGCTGTCTGGGCCTTCGTGCCTACGGCCTTCGCGTACACCCAGGTCTTCGCCATCGTCGCCTTCTTCCTGCTCGCGGCGCCGCTCACGCACGGAAGCGGAGAGCTGCTGGCGATGAGCACCACGCCTGGACGAATCGACGTTCGCCACGCGCAGCCGCTCGACCGGTTCGGCGTTGCCCTTCAGGTCGGACTCGACGGGCGTGCGGGTCGGGGGCGCCTTCTTCGAGCTCGACACCCTCGATTCGCAGTGCGGCACCGAAGTCCAGAACGTGCGCAACCGGCTGGAAGAACTCGGCGAATTCGGTGTGCCGCTGATCATCGACGCCTCGCCGCGCATGCCCGCCTGGGTACTGCTCGAGGCGCTGAAGCAATGCGACCTGACACCAACTTCAGTGTGGCTGTTGGTGAACGATTGATGGAGCACCCTCACTCCATCACTGAGGTCGCTCCTCAACGCCGAGCCGACTGCACGTTTCGCCAACCGGCTGCATCTGCTGAGGCGTGAAACGGCACGGCGCTTGGAATCACTGCGACTGACCCCGGGGGCTTTTCAAATGGAGCACCGCACCGCCAGACGAGTTCCGCGCCGACTGAAAGCCATGTTCGGCCCGGTCACGCCCACACAGTCGGGCTTCACGCAGGACATCAGCGAGACTGGCCTGTTCATCACCACCACGCTGCTGCCGAAGGTGGGCACGCGCTTGATGGTGCAGCTCGAGTCGCCCACGAAGAAGAGCTCGGTGGTGATGGGTGAGGTCGTTCGACACGTCATCGTTCCGCCCGAGCTGCGCTCGGTGATGCGCCACGGCTTCGGCCTCAAGCTGATCAGCGACCGCGCCGTCGTGCGCTCCCTCATGGAGGCCGAGAAACCGGCACCGACTGGTCCGTCAATCACGTTCACCGCGCCCGCCGAATACCAGCGCGTGAAGACCGAGGAGCTCGCGAAGGGCTGCCTCTCGTTCAGCTCACCCAAAGCCGTCGCCATCAACGACGAGGTCGAGGTCGTCGTCAGCTGCGCCTGGCGTCAGGGCTCACTCACCCTTCGAGGCCGCACCGTGCTGGCGCGTGACGTCGCCGGCGTCTGCCACGCGGTGCTCGTGCTCAACGACGCGGCGAAGGCGCTCACCAGCCTCGAGGCCTTCACCGCGCAGAGCTGAAGCTACTGCTCGAAGCAGTACAACCGCGCCGCCGTCTGGGTCGCGCAGTTGGGTGTCGCCGACACCGTCCACCCCGCGCCGAAGGTGTTCGCTGCGCCGTAGGCCCCGAAGGCAGAGGCCGAGTTGCTCGTCCAGTTCGAGCAGCTGCCGAGCGCCTGGTTAGTGCTGTTCGGCGTGCCCTGCGGGTTGGTGCCCGAGATGACCGAGAGGTTGGTGGTGACCAGCACGCCGCGCTCGTCGCGGTTGATGGGCGCGATGATCTGGCCGTCGTAGAGGTCGGGCGTGCCCGCGGCGATGACGGTCTTGTCGCGCAACATGAAGGCGGTGATGGCTCCGCTGAAGCGTGCGCGCGGGCTGCTGGCAGCCGTCGAGATCCACGGATCGTACGAGCCCGTCAGGCCGGCGTCGGCCGCGAGCGCGTTGCAGATGGCGGTGGCGGGCGCGAGGCCTCCGAAGTTCGAGGCGTGCGTCGTCGAGGTGAGGAACACGAACTTCGAGGTGCGGCAGGTGCCGTTCACGCAGGCCGAGCGCGTATCGGGAGCGCAGCCATTGTTGTCCGTGCAGGTGAGGCCCTGGCACGCCGCGGCGAAGCCCGAGCACCGCGCCGGAGCGCACGCCGTCGACGTCGTCGGAAGGAACGTGTCCACCGGGCAGCCCGTCGCCGACCCCGTGCACGACTCGGGCGCATCGCAGGTACCTGCAGCCGGGCGGCAGACGACGGTGGTGGGCTGGAGTGCGTCGACGGGGCAGCTCGTCGACTGGCCGGTGCACAGCTCCGCCTGGTCGCAGACCCCCGCGGCGCCGCGGCACACCGTTCCCGCATCGGCGAACGAATCACCCGGGCACATCGCAGCCACACCCGTGCAGCTCTCGGCGACGTCGCACAGCCCAGAGGCAGCGCGGCACCGAACGCCCGCGTCGACGAAGCCATCGACTGGACAGTCGGCTGCCGAGCCGGTGCACGCCTCGGTGACGTCACACCCGCCTCCCGACGTTCGGCACAGCTGCCCCGCGGTCGCGAAGCCGTCGACCGGACACGTGGTGGCGACGCCGTCACAGCGCTCCGCCACGTCACACACGCCAGCGGTGGCGCGGCAGTCAGTTCCCGACGGCTTCACGGCATCGCCCGGGCACGAGACCGCCACGCCGTCACACGTCTCGGGCGCATCACACGGACCCGCTGCGGCACGACACACCACCGTCGAGGCGGCGCGCGCGTCGCTGGGACAATCGACGCCTGAGCCGGTGCACAGGTCCTCGGTGTCGCAGGGGCCGGCAGCAGCGCGGCACGCCTGGGTCGCGGGCGCGAAGCCGTCGGTTGGGCACGCCGCTCCACTTCCCGTGCAGGCCTCGGCCTGGTCGCAGACGCCAGCCGACGCGCGGCACTCCTGCGTCGACGGTGCGAAGGCATCAGTGGGACAGGTGTTGCCGGTGCCGGTGCACGACTCCGCCACGTCACAGACTCCGGCCGAGGCGCGGCACATCACCGTCGAGGGCGCGAAGCCGTCGGCCGGGCACGCGCTGCTGCTGCCCGTGCACGACTCCGAGACATCGCAGACGCCGACCGAGGCACGGCACGTCACCGTCGACGCCGCGAACCCGTCGGCCGGGCACTCGAACCGCGTGCCATCACACGTCTCGGCCACGTCGCACGCACCGCTCACGGGACGACACGTCGCTCCAGCCGCTTTGGGCGCACACTGGCCAGCGCCGTTGCAGAGGCCGCTCGCACAGCCTTCATCAGAACACTCCGCGTCGGGGTCGCTGGCCGCTGCGACGGGAGCGCAGGTGCCATTCGCGCCCCCCGTCTTCGCCGCCGAGCACGCCTGACACAGGCCCTCGCACGCCGACTCACAGCAGACGCCATCGACGCAGCTGCCAGACTTGCACTCGCTGCCGCCGCTACACGCCAACCCGTTCTCGATGGGCGGTGGAGCACAGGCCAGCCAGAGACCGACGAAGGCGACGCAGAGCAGGAGGCGCATGGGGTGGATGCGCAGGCGCGACGGAGTTGATCACTCGCCCCGCACATTTCGTCGCCACTGCAACGCAGCTCAGGGCACGGCGTCAGTGCCTCCGGCGGGAAAGCGCGCGCGCAAGGCGGCGGCGTCGAACGCGTCATTCACCTCGAACGAGCTCGAGAACCCTGGCTCGAGCGTGCGGTACGCCACCGTCGGCCACCAGTGCCCCTCGCTCCCACTCACCGATGGTTTGCTCGCCGACTTCGACACGTCGAACACGTGCGCCGCGGCGATGGCCGTCTCCGTTCCCGGCACCCCGTCTCCCAGATGCAGCCACTGCTCGACGAAGTCTGCGCGGCCACCGAAGCGGGTCTTGCCCCACTCGAAGTCGAGCCCCTGGCCGAGGAACGGGTCGAGCAGCGTGAGGTGCAGCGTCGGGCGGGAGCTCGGCTGGCTCAGCGCCTGCTCGAGGCCGAACGCGACGTGCGCTCCCGCGGAGTGGGCGATGACGTGCACGTGCGCGAGCGGCTTCGTCTTCAGCACCTCGGCGATGGCGGCGCCTTCGGCCTGGCCCCGCTCGGCGGCGCTCAGCTTGTCCTTCGCGGCGTCACGCCAGTCGTAGGCCACCCACTGCACGCGGCCCGGCGTCTTCACGCGAGGAGAGAGCACGTCGATGAGCGGCTGCGCCCAACGCTCGGGACCGTCACCGGAGCCGTGCACCACGAGCACCCAGACGTCCTTCGAAGCGTCCGGCAGCTGTGCTTCTCCCGTCGTCGGCGCCTGACACGCGGTCAGCGCGAGCAGCAGGGCCCACCTCATCCGCTGAAGCCGACCTTCTGGTGAGACCCATCGCAGAACGGCTTGTTGCCCGACGCACCGCAGCGGCAGAAGGCCGTCACCTTGTGGTGCTCGGAGCAGCTGCCATCGGGGCGCTTCACCGTGACGTTGCCGAAGACGAGCAGCGGGCCGTTGGGGGTGACTTCGACGATGCGCTCGGCGTCGACGGTGGTGGCGGCCTTCGCGTCGGCTTTGAGGCTCAGCGCACCCGAGGGGCACTCGTTGACCTGCGCGACGATCTGCTCCGTCGACGCCTGCGAGAGGTCGACCCATGGCCGGCGCTTCGGGTTGAAGACCTGTCGCAGGCCCGCGAAGCAGATGCCCGAGTGCATGCACTTCTTCGCCTGCCAGACGACGGTGAGGTCACCGTTCGAGTACTCCCGCGTCTCGTCGTCACGTTGCTCGCTCATGCGGGAAGGGACTCTTCACGAGGCGCGGCGACTTGTCATCGGGCGCTTCAGGCAGCGCGCCGCTGGTTCAACCCGTTCAGCGCGCGCTCGAGGTCGACGCTGCGGGCGGGCTTGGCGACGTGATCATCCATACCCGCGGCGACGCAGCGCGCGCGGTCTTCGGCGGTGACGTTGGCCGTCATCGCGATGATGGGCAGGCGCGGCAGGTTGCGGGCAGACTCGCGCGCGCGAATCGCGGCGGTGGCCTCGAAGCCGTCGAGCTCGGGCATCTGACAGTCCATGAAGACGACGTCGAACGCGGTGCGCTCGGTGATGGCGACCGCGGCGCGCCCGTCCTCCACCACCATCACCTCGCAGTTCAGCTTCTCGAGCATGACGCGCGCGATGCGCTGGTTGATGGCGTTGTCTTCGGCGAGCAGCACGCGGCGGCGCGGCTGCGGTGACGGCGCCGCCACCACCGCCAGCGGCGTGCGTCGTGGCCCCTTCGCACCGGCGAGCGCGGCGTCGAGCCCCTGCCCAAGCACCCGCGCCGAGCACGGCTTGGTGATGAGCCCGGCGAGCCCCCCGCGCTCACTCCGCGACGCATGGGTGGTGAGCAGCACCAGCGGAGCCACGCCCCTGGCCTGCAGCGTCTCGAGGCCCGCGTCGCCAGTGAGCACGACGTCGAAGCGGGCGCGGCTCGAGAACGGCACGTCATCGGCCTCGGTGAAGACGTCGACGGTGGCGCCCAGGCGCTCGAGCTGCTCCCTGACGATGCGGCGCTGGAGAGGGACCCGCTCGACGACCAGCACCCGCGTGCCGCCGAGCGAGACGACGGGCGAGGCAGGCGCTGGTGCCTCTTCGAGCGGCAGCACGACCTCGAACGACGCGCCTTCTCCTGGAGTGCTGGCCAGCGTGAGGGTGCCGCCCAGGCCGTGCGCCAGCCGTCGCGAGATGGCGAGCCCCAGCCCCGTGCCGCCGTACCGTCGCGAGGTCGAGGCGTCGGCCTGCGTGAAGGGCTCGAACAGCACCTTCTGCCGCTCGTGGGGAATGCCCGGCCCCGTGTCGGTGACCCGCACCACCAGGTTCCCCTCGCGGCGCTCGAGCTCGAGCAGCACGTGCCCTGAGCGCGTGAACTTCACCGCGTTGCCGACGAGGTTGGTGACGATCTGCCGCAGCCTCGACGGGTCGCCCCAGACGAAGTGCGGCGCGTTGGCGTCGACCCGCACCAGCAGCTCGAGCGGCGTGCCCTGCACCCGGCCGCGGAAGAGCTCGACCACGTCGTAGAGCAGCTCCTCGGCGTCGAAGGGCAGCCGCTCGAACTCGAGCTTGCCGGCTTCGATCTTCGAGAAGTCGAGAATGTCGTTGAGAATGACGAGCAGCGCCTCGGCCGAGCGGTAGATGGTGCGCGCCGCGTCCTCCTGCTCGGGGTTCAGGTTCATCGCGAGCATCAGCTCGGTCATGCCCAGCACGCCGTTCATGGGCGTTCGAATCTCGTGGCTCATGTTCGCCAGGAAGCTGCTCTTGGCGCGGTTGGCGGCCTCGGCGTGACTGGCGAGCTCTCGGGCCAGCTCCGTCTGCTCCGCGAGCGCGGCCTCGGCCTCCTTGCGCGGCGTGATGTCGGCGCGAATCGAAAGGTAGCGATCGGTGCGCCCGTCAGGCCCCGCCAGCGGCGCGATGAGCGCGTCGACCCAGTACTCCGAGCCATCACGCCGCCGGTTGCAGACCTCTCCGCGCCACGTGTGCCCGCCGGCGATGGTCTTCCACATCTCGACCCAGAACGCCCTCGGGTGCCGGCCCGAGTTCAACATGCGGTGGTTCTGCCCGAGCAGCTCGTCACGGGTGTAGCCGGTGAGCGCCTCCATCTTCTCGTTCACGTCGATGATGCGGCCGTCGGGCGCGGCCACGCTGACGATGAACTGGTGGTTGATGGTGGCGAACAGCGCCTCTCGTTCACGCAGCATCTGGTCGACGCTCGCGTTCGCCTCGCGCAGCTCGCGCGTCATCGCCCTCGCCATCGTCAGGGCCCGAACGCGGCTGCGAACCAGCAGCCACGCGACGAGCCCGAAGAGCAGGCTGATGCCGACGCCCAACCACCACACCGCGCGTGACCTCGAGAGGTCGACCGTCGCTTCGAACGCCGGCGTCGAGCGGGTGACAACGAGGAACGAGCGCCCGCCTGCCTCGATGACGGATTCGTCTCGGAACAGCCCGCCGGCCTCGACCACACCCTCGAGGTGCCTGCCCGGGTCGTACAGGCTCGCCTCTCGAGAGGGCGTGAGGCCGTCGTAGAGGTCGAGGTCGACCTGGCCGTCGGCGGCGCTGAGTACGCCGTCGAAGAGGTCGTGCGCGACGATGGGCGAGTAGACGACGGCGCGCAGGGCTTCTTGGCGCTCGGCCGGCGTCGTCAGCCGCGCACCCTCGGCATAGACGGGCAGCATGAAGAGCATTCCAGGCAGCGAGCGCGTCACCTGAACGAGGTGCACCGGCGCGGTGAGGGTCGGCTCGCCCGAGTCGACGGCCCGCTCGAGCGCGGCGCGCCGGTGGGCCTCCGAGAAGACGTCGAAGCCCCAGGCGGCCTCGTTGCCGACTCTGGGGTGCACCGCGGTGATGACGCAGAGCTGGCTCGCCTCACCCGAGGTGCGCACCGCGAACGACGGCTCTCCGTCGGCCCGCTGCCGCTCGACGAACGCCGGCAGCGCCTCGCGTCGAACGCACTCGATGACACCGACGCCGCGCACGCCGGGGAACTCGGTCGCCAGGTCGCGTGACTCGAAGTAGCGAAGGAAGTCGCGCCGCTGCCAGACGGGGTTGGCGACGAGGGCGCCGCGCGCGCCGCGCAGGCCGAACTCCGGCAGGCGCAGCCGCCGTTGGGTCTCGGCCAGCAGCCGGTCGTTCGCGCGCAGAAAGCGCTCGCGCCCTGACTGAAGGCTCGCCTCCTGCGCGTTCTGGGAGAAGGACCAGCTGAGGCACACCCCCACGAAGGCGATGCCGCCCGCCAGCACGGCGGCAGCCAGGCGGCTCTCGACCGGGTTCGACATGAACCAGTGGGTGTGCAAACGCCCGACCGGGTGAGGCCCGGAACAGCCGGTTGATCTTCTTCAACCGCAGCGCCGAAAGGTGGGTCACGCCGCGCGAGCGAGTGAAGGCCGACCCACCTGGAGGGAGCGTCACTCCTCGGGCTTGTCGAGCTCGGGCGAGCCGTCGTCAGGCGCCGCGCCGCGACGGCGGGTGGGCCGGAAGAAGCTGCGCACCCGGCGACGCTGCCCGGGGAACACCGTCGTCAACGCGCCCTCGTTTTTCTGCAGCTGCCGCACGAGCTCGAGGCGCGCCAGCACCTCTTCACCGAAGATGGCCGAAGCCGACGCCTCGGCCTTCTTCCAGGCGCTCTCCGCGTCGACCGCGACCTTCGCCAGGCGGGTCAGCTCTTTGCCGTACGACTTCGCGAGGTCGGGCGCACGCTTCTCGAGCGCCTTCACCAGCGTACCGACGGCGTCGTTCTGGTCGCTGCCGCGCAGCGCGAGCAGGGCCGAGAGCCCGTCGGGGAACGTGGCGCGGTACAGCGGGTCCTTGCGGTTCTTCGCGACGGCCTTCAGCAGGTCGAGCTCGAGCTCACGGAGCAGCTCATCGAGCTCGAAGTCGGCGCGGCTCAGCTTCGCCAGCGCGATCATTCGCCCCTCGTCCGCCAGCTCGGTCGCGCTGGCGGCGTCGGAGACGGCGGCGATGACGCTCTGAACGCCTGCGGCGAGGTGCTCGGTGCGTTTGTCCGAGATGACGGCGGCGCCGTGATAGCGCGCGTCACGCTTGAGCTCGGTTGAGCTCGACTGCTCGTCTCGAATACCCATGTTGTGACTCCCCCACTGGCCGAGCGACACGGAATGCGCCGACTCGGCGGCGCGAACCCTTCAAGAGCCTTCCAGGGCGCGGAAGGCTGCATCAGCGCGTCGTCGCAGCGCGCTGCAGCCGACGACTCCTTCCTCCGCGCGCCCGGTGCACGTTTGGCGACTTCGAGTGCCATTGGCGACGTGCGGTGTCACCGTTCTGCAGTTGCAGAATCGTGCGCAGGCCGGCCATGTCGTCACTCCGCACTCGCAGAAGGCGGCTCCGCCCTGGAGTGTCGCGACCCTGCAGAGGCAGCTCCCGACGTCAACGCATTGGGGCAGGCACCGGCGCGAGGTCGCTCACCAACCCCATGACCCTGATGCAGGCTGCTTCACGCAAAGACGGTCGAGAGTCGTCGCCGAAGCTCGTCACGCACGTCGCGGAAGGACTGCAGCTTTACCGCCTCGTCCCCGAGAACGCCGGCGGGGTCTGGGAGTCCCCAGTGCACGCGCATCGCCTTCCCGAGGAACACGGGGCAGACCTCTTCCGCACACAGCGTCACCACGACGTCGACGTCAGCGGGCGGGATGTCATCGACGCTCTTCGAGTAGTGGGTGCTGATGTCGAGCCCGAGCTCGGCGAGCGCCTTCACTGCGAGCGGGTTGAGCTTCGACGGCGCTGAGCCCGCGGAAGAGATCTTCACGCCCGCAGGAGCCATCGAGCGTGCGAGCCCCTCGGCCATCTGACTGCGCGCCGAGTTTGCGACGCAGAGAAACAGCACGTGCTTCGGCTTGAGCGCCGCGATGGCGGCGGCTTCCGTCTCCCAGCTGGTGCTCATGACGGCCTCACATCGACAGCGCAGTTGGCGACCCTCGCGAGCTCGCCCGGGTCATTGGGGAAGTACTTCTGCCGCAGCTTGAGCGCGACGTTCACCAGCCCGATGAGCACCGGCACCTCGACCAGCGGCCCGATGACTGCGGCGAAGGCCGCGCCGTGGCCCATGCCGAAGGTGGCGACCGCCACGGCGATGGCGAGCTCGAAGTTGTTCGACGCGGCGGTGAACGAGAGCGTCGCCGTCTGCCCGTAGGTCGCGCCGACCTTCCGGCTCATGAAGAACGACACGAAGAACATGATGACGAAATAGATGAGCAGCGGCACCGCGATGCGCACCACGTCGAACGGCACGTGCACGATGGCCTCGCCCTTGAGCGAGAACATCAACACGATGGTCAGCAGCAGCGCGACCAGTGTGATGGGTGAGATTCGCGGGATGAAGACCTTCCGGTACCAATCCTCGCCCTTGAGCGCGCGCAGCCCGAAGCGGCTGGCGATGCCCGCGATGAAGGGAATGCCCAGGTAGATGAAGACGCTCTGCGCGATGTCGCCGATGGTGAAGTGCACCTCGGCGCCCTGAATGCCCAGCCACCCGGGGACCACGGTGATGAAGACCCACGCGTAGACCGAGAAGAAGAGCACCTGGAAGATGGAGTTGAACGCCACCAGGCCCGCGCAGTACTCGGTGTCGCCGCTGGCGAGGTCGTTCCACACGATGACCATCGCGATGCACCGGGCGAGGCCTATGAGGATGAGCCCCACCATGTACTCGGGCTTGTCGCGCAGAAAGATGACGGCCAGCGCGAACATCAGCACCGGGCCGATGAGCCAATTCTGCACGAGCGAGAGAATCAGCACCTTCCAGTTTCGGAAGACGCGCGGCAGCTCCTCGTAACGAACCTTGGCGAGCGGCGGGTACATCATCAGCACCAGGCCCACCGCGATGGGAATGGACGTCGTGCCGACGCTCAGCTCGTTCAGCATCGGCACCACGCCCGGTGCGAAGAAGCCGAGACCGATGCCCACGCCCATGGCGGTGAAGATCCACAGCGTGAGGTACCGGTCGAGGAAGGACAGTCGCTTCGTCAACGTGCTCATGGTCTACAGGCTCCCCATCAGCGCCTTCAGGCGGCGCAAGGCGCGTGGCTCGATGCAGTAGCAGGTGCGGGGCCCCGAGATTTCTCCGCGAATCAGGCCCGAGTCCTTCAACACCTTCAGGTGCTGCGAGACGGTCGACTGCGCGAGCGGCAGCACGTCGACGATGTCGCCGCAGATGCACACCTGGCGGCGCACCAACATGCGGATGATCTGCACGCGCGCAGGGTGGCCCAGCGCCTTGGCGAAGCTGGCGAGCTCTTCGTCGGCCTCCGTTCCCTCGACGGGCCGAACGTCTGGCACTTCCTCGGCGATGGCAGGCGGGCCACATGACGGCCGGTCCAACGTCTTCTTCTTCATCTGCAAGGAACTCCCTCCAGCACACGGCGCCACTCACCGCGCGAGCGCCTTTCATCGTCATAGAACGATAAACTGGACGCAGTCACCCACGAATCGAGCTGGACCGCGAGCACCACCAGGGCATGGCAATCGTAAGCTGACGCTCACGTGGAGGCGACTCCTGCTGTCAGCTGGCCTCAGCGCAATGGAGCCAGCACCGGCTCGAGGTCGCTCACCAGCTCGATGGGCATCTTCAGCATGCGCAGCACGCCGATGCCGGTGACGGCGGCGATGCGCACGAAGGGTGACGACTGCTCCGAGATGCACACGCTCACGTGGGCCGAGTGCGCGAGCGACGCGCGGCCCCACTCGATGAGCCGCTCGCGAGCCTTCGAGACGAAGCGGGCCTGGTGAGGAACGCGGCGACCTCATCGGAGAGCGAGGGCGCCAGCACCTGGTCGACCATCGTCGCCTGCGCATCGAACAGCCACACCTTCACGAGCCCGGTCCGGTGCTCCAGCGTCGGAGGGGTCGTGAAGAGCGGCGTCACGGAATGACGAAGTCGGCGATGAAGCGGCCCGCGCCGGCCCCGCCTCCGCTCGCCTGGTTGGGCTGGAAGGTGCCGCAGAAATACCGCGTCTGACCGTTGGCCCGCACCTCGACCTCGTACGGCACCGGCGCGGTGGCCGAGCAGTTCTGCCAGTAGTTGACGCGCACCACGTAACGGCCGCTCGTGGCGATGACGCCCGGCGAGTAGATGATGTTCTCGACGTTCACGTTGTCGATGTTGCACGCGCGGTTGGCGTCGAGGTCGAGCCAGCCCTTCGCGCCGCAGTTCGGCATCGGAATCGGGAAGGGAATCGGAATGGGCGGCGGCGTCGGGTTGATGCCCGGCTGCTGGTAGTAGATTTCGCAGGTGCCGGCGTCGGGCAGCGGCTCCACCACGTAGAGGTCGAGGTCTTCGGCGACGGGGAAGCGCAGCGTCACCTGCACGGGGCCGCTCGAGCCGCGCAGCACGCAGCGGCCACCCTGGCAGACGTAGCCCTTGGGGCACTCCGAGGTGCACATGGTGGGGTTGGGCGTCGCGCCGGGCAGGCAGCGGTTCGTCACGCCACCGTCGCCCCAGATGACGCCGTTGTTGCCGCCGCCACCGCCACCGAAGCCGCCGTCGTTCGCCACGCAGGAGCGCGAGCCGAAGCTGTCGCAGACGGTGCCGGGCACGGGGCAGTCATCGGTGGAGCGGCAGCCGATGCACCCCGCCGCGGGGTTGATGGTGACGTCGCACCAGGGCGTGGGCGAAGCGCAGCCCGTGTTGTCGTCGGTGCAGACCTGGCATCGGCCGAGACCGCCCTGCCAGAGGCGGTTGCACACCGGCGTCGCGCCCGAGCAGCCCTGCGTCGCGGTGCAGGCCACGCAGCGGCCGAGCGTGCGGTCGCAGATGGGGGCGTTGCCGGCGCACGTCGCGGGGCAGTCAAGGCTGCCGGCGTCGACTGCCTGGCCCGCGTCGTCGCCGCCTCCGCCTCCGCCAGTGGTCGAGGAGCCGCCGCCCGTACCGCTGAGCCCACCACCCGTCCCGGTGGAGTCGAGCACGCAGCCGCCCGTCTTCGGGTCGCACCTGAGGCCCGGGCCACAGTTGGTGGCTTCACACAGGTTGCCGGTGCCTCCGCACTGACAGGCTGCGGCGCTGACGACCGCGAAGGACACGACGAAGAGCAGAGAACGCATGCGCCAACTCCTTGAAGAGGCCGCACGTATCCCACGAGAGAGGTGATGTCGGCCACTGCGACACCGACTCATGGGTTCGTGGCGACCTGATGGATGCCGGGCTGATTCGCAGTTGCTGCTGCCGATCACGCGTTAATTCCTTGAGCGTGCCCATCACCGACAGAGAGCGGCTCGAGCTGGTGCTCCGGGCAACACAGACGGCGACGCTCGAGCGCCACTTCGTGACCGGCGCGGTGCGACTGTCTGACGAGCTGTTCCACCTGCTGGGCTACCACCCGCGGCGCACCGTCACGGCCGCCCGCATGTTCCGGGCGATTCACCCTGAAGACCGGGCCCGCCTCGTCGCGATGGGCGAAGCGGGGCGGCGCGGCGAAGAGAGCCCGCCGACGACGGTTCGGGTCTGGCACCGGGAGCGTCGGTGGGTGGTGCTGCGGGTGACGAGCGCGCTGCTCCGTGACTCGAGCGGCAGCCTGCGCGCACAGCTCGCCTGCGTCTCTGACATCACCGCCGACCAGCAGCAGGCCGACGAGCTTCACCTGGCGCAGCAGCTCGCCAACCTCGGCCACTGGACACTCGACCTCGTCACCAACGCGCTGCACTGGTCGCCAGAGACCGCGCGCATCTTCGGCGTGTCGGCGCGCACGACGCCCGTCACCCTCGCCGACTTCGAGGCGCTCGTGCACCCCGAAGACCGCGCGCGCGTCATCGACGCCTTCCGCGCCCACGTCGAGCACCAGGCGCCCTACGACCTGCGGCACCGCATCGTCCTCTCCGACGGCCGGGTGCGTCACGTGCACGAGCGCTGCGTCACCGAGCGCGCTCCCTCGGGCCAGCCGCTGCGCTCCCTCGGCACGGCGCAGGACATCACCTCGATGGTCGAAGCCGAGCTGCAGGCACGCGAGGCGCACGCGGTGCTGCAGTCGGTCATCGACACCGCGCCGGTGCGCGTCTTCTGGAAAGACCTGCGCGGCGTCTACCTGGGCTGCAACCACGCGTTCGCGCGCGACGCCGGCGTGGCGAGCGCCGCTGACGTCGTGGGCCGCACCGACCACCAGCTCGTCTGGCGCGCCCAGGCCGAGCTGTACCGTGAAGACGACCGCCGCGTGCTCGAGTCGGGCGTGCCGAAGCTGCGCTACGAGGAGCCGCAGACCCAGAACGGCCAGACCATCTGGCTGCGCACCAGCAAGGTGCCGCTGCGGAACGAGCTCGGCGCCGTCATCGGCATTCTGGGGGTGTACGAAGACATCACCGCCGAGCGCGAGGTGCAGACGTCGCTGCTGGCCGCCAAGCAGGCCGCCGAGGCCGCGAACAAGGCCCGCGGCGAGTTCCTCGCCAACATGAGCCACGAGCTGCGCACGCCGATGAACGCGGTGATTGGCTTCTCCGACCTCGCGCTGCTCGACGGCTCGCTGACTCCAGAGCTGCGCAGCTGGGTGGGCAACATTCAGGCGTCGGCGAGCGACCTGCTCAAGCTGCTCGACGACCTGCTCGACTTCTCACGCATCGAGTCGGGCCGAATCGAGCTCGAGCTGGTGCCGTTCTCGCTGCGCGCGCTGGTGGGCCGGCTGCAGGTGATGGGCGACTCGCTCGCGCGCGAGAAGCAGGTGCAGGTGGTGGCGCACGTCGCGGTCGACACGCCCGACACCTTCGAGGGAGACGCGCTGCGCTTCGGCCGCGTGCTCACCAACCTCGTCGGCAACGCGGTGAAGTTCACCGCCGAGGGCACCGTGCGCCTCGAGGCCGGCTGGCGCGCCGCGCGGCAGGTGCTCGTCGTCTCGGTGAGTGACTCGGGCATCGGCATGACGCCCGAGCAACAGGCGCGGCTGTTTCAACCCTTCACCCAGGCCGACGCGTCGACGACGCGGCTCTTCGGTGGCACTGGCCTGGGCCTCGCCATCTCGCGGCGCCTCGTCGAGCTGATGGGTGGCACCATCTCGGTCGAGAGCACGCCCGGTCGCGGCAGCACCTTCACCATGCAGGTGCCCCTGCGCCAGTACGAGGGCGAGCTGCCCGCCGAGCCCATCGAGTCGCACCTGGGCGCCACCTTCGCGGGCCGCCGCGCGCTGCTCGTCGAAGACAACCGCGTCAACCAGGTGCTGGGCCGCTCGCTCCTCATGCGCCTGGGCTTCCGCACCGAGGTCGTCGACAACGGCCGCGTCGCCGTCGAGCGCCTCGCCGCCGACCCCGCCTGCGCCGACGTCGTCTTCATGGACCTGCAGATGCCCGAGATGGATGGGCTGACCGCCACCCGGCGGCTGCGGGAGCGCTTCTCGGCCGGCCAGCTGCCCATCATCGCCATGACGGCCAACGCCTTCGAGAGCGACCGCCAGCGCTGCCTCGAGGCGGGCATGAACGACTGGCTGCCCAAGCCGCTGCGTCTGGCCGAGCTCAAGCGCGTCGCCGAGCGGGTGCTTCACGCGCCCTGAGCGTCACTCGGGCAGGTCGAGGCGGGCGGGAGACAGCCGCTCCAACAGCTTCAGCACTGGCGCGAGGTCGACCTTCTTGTAGGGGCTTGCCACCAGCAGCGAGCCATCACGTTTGCAGCGCGGCAGCTCGAGCGAGACGTGCGCCAGCTCGCGGCCCTTCAGGGTCTGGAGCAGCGAGACGAGCAGGTCGAGGGAGCGCGGCGCGATGGACTCGATGCTGAGCGCGAGCCGTCCCTCCATCGCGCGGTATTCGGCGCGAGAGAGGCCGACGTGGTCCTTCAGCACGAGTGTGTCGACCTTCGCGGTGAGCGCGGTGGCGAGGGCTTGCGGCCCGACCGCCGCCTCCAGGTGCTTCACCTGCGCGAACCACGGCAGCTTCAGCAGCGGCGCGAGCAGCGCGTCACTCGGCGGGTGCCAGCCGGGCGGCGTGTCGAGGTGAAACGTGTGCACCTTCGGGAAGCGCCTGGCGGTGAGCAGCTTCGGCAGCGCGTCGACGAAGGCCTCGACGCACTGAAGCCCGAGCGTGTGCCACGGCACGTCGTCGAGCGTGAAGATGGTGGGCTCGCCGTCAGCCTCGTCGAGCACCGGCCGCCCGATGCGCGTTACCTGGCGCAGGGCCTTCAATGGCGCCTTCACGAGAATACCGACGCCGCCCGTCATGAAGCCGCTCGCGGGCATCAGGTCGAGCGCCTCGAACGTCGCCCACTCGGGCCACGACGGGTCGCCGCCCTTCTCGTACGCGCCCTCGGCGGGGAAGCCGCGCCGAAACACGACGCCTTTGCGGAAACAGGGCGCGAGGCGACCGAGCCAGGCGTCTCTCCACTCGGCCTCGAGCTTCTTCTCGGCCTTCGAGGGCGCGGCGTCACCCCGCAGCAGCTGCATCGAGATGAACTCGCCGCGTGGGTCTGCTGCGGCGACGAGCGCGTCGGCGAGCAGCGCCCGCAGGGCATCGTCGTGGGGCGCGGCGTACACCTTCGCGAAGAGCGCAGCGGTGTCGTGCACGGGCGAGGGCTTCGTCGCCGCGCCGAACGCGTCGAGCGCGGTGGCCTCGGCGGGCGACACCTTCGGCTCCCGCCACGAGGCCGCCTTCGCCGCGAGCTCGACGATGACCTTCGCCTGCCGCCGCCCGACGTACCGCATCGCGGTCGTGAGGTTCGGGCCCAGCGCGACGAGGCGAGCCGACAGCGCCGGGTCCTCCACGCGCTCGAGCATCGCCGCGAGCTCCGTCGTGAAGACCGTCACC
This sequence comes from Myxococcaceae bacterium, assembly GCA_040275325.1. Classification (GTDB taxonomy): domain Bacteria; phylum Myxococcota; class Myxococcia; order Myxococcales; family Myxococcaceae; genus Xiheimicrobium. The sequence continues at coordinate 7,848 of JBEOKA010000336.1, read as the reverse complement.
TTGTGCGTCGAGAGCCACTCGAGCGCCGTGCGCGCCAGCAACGGGTGCTCGGGCCACGTCACCAGCGCCTCGACGCGGCCACGCTGAACGCCCGTCGTCGCTTTGGGAATCGGCTCGAGCAGCCGCGGCAGGTCGAGCACGTCGCGAGCGGCCTCCACGGCTCTCCACACCTCGACGGCCGAGCGTGAGCCCGAGGGCCGAATCGGCGCGCGCCCCTTCGAGGCCTCGACGGTGAGGCGGGCGATGAGGTCGCCGAGGCGCGCCACCTTCCACCGGCTCCACAGGCGCAGCAGCGTCGCGAGTGCTTCGCGGTGCTCGCCCCGAGTCCACAGCGCGTTGGCAGCCTCGAGGTCCCGAACGTGGCTCATTCGACGCGCACACTACGCGTTAGGTCGGCGCCCGGGTGCGACGTAGAAGTGCGCCGTGGCCCGACGACTGACGTGTCTGCTGGTGATGATGGCGACGAGCGCGCTGGCCCAGCCGCAGCCCGTGCCCGGCTTCGAGCTCGAGCGCTTCACCTTCAACCCGGGCGCGCGGCACACGATGACGCTGGGCTCAGCCGACCTGTTGGAGCAGCGACAGCTCTCGCTCGGGCTCGTCGGCCACTACGCGCACGACCCGCTCGTCTTCACCGTCGACGGCGCACGGGTGGGCGCCCTCGTCAGCAGCCGCGTCACCGCGCACCTCGTCGCCGGCTTCGGCATCTTCGACTGGCTCGAGGTGGGGCTCCAGCTGCCGCTCGTCGCGTTTCAGCGGGGTGACGACCTCTCGGCATACGGGCTCTTGCCGGTCGCAGCCACCGCGCTCGGAGCGCCGCTGCTGCAGGGCCGCGTCGCCTTCTTGCGGCAAGACCGCGGGCGACCGCTCGACCTCGGGTTGATGCTGGGCCTCACGCTTCCCCTCGGCACGGCAGCCGCGCTCACGAAAGACCCGGGCCTTGGCCTCGCCTTCGTGCCGCGCGTGCAGGCGGGGTACTCCTTCGGGCCGGTGCGCGTGGGCGCTGACGTTGGCGTCACCGTGCGTGGCAGCGAGGCGCTGAGCCCGACGAGCACCGTCATCATCGACGAGGTGGGCAGTCAGTTCGCCTTCGGGCTGGCGGCGTCGACGACGCGCGCACTGCACGTGATTCGCGGAGAGGTGGGCCTGCGCGGGCTCGTGCCCTTCACGAAGTCGGCGGCGAGCCTCGAGGTGCTGCTGGGCGCGCGCGCGGCGTTCCTCGAGCACGAGCAGCTCGAGGTGTTCCTGCTCGGTGGGCCCGGCCTCGGCGGCACGCCTGGCACCCCCGCCTTCCGCGCCATGCTGGGCCTCACCTGGGTGCCGAAGTTCGGTGAGAGCGCTGCGGTGGCGGGTCCGGACGGTGATGGCGATGGCGTCGATGACGCGCGCGACCGCTGCCCCGAGACGCGGGGCGTGAGCGAGAAGCAGGGCTGCCCCGACACCGACTCCGATGGTGACGGCGTGATGGACCTGGTCGACGCGTGCCCGAAGCAGGCCGGCGTCGCGACCGCGAAGGGTTGTCCCGAAGAGCCCTGAGGGGAGGCACTTCTTGAAGATCGTCGGAGTCGAGGGGCTGTCGGTTCACCAGCTGCGCGATGAGGTGAGCCGCGGCGGCCGCTTCGTCGTCTACGGCTACTGCGTCTCGCTGCTGATTCTGACGTTCAAGCGCTCGAGCGACATCACCTTCGTGCGCGCGGGCCAGAGCCCCGTCGTCGCCGGCCTCGGGTGGACGTTCTTGTCCTTCTTCCTCGGGTGGTGGGGCTTTCCCTGGGGTTTCATCTACACGCCGATGGTGTTGATTCAGAACCTGGGCGGCGGCACCGATGTCACCGCGCGCGTGATGGCCGAGTTCGAGGGCGAGCTGTCGCCGGCTTCGCTGACCCCGCACGTCACGCTGTCACCAGGCGCGCCGACGCCGATGGTGCAACTGCCGCCCGTGGCACCAACGAACGTGACCCCTGCCTCAGGAGCCTCGGGCCGCGACGTGCTCTCGGTCGTCTTGAGCGCCATCTCGCTCGCCTGCTGCGCGCCGCTCGGGTGGATTGGCGCCGTGCTCGCGGTGCTGTCGATTCGCGAGGCGAAGGCCGCAGGGCGAACGACACCCGTCATCTCCATCGTCGCGCTCGTGCTCAGCGGACTGTCGACGGCGCTGTTGGCCGTGGCGCTGGTGATGGTCGGCGTCGACTCGTATCAGGCGAAGCGGCTCGAGAAGGCGGCGCTCGAGCGCGCGAAGCCGGGGCGGTTGCTCACCCAGCTCGACGCGAAGACGGCCTGCGCACTCGCCGAGGCGGCCCTGCGTGATGGGCTCGTCGACTTTCACACCTCGTGGGACGACGTTCGCTGCGACCCGACGCTGAGCGAAGACGCGACCACGCCGTCACTCGACGTCACCGCCGTGCGCAACAAGAAGACCGAGCGCTACACCGCGTGCTTCGCGCGCTCGAACCGCCGCTGGTACGTGCTCACCATTCGCGACGAGCAGGGCTGCCCCGAAGCGCCGGCGCTCGAGCTGTCGACCAGCGCCACCGAGGCCGCGCTGAAGCAGGCCGAGAAAGAAGCGCAGCAAGACGCGAAGTACGCGCCGACGAAGCGGCTGACGCCGCTGGTGCAGCCGACGCTGGGAGATGCTCCCACCGAGTGGGCCAGGCTCGAGCTCGTGCTCTCGAACGTGTCGACGAAGCAGCTGCCCACCGAGACTCCGCCCTTTCACAAAGCCGGCGGCAGCTACACGTTCTTCGACCTCGCGCCCCGAAGCGACCCGACGGCGTTCGTGCGGGTGGGCCTCGAGACTCCGAAGAAGAGCAGTGAGCCGTTCTCGTTCTCGGAGCTGCGGTTGGTGAACGTCGACCGTGAGGCGAGCAAGCGCTTCGTGGCCGCGGTGGCGAAGGCCTTTCAGACGAGCGCGCCCGCTGCCGTGCCGAAGCCCAGAAAGCTCGTGCCCGTGAAGCTGGCGACCGCCGTGCTCGGAACAGGCCTCGTGCGCGCAGCCGATGGCTTCAGCGAGGCCGAAGACGGCGCCGCGCCCGGAACGTGGCTGACGACGAAGGTCTTCTTCGAGAAGGACGAGCAGTACGCCGAGGTCTTCTTCAACCTCGACCTCGAGGGCGGCGTCGCCGAGCTGAGCGAGAAGGACGAGTCGTACCGCGAAGACCTGGTCGGCCTGCTGTCACGCGCCCTCGTCGATGGCTGGTAGACGTCGCCTCCGGGTACGCTCGAGGCGTGACGCTCGCACGACGCCTTCACGACTACACCTACGACGAGTACCTGCGCGCGCTCGAAGTCAGCCAGCTCAAGCTCGAGTACGTCGAAGGTGAAATCTACGCGACGCCGGGCGGCACGCCGTCACACGCCCGACTCGGAGCGCGTGCCATCGCCCTGCTCCAGACCGCACTCACGAAGAACTGCACGGTCTTTTCTTCAGACCTCAAGATTCTCGTCGAGCACTCCGACCTCGCAACGTTCCCTGATGTGTCGGTGGTGTGCGGAGCCCTGGAGACCTCGACCAGAGACCGCAACGCGGCGACCAACCCGACACTCCTCGTCGAGGTCACCAGTCCCTCGACCGAGAACTACGACCGCTCCGAGAAACTCAGGAGCTACAAGCAGCTCGCCTCACTGAAGGTCGTGCTGCTCGTGTCGCATCGGGCGCGTCGAATCACGGTCGTCGAGCGCACTGACAGTGGGTGGAGCGAGCGCGACGTCAGGGGCGGAGAGGTGGTGACCCTCGCGACACCGCCGCTCCGCTTCCCAGTCGACGAACTCTACGAGGGCATCGAGCTGACGCCCTGACCTTCACTTCAGGTCATCGACGTGCTGATACGGCGTGCCTGCGCCCACGGTGGCGCCGTCGATGACGCGCTCACGCGTCGAGATGCTCCAGACATCGACGTCGTCATCACCATCGATGTTGCCCACCGCGAGAATGGTGATGTCGCACTTCGGGCACTCACCCGAGAGGCCCACCTCGTCCCAGAGCGCATCGGGCACCCTCGCCTCGAGGTCGGCGTCCGAGGCCTTGAACCGCGGGTCTGAGTGAACGCCGGTGTGCCGCTCCTCCGAGGCGCGCGGCGCGGGCGGCGAGAGTTCTCCGTCGGCCGACAGCGCGTAGAGGTAGCGGTTGCCCGCCTCGGGCAGAAAGCCAACCTCTTCGATGAACGGTGAGTACCGGTCGTACTCGCCGAAGAACGACTTCTCTGCGGTGAACGCGGCCTTCAGGTTCGACTTCGCCTCGGAGTTCTTCGAGCGCGCGCCGAACTTCATGAAGTTGGGTATCGCGATGCCGAAGATGGTGATGGCCACGCAGCACAGCCCGAGCACCAGCACCGTCACCACGATGGTGGCCGCAACCTTCCCACCGCCTCCGCCACCGGGAGGAGGCGCCGCCATCGGGTTCGGGGCGTTCTCTTCGACGCTCACGGGGCACCTCCATCACGGGGAAGCTCTGGCTCGAGGCTCAACACGTGCGGCCGCTGGCGCATGGCGAGCACCCGCGCGGCCACGTCCTTCTCGACGTCATCGACCCACGCCTGCTGCAACGCCGACAGCTTCTCGAGATAGCCGGGCACCGAGTCGGGCAGCCCGCGCGTCTTCTCGTGCCGCATGCTGATGCGAAGCTGGTCCTTCCCGAAGAGCAGGTTGAACAGGCACGACACGTCGTTCGCCCACGGGTTGCCGGTGGTGGCCTCACAGATGGAGAGGTCGGCGCGCTCTGGCCCCGGAGCGACTCGCGGTGGGGCGCTCTGCATCACGTCGACGCCCGCCGACAACTGCGCGCCCGTGAAGCGGCCCACCTCGAGCGTGCCCGCGCGCACCAGGTAGCGCTGCTTCGGCGGAAGGCCGACGAGGGAGACCGTCAACGCGCCGAGCGAGAGCAGCGCCTTCGAGTCGAGCAGCTTCGCGTCGGCGCTGGCCACGAAGGGCAGCGGCGCCTTCACGGAGGAGAGCTCCAGCTCCCATCGCCCATCGACGAGCGGCACGCCTGCATCACGGCCCTCGACGAACGCAGCGCCGTCGCGCACCGAGACCTTCACCCGCGCTGGCGTCACGTCGAAGCCCACCGTCGAGAGCACCTCAGCCGCCATCACGCCGTGCAGCGTCGGCCCCGGGTGAATGCGGTCGGGCATCAGGTTCTCGCTGCGCTTGCCCGCCTTCCACGCCGTGATGGCGCGCGTGACCGCGTCGTTCACCGGCACCACCGGCAGCTCGCGCTCGGCGCCCAGCGTCTTCGTGAACTCGACCAGCTCGGTGATGCGCGCGACGCGGCGACGGTTGAAGGCGTTCCCCGCGCCGACCGAGGTGTCGTACGGCGTCGTGTCGAGCCACACCACACGGCGCACCTTCGCCTTCGCGAGCCGGTCGAGCAGCGTCGTCATGTTCTTCTCGAACGCCGCGCCGCTGCTGCCTTCGGGAAACGAGGCGTCGTTCATGCCGAAGTTCACGAACACCACCGTCGGCTGGTGCGCGAGCACGTCGACGTCGAGCCGCTCGAGCGCGTCTTCGACCGTGTTCCCGCCGATGCCCGCGTTGATGAACGTCACGCTCCACTCGGGGTGCCGCAGCCGCACCGAGAGCTCGACGAGCCGCGTCCACGTGTGCAGCACCGTGATGCTGTCGCCCAGGAAGACGACGCGGTCGTGATCGCGGAAGACCGGCTCGGGGTTGGCCGACATCAAGCAGCTGACGAGCAGAGACGTCATGAACATGGCGGGCGCGAAGTCACCGAACAGCCTGACACATGAATGACCCTCATCAGAGCGTTCAACCCGTGAGACTTGGGTGGCCCGGCGGCGCGGCACGCGACGTGAAGTGGCGCGGCGGAGCGCAAGGAGGCTGCCCGAACATGATTCCGCCCAAGACGGACCCTCGCTGGAGAGCCCTGGTGCAGAGCAACACGGACTACGGCCTCAAGGGCCTGGCGACGCGAATGATGCTGACGCGCGCGAGGCTCATGGGCGCGAAGAAAGACGAGCACAGCGTGAAGGCCGCCATCGACGTCGCCTTCGAGTTCTTCACGAAGAACGCCGACACCGCCCGCGACGACGTCAACGCCATCTTCAAGTGAAGGAGACCGCCACCATGAACACACTCATGACAGTCGCCGAGGCCAGTGCGCTCATCGCAGAGGGCCGGCCGGTGTTGGTCGCTGGAGACGAGAAGCTGCTCCGCGCGCTGCCCCGCGGCAGGTGGATTGGCGGGTCGATTCCCTACTTCATGGCTGACGCCGGCGGCACGAAGACGGCCGACCGCGTCTTCGTCACCCAGCTACCCGAGTTCGCCAAAAAGGCCGAGGCGATGCTGTACGAGGTCGCGATGCTGCCGCGCATTCCGAGCGACTACCCCGACAACGGCGTGTCGTTCGTCATTCTGCCCGCGTCGTCGAAGGCGCACATCGAGTTCGCGCAGCACGGCCCCTCGTGGCCCGGCGTGTTCGACCGCCCGCTCGTGGGGTGGGTCGCCGGCGTCGATCTCGCCGACCTCGGGAAGATCACTCCGAAGGTCTTCGACGGCTCGACGGGCCAGGAGGCTGAGAACGCTGCCGCCGTGCTGCACGTGAAGCTGCCGGCCAGCCACCACGCGAACATCGACATCATCAACCTCTTCAAGCAGGGCGCCGGCGACGAGCTGCGCTTCTTCAAGGAGGGCTTCGAGGTCGACGAGTGCCTCGTCAACGGCGCGCGCCGCAACTTCGCCGAGTACCTGGCCGAGAAGCAGGTCGACACCAAGCTGCCGCTCGTCGCCGACTACAACGGCGCGCTGGTGAACATCAGCGTCCAGAGCGTCGACGCTGCCGCCCGCAAGGTCGCCCTCTATGCGCCGGTGTTCGAAGGGGTGAGCTATCGCGTCGCGGCCCCGCTCTCGGGTGACTACGCCGCCGAGTTCCAGCGCGAGCTCGCCGCGCGCAACGTCAAGCCCGTGTTCGCGTGCAATTGCATCTTGAACTTCCTCTACGGCGGGCTCGAGGGGCGCACCACCGGCACCATGGTCGGCCCCGTCACCTTCGGGGAGATCGCGTACATGCTGCTCAACCAGACCATGGTGTACGTCGACTTCGTGAAGCGCTGAGCCGCAAGTCAGCACGCGCTGACGGACGACAGAGGCCTGAAAGTCGGCGGTGGCCGCGCCTGCGCTACGCTCAGGGCCATGCATCGATGGTCGTGGGTGATGGTGCTGGTGCTGATCAGCCGCACGGTCCTGGCCGCTGAAGACCTTCCTCCCGGGCTCGAGCCCATCGTGGTGGGGCCCAAACCGATGGTGGTGCTGCCGCCTCCGGTGAAGCGCCCCATCAACTGGGAGCCGTTCATTCTCACCGGCGCGGGCGTCATCATGACGGGCATCGGCGTGTGGCGACTCATCGCGGCCGAGGCCGACTACCAGGCGCTGCGGGTCTTCCCCACGACGCCGGCGCTGGGCCAGACGAGAGATGAAGCGCTGACGCAGGCACGAACGCTCGCGCAATCGGGCAAGTTGAACACCGGCCTGGGGTGGACGTTGCTGAGCCTCGGCATCGCCTCCGCAGGAGCCTCGGTCGCCTGGCTGCTCGTCGAGGGCATCGAGAAGGACCCGCTGGTCTTGTTCGCGCCGCTGCCTGGTGGTGGTGCTGCCGTCGTCTCCGGTCGGTTCTGAAGCGAAGGAGCAGCTGCCCATGAAACGAGTCCTTCATCTGCTGTTCGCGCTCGGTGCGCTCCAGGTCGTGACGACGACCGGCTGCAACTGTGGTCGCTATGACGACGAGTTCAATCGCGTCTGCGATTCGCTGTGCGACTTCGACGCCGGGCGCGCGGGTGGTGTCGCGGGCGGTTCCGTCGCAGGCGGCTCCGTCGCGGGCGGCTCTGTCACGGGCGGCTCTGTCGC